>CAIVCF010000173.1 GCA_903904335.1 uncultured Chitinophagaceae bacterium | reverse complement strand
TTGCGTTTCCATTTGATTATTAATTGACTAAAATTACAATTAAATTCTATATTGAAGATCTCAGTAATTTTATTTCTGGTTTCAAATAAAAGATTGAAAAAGTGAAATAAATCAACGGTAGCAAAAACGGTACATGAGATTTTAATCAATCAGGAACTAATAGGACAATTTCAAACTGATTCCTTATTCACGGATTTTTTGAATTATCATTATTAATATATCATTGGGAACTGGTGGAGTAAGTTTTGTTTTTGGTTTCCATGTATCACCCACTTTAACTATTTCAAATGATATCAAACCCTTTGGGTAAAGAAGAACAATCAACTTTTCATTTGTATTAAAATCAAAACCGAAATCATCCTTCTTTGGTGTATCGTGAATACAGAAGTAATAAACCACCTTACCAAGTTTATAGATGTACTTGACATCGTTTCTTGAATAGTCGTTTAAATCAAGTGTAATACTGTGTTTTGATATGATTTCTGGTTTCAATGTTGATTTAATTTGTTGTAGCATCAAATTTATCCAAAATAAAAGCTCCACTCTTTCGGAATGAAGCTGATATTATTTCTTATGAATATCCCCCCGGTTATCCATAAGAGGCTGTAAATGTATCTATTAATGATTTTTTATTCAACGGGAAAAACACCCAATTTTTCTCATGTTTTACACCTGTTTTCATCAAAAGATGGCAGAAAGATGGCAGGGGACATAAAAAAATCACCTACATTTTTGATGTAAGTGATTGATTTTGAACGTTTTACGTTCGCTCCCGAATCTGGACTTGAACCAGAGACCCTCTGATTAACAGTCAGATGCTCTAACCAACTGAGCTATTCGGGAATACCTGCCCCTTTCGGGGTTGCAAAAATAGGGGTTTAATGTTTTTGACAAAAATATTTACAGCCAATGCAAGAATCCTTTTTCTTCGAATCCGATATAAATGCCGTCTGGCCTGCATTCTACGGCATAGACCTTCAAATAATAACCTTCTCCCGATACGTTCCTGCCCTTGTTTAATTCGAATTTATACCGATGCAACGGACAAATCACATGTCCGGCAGCATCCAAAACACCTTCGGTCAGTGTACCACCTGCATGCGGACATTTATGCGCAAACGCAAAAAGCTGATCACCGTATTTCGCCAAAGAGATCTTTTTGCCGGCCACCTCCACCACACACATATCATTTTGCTGCCATGCAATCGATCCGATATTTTCGGCGACCTTATGCCATTGATATTTTTTTGCTGCACTCATTTCTTTAAAAGATTCAATCCCTAATAATGCCATGAAGTTAAAGTATAAAGCAAACTGCAATTACATTAAAGTATGATTGTCATTCTTATTAACCAATTTTTTGCGCTGCAAACAAGTTACTAAATGACATTCATTATTGATAACGTATCAGGGCCCTATCGCTGAAGTCACAGTAGTGCAAAAGCTAAATCAGGGAACCTCACCGAAAACGGGCTGTTATCGTTTTCGGTTGCCCTTTTTTGATACTTTTTTGGGCAAGCAAAAAAGTAAGGTAGTAATGAAGCACCCTAATATTATGCTAAAACATTTATTTAAAAGAAGCCTGTCCGACTGTGTCATTCAGTCGGGGATGAATTTTAAAAATGTACTTCCCTATACGGATACCTGATCTTATACAAGTCCCTCACTTTATTCAACAAAAATTCCCGCAATGCATCAATGTTCTTTTTTTCCAATGCAGAAATAAAAACACAATGATTATCGGTTTCCCTTTCCCATCTTTCTTTTAATTCTCTTAAGATATCCTGTTGCACACTATCATCTAACCATTCATCAAAATTCTTTTCTTCATACATGTCCATTTTATTGAACACCACGAGAATAGGTTTTTCAAACGCTTTCAGTTCCTGCAAAGTTTTATTTACGGTGCCCATCTGTTCTTCATATTGCAAATGCGAGATATCCACTACATGCAATAAAATATCGGCCTCTCTTACTTCATCCAACGTACTTTTAAAACTTTCAATTAAATGATGCGGCAGCTTTCGGATGAAACCAACGGTATCACTCAATAAAAAAGGTGTGTTCTCAAAAACAACTTTTCGCGTAGTGGTATCTAATGTGGCGAATAATTTATTCTCTGCAAACACATCGCTCTTGCTGATCAGATTCATCAAAGTGCTTTTCCCCACATTGGTATAACCCACTAAGGATACACGGATGAATTCACCGCGTTCTTTTCTTTGTGTGAATGCCTGCTTATCTATATCCCCCAATCTTTTTCTTAATAAGGATATCTTATCTTTAACGATACGGCGATCGGTCTCGATCTCCGTTTCACCCGGACCGCGTGTACCGATACCGCCGCCCTGTCTTTCCAAGTGTGCCCACATGCCTTTTAAGCGTGGTAATAGATATTGATATTGTGCCAGCTCCACCTGCACTTTGGCTTGTGCAGTTCTGGCACGTCGTGCAAATATGTCGAGTATCAGATCGCTTCTGTCAATTGTTTTTACGCCCAATGCTTTTTCGATATTGCTGATCTGCGAGCCCGTTAATTCATCATCAAAAATGGCTACATCAATATTCTTTGCGGCGATATAATTTTTGATCTCTTCTAATTTTCCTTTGCCTACAAATGTTTTACTGTCGGCATGAGGCAATTTTTGTGTGAATCGTTTTACAGTGATGGCTCCGGCAGTTTCTGCCAGAAAAGCCAATTCATCCAGGTATTCGGTTACCTGTTCATCTGTTTGTTCTTTTTGTATCAATCCTATCAATACCGCTTTTTCTTCGTTTTTTATTTTTTGTTGTTTCTCTATCAAACTTTTTATTTTTTACAAATGTAATTCATCGCATAACGCAATAGCATTCAATTAAGGAATACGATGTGATGTTGAGCCTCACTGTGCTGCGAGGTGCAGGAGAATAATTTTACAACACATAGAAACATAGTCAGGAAAAGAGCACATAGAGAATAAAGCTATCTGCCCTCTTTTTTCTATGTATCTATGTGTTAGCTCTTTTTACAAATTGCTCTTATCATTCCAATAAAAAAGCCTTACTCATTTTCACAAGTAAGGCTTTTAAAAAATTTTACTGTTTATAATCCGCTTACGGTCAATCCAATTGATAAAGTATGCATATCAGGACCCGCTCCCTGTTTCAGCACAGGCGTTATCTGATAATCGCAATTGAGTGAGAAATTTCCATAGCCCACCCTTGCTGTTGCAACAAAAGTAGTGCTGTTAAAATATCTGTTATTCTTCTCTTTTAAGATATAAGTGCTGCCATAATAGCTGGCACCATTTTGATCCATCAGGTTCTTTCCTTTGTAATAAGATTTTAGCAAAACACCTGCTTTAACACCAACTGCCATTTTCCAGGATTTATTGGGATGCTGCGGATCTGAATAATATCTCAGTTCAACGGGCACCTGTAAATATTCCGTCACCACTTTAGATTTATTAAAATGCGTGGTACTGTCAAAGGCCAACGTTGTACCGCTGCCTTTCACTTTTACATATTGATGGTCAAAAAAGATATTGCTCGAAGCAAAACCTAATCCATACGCCACACTGAATTTTGGATTTGTTTTCATAGGCTTATCCATCATCACATAAAAATTGAAATGACGACTGAACCCTTTTGTTTTGATACTGTCGGGATGATTTAACCAACTATCACTTCCGTATTGGATCAAAAAATGATCGGCAGGTCTTTTACTCAGATCGATCTTGGTCCAATCTGTTTTAGGTTTTGGGGCTTCGGGAACGGGAGCAGGTTTTTGCTTTACCTGAACACTGTCTGTTTTCTTCTTTTTAGAAAACAGATGGCTCAATTGAGCATTTGCTGAAAGAATAGTGGTGACACAAAGCAGTACTAAAAGCGTTTTTTTCATTTTCTATAGTTGTGAAGGAAATCTCATCCCTTTTTGAAAGAGGGACAAAAATAGTAGAATTGGCTGCACATAAAGGGTTAAAAATTAGCAAAAGATGATCAGTAAGCCCATTTAATGACAAAAAAACTGTTTAAATAGCTTATTGCTCTGTAAATTACAATATAAACACTGCTATGTCATTTGATTTTTTACTTACTGAAAACGGTATAACGGTCGATTTAAGCGTTTTGAAGGATCTGGTTGGTGATGATATTGATTCTATCAGATCGATCATTGAACTTTTTTTAACCACCATGCCGCCTTCTATTGAAAAAATGAAACAGTATGATGATCAGAAGGATTGGGAGAATTTATTTAAAACAGCACATACGGTAAAATCATCTGTATCTGTTATTAAAGTGGATGAACTCTATGATGCTGTTGTTGGTGTTGAATCAAAAGCCGAAAACAGGGTTGAACTTGATTCCATAAGACCGATGATCGAGTTTATTGCGTTAAAATATGCCATTGCTGAACGATTACTGAAAAAAGAACTACAGAGATATTGGCCAAATTCATAAATAAAAACCGCTGTTTTAATATTAATTTCGGTTGAAAGTTAATCTGTAAAAATGTACTACTTGCTATGAAGATCCTGATAGCTGAAGACGAGCGATTGATGCGCAAGACCATCTGCATGAAATTAGAGAAGGAAGGATATACAGTAGATAGCTGTGTGGATGGAAAAGAGGCATTACAAAAATTAGAAGAAGGCTTTCCCGATATTGTGATCACAGACATCATGCTTCCTTATGCTTCGGGCTTAGAGATATTGCAATTTGTAAAAAAAAGGAACAGTCTAACTGCTGTAATTGTATTGTCCGCGCTGGGTCAGGAAAAAACCGTGGAAGACGCTTTTGAATTGGGTGCCGACGATTATATAACCAAACCTTTCAATTTAAATGAGTTGGCTGTTCGTGTAAAAAGATTGCTGAAAAAGAATCATTAGAAAATATGTTAACCTTGCATATTAACCCGAATGTATTTTGATCGTATCATTCATTTTTTCATATTGCGATACTTTTTTATCCCGCATAGCATTTTCTTCATCAAGTATGCTAAAGGGTTTTACAAAATTCATCATCCCCGATCATCTGTTGACGGGTGTTGAGATCTTATCTGCCGGTTTTTTTATTATAATCCTCATTATCTATTGTACGCTTTACCTGAAGAAGAGAAGATTTTTCTTCACGAAAAAAATTCAACCTGAATTGGAAGCTTGGGTAACAAAAGCCATTTTAGAGGACTCTGAAGAAGGCAGCCGTTTCAATATCCCTGATCATTTTTACCGCATTTTAAAAAGGCCTTTAGCAAAACAATTCATCATTGACGAATTGATCAAAACAAAAAAAAATTTAACCGGTGTTGCTTCAAAAAATATTATTGCACTCTACGAAAAACTTGACCTGAAAAAAGAATCGCTCCGGAAACTCAACAGCAGAAAATGGCATATTCTGGCAAGAGGTATCAATGAATTATATTCCATGCAGCAGATGGATACATTATCACTTATCTATCAAAATACCAACAGTCAGTATGAGTTTGTCCGCATGGAAGCACAAATCGGTGTTGTTAATATGACCGGGTTTGAGGGACTTCGATTTTTAGATGTGGTGAACTATCCTATCACCGAATGGCAACAAATAAAATTATTGGATCAACTAAGATCTGCAGAAGAAAACAGACAATTAGCAACACATCTTCCCAAATGGCTTTCTTCGGCAAACGATACTGTTATCATTTTTGCATTAAAACTGGCAGAAGAGTATCAGCAATTCCTTGTTCATAATGTTGTTGTACAATGTTTGGAACACAGCAATACTGCTGTCAGGTTGCAGGCAATTAAAACTTTGGTGCGAATTGCTGATGAATCAACTCCGCAAATTCTTACAGATCATTATCCCAAGGAAAAATTTACAAATCAATTAGCTGTCTTAGATGGGCTCGTAAAAATAGCAACGGTAGATCAGGCCTGGTTTTTAATTGCACTGCTGGATGATGAAAGTGATATCATAAAATTAAAAGCAGGAAGGGTTTTGGCACATTGTTTTCCACTGGGATTGGAAGCGTTGGAAGAACGCGGAAAAGCACCATCCGGTCCGTATCAGGATATTTATCTGCACATTAAATCAGAAATGGGAAGATGAGTTTACCAAGCATCACTGATATTGTATTCAATGTGCTCATATACGGCATATTTTCTTATTCTGTATTACTGCTGCTGTCGTATATTTTTATTGGTCTCTTTTCAATTGGCGAAACGCATTCTTATCTGTACAAAAACAGTTTTACGGATTATCGTTTGTTAGCCGCATCTCCTCATGCACCATCCGTAAGCATTCTGGCACCTGCCTATAATGAAGGCAAGACCATTATTGAAAATGTACGTTCTCTCTTGTCCATTTATTACAGCAATCTCGAAGTGATCATTTTGAATGATGGAAGCAAGGACGATAGCCTCGAAAAATTAATCGATGCATTTGATCTAAAAAAAGTTCACTTCTATGTAAACTATCAGATCCCCACAAAAGAAGTAAGAGGTGTGTATAAAAGCAGAAACCCTGTGTACAGCAAATTGGTGATCGTTGATAAAGTGAACGGCGGAAAGGCAGATGCATTGAATGTGGGTGTTAACATCGCAACCCATGATTATTTAGTTTGCATTGATGTGGATTGTATTCTGGAACAGGATGCCTTATTGAAAATGGTAAAACCGTTTTTAGAAGAAACGGACAAAAAAGTGATCGCATCCGGCGGCGTTGTTCGCATTGCCAATTCCTGCATTATTGAAGATGGTAAATTAATTAAAGTAAAGATCCCTCAAAAATATCTTCCCCGAATGCAAAGCCTGGAATATATCCGTGCATTTATTTTAGGAAGAATGGCGTGGAGCAGATTAAACGGCCTGATGCTGATTTCAGGCGCATTTGGTGCATTTGATAAAGAGATCGTTATTAAAGCCGGCGGTTATAATCATAATACGGTAGGCGAGGATATGGAACTTGTTGTAAGGATGCGACGTTATCTGGAAGAGAAAAAAGAAAAATATCGTGTTACTTATATTCCCGATCCATTGTGCTGGACAGAAGCGCCTGACTCATTACAAATTTTAGGAAGGCAACGCAATCGTTGGGCAAGGGGAACTTATGAAACATTAAGCTTTCATCGTAAAATGTTCTTTAATTACAAGTATCATTTGATGGGTTTATTGAGTTATCCTTATTGGTTCTTCTTCGAATTTCTTGCGCCTATCATTGAGTTCATAGGATTCATCTTTTTTTTAATTTTCGCTGCAATGGGACTGATCGAGTGGTATTTCTTTTTTGTGTTCCTCTTATTTGTTATTTGTTTCGGATATCTCTATTCTGCATTCGCGATCTACATGGAGATCATTACTTATCATCAATATAAAAAAAGATCAGAGATATTTTTATTGATCGTGACCGCATTAACGGAACCGTTCTATTTTCATCCCTTTGTTGTGTGGAGTGCTGTTCAGGGATACATTGATCTGCTCAAAAAAAATAAGGCCTGGGGTGAAATGACAAGAACCGGTTTTGCGGCTCCAAAAACTGCAGCCCCATCACAACAAAGCATAGTAGAAAGACCTAAGGGCAAAGAAAAGGGTCCCGTACTGCTATCCTTACAAAAAATTCCGGCTACGTTTTTTAATTCAGTCAAAGAATATGCAGGCTATGCCATTACACTGCTCTTGTTGTTGATCAGTGCAAGGATATTTGAATTAGTTTTTGAGGTTTTGAAACACGGCATACCTAAATTATTTTTCAAAGTGATCACATTAGGTCTTGCGAAAGATCTCGCCTATTTCCTTTCAACAGGCCTGATCTGGTTTCTGCCATTTGCATTATTGTATTTGTTGCATAAAAAAATGGCGAAAATATTTTTTATTGCACTATCGGTATTGCTGATAGTAATTCAGGTTTCACTATCGCAATATTTTTTAACTACATTGGTTCCGTTGGGCGCTGATCTTTGGGGCTATTCGTGGAACGATATCAAACAAACCGTTGGTGCAGCCGGTGGCATTAATATTACCACTATTCTTATTCTTTCCGTTACTGTGGTATTAATTATTGTGTTACTGATTTATCTGCCGAAAAAATTAAAGCCGAATGGCTTTTTTGCAAGTTTACTTTTCTTATTATTCGGAAGCGCAATTGCATTTAATCTGTTATCTGTAACAAACAAATGGTTGCCCGGACAGGAGTACAGCAACAATCTTGCATTGAATAAATCCTATTTCTTTTTCAATGCATCGGTACAACATTTTTTTCCTGCTGCAAAAGAACACGACATTTATGCAGACAGTTACAGCGGTGATTTTGGAGGTGAAGAAAATGAAAAAAATACAACCATTTCTTTCAACTATGTGGATGAAAAAAATTATCCTTTTCTGCATGGCATCGACAGTTCTGCGGATGTGCTGTCGCCATTCTTTAATGCAGAAAAAACACCGCCCAATATTGTTATTTTATTAGTGGAAGGATTGGGCAGGGCTTTCACGAACAAAGGTGCTTATCTCGGAAACTTTACCCCTTTTGTTGATTCCCTCGCAGATAAAAGTTTATACTGGGAGAATTTTTTGAGTGAAGGAGGAAGAACATTTGCTGTGTTACCATCTTTTATCGGCTCATTGCCTTTTGCTAAAAACGGCTTTTGTGAATTAGGCGATAAGATGCCGCAACATCTGTCCTTATTGAGTTTACTCAAACACAATGGATACAACACATCATTTTATGCGGGCAGTACATCCACGTTTGATAACATGAACATTTATCTCAGGAAAAATAATATTGATGCGATCAATGATGAAGCAACCTATCCGTCAAATTATGTAAAGATGCCTCCAAGTGCTTCCGGATTTTCTTGGGGTTATGGCGATAAAGAATTATTCAGAAGATATTTTGAAACAAGGCAAAATACGCAACAACCTTTTGCAAATGTTGTGCTCACCGTTTCTACTCACAGTCCTTTTTTAATAAACGAGCAAGAAAAATATTTACAGCGTTTTGAACAACGCATGGATGAATTAAAATTTGATGAGGCCACCAAAAAAGAATACCGAAATTACAAATATCAATACGCCAGTATTTTATACACCAATGATGCGATAAAAAATTTTATTGAACAATACAAACAAAGAAGCGATTTTAATAACACTGTTTTTCTGATAACGGGTGATCACCGAATGCCCGAAATACCGATGATCAGTAAAATAGATCGGTATCATGTTCCGCTGATCATATATTCGCCTTTACTAAAACGTACGGCAAGATTTTCTTCTGTCTCCACACATTTTGATGTGCTGCCGAGCATGATGATGTGGTTGAAAAAAAGCTACGGACTACAAGTGCCATCGCTTGTTAACTGGATGGGCAGCGGCTTAGACACAGCAAGGAGTTTCAGGAATATCCACGCTTATCCATTAATGCAAACCAAGAATGATATCATTGATTTTGTGATGGGGGAATATATGATCAATGCTAATTCATTGTTCAGGATCAGCAGTGACATGAATCTTACACCAATAACTGATGAAAATAAATTCGCTCAATTAAAAGCGGCATTCGATCTTTTCAAAAGAAAGAATGATGAATTTCTAAATGGAAAAAAATTAGTGCCTGATAGTTTGTTGCAACAATACTTACCGAAAAAATAATTACCCGTATTTTCAAATATTAAATCAAAAATTAGAAGTATATGGTCTGCTCTTACAATCCAATAACAATATCAAAATAGTATCTTTAACTAACAGAATTCATCTTATGCCGATTAAAAAAATAGCACTGCTTTTATTTTTTTCTTCCATGCTGATCAATGTGTTTGCACAGGAAGCATCGTCAGATGATCTTTTCAAAGCTGCACGCAAAGCGGCTTTTGATGAAAGTGATTACAACAAAGCTAAAGGGTATTTATATCAGGCTCTCAGCATCAGTCCTGATTATGCAGACATCCGCATTTTTTTAGGAAGGATCTATACCTGGACAAATAACTATGACAGTGCCGTTATTTGTTTTGATCGCGTGCTAAAATCAAAACCCGATTACGAAGATGCCGTAATTGCTTACAGCGATCTGGAATACTGGAACGATCATTATGCAAGCGCTTTAGATATTTGTGAAGGCGGGTTAAAATTTCATCCGCAATCTGAAGAACTGTTATTGCGTAAAGCAAAAATATTGAACGCCATGAAAAGCTATGCAGCAGCAGATTCTGTGACACGTCAAATTTTAAAGATCAATAAAAACAATACACAAGCAAGAGCATTACAGGAAAGAATTAAAGAAACAACATACAAGAATAGAATATCCGTTAGTTACGATTATGTATATTTCGACAAACAATTCGCAGATCCCTGGCATTTAGCAAGTATAGATTATGGAAGAACAACATCTATTGGTTCTGTGATCGGTCGAATCAATTATGCCAATCGTTTTCAGGAAAATGCGGTACAGGTAGAAGCAGATGCTTACCCGCATATCTCAAAAACATTCTACAGTTATGTAAGTATCGGTTATTGCGCCAGTGATAACGGTGTGTTTCCGCAATGGCGCGGCGGATTTTCTTTGTACGCCAATCTTCCCAAAAGTTTTGAAGGAGAATTGGGTTTACGCTATTTAAAATTCAGCGGAGCCCCCACCTGGATGTTTACAGGGAATATCGGAAAGTATTATAAAAGCTGGCTTTTCGGATTAAGGGCTTATGTAAGACCAAGTGAATATACAAGCACTGTTTCTTCGTCTTACGCTTTATCCGCAACATATTATTTTGATACTGCCGATGATTTACTGGGCGGTACAATTGGTTATGGATTATCGCCGGATGATCGTTATTTTGCTATTCAGTTTTATAAACTAACCACTTATAAAGCCGGTATTTTTTATAAGAAAAAGATCTCACGCTTTAATGTGTTGTCGGCAAGTGCCTCATGGGCCAATCAGGAATATCTTCCCGAAACAAAGGGCAACCAATATCAGATCGGCGTATCATGGTTGCATCGTTTTTAAAACGACACAAAAAATTATCATTTCATTGTACAAAGCATCTTTTCATTAGCTCGGCAATTACTTACATTTACAATCAAGAAAATTTTTAGTTGATGAAGTACCGATTTCTGTTTTTTGTAAGTTTATTTTTTTCAGTTTTATTATGGTCACAGGCAGTGAAAAAGCCTGTTGCAGCACCTGCCAAAAACATTGCTATCACTTTAACGCCTTTGAAAAATTGCAAAGTGTATCTGGGTTCATATTATGGCAAAGGAAGGGTGTTGGTTGATTCCGCTCAACTGAATGAGAAAAGTGCTGGTGCATTTAAAGGCACGACTAAATTACCCGGTGGCATTTATTTTGTTGTGTCGCCGCAATACACGGTTCAGTTTGAATTGCTGATTGGAAATCAGCAGCAGTTCAGCATTACAGGTGATACGGCACAAAAAGATAATCCCGTTATTAAAGGCTCTCCTGACAATGATCTGTTCAAAGAATATTCTGCAGTAACGATCGAGAAAGGAAAAGGATTGATGAATCTCAATCAACAAATGTCAACTGCAAAAACAAAAGATGACTCTGCAAAACTCAGAAATGAGATCATTCGATTGAACAAAGAATTACAGAACTACCGGGAAGATATCATCAAAAAACATCCGTCTTCATTATTAACAACTTTACTGACTGCCATGAAAAGGCCCGATGCTCCTGCCATTCCTATTGTAAACGGAAAAGCAGATTCAACTTATCCGTATCGTTTTGTAAAAAATCATTTCTGGGATGATGTTGCTTTTAATGATGATCGATTATTGCGTACGCCTTTCTTCGAACCCAAACTCGACGATTATTTTAAATTTTATGTTTCACCCGAACCCGATTCTATTATCAAGGAAGTGAAGTATATTTTATTATCATCAAGAACAGGAAAAGAAATGTATCCGTATCTGTTGACCAAGTTCACCAATAAATACATGAACCCTGAA
The DNA here is from genome assembly GCA_903904335.1 of uncultured Chitinophagaceae bacterium. Classification (GTDB taxonomy): domain Bacteria; phylum Bacteroidota; class Bacteroidia; order Chitinophagales; family Chitinophagaceae; genus CAIQDX01. The sequence goes on along the minus strand of CAIVCF010000173.1, from coordinate 38,514 downwards.
TATATGGGTCAGGATAAAGTGTTTCTCTATATGTTTGATAATTTTTATTCCAAAGGAGATACTACTTTTTTAAATGCTGCATCACGAAAAACGATCTTTGAAAGGGCTTACAGCATGATGGCCAATCAGCTTGGCAATCCTGCACCGTTGTTGAATTTGAGGGATACCACCGAAAAAGTTATTTCGCTATACAGCATACAATCAACATTTACTTTGGTTGTGTTTTGGGACCCTACCTGCAGTCATTGCAAGGAAGAAATTCCGAGAATTGATTCGATGTATCGTGCAAAATGGAAATCGCTGGGCATCACCATTTATGCGGTAAACACTGCAGAAAAAACAATGGATGAATTGAAAAAATTTGTAGCTGAAAAACATCTGAGTCCCGACTGGATATTGGTATATCAACCCAAAGCAGAGAGAGATGCAGAGCAGGCAGCAGGTCAACCGAATTTCAGGCAATTATATGATGTGTATAAAACGCCCACATTGTATTTATTGGATGACAAGAAAAATATCATTGCCAAACAACTGAGTATTGAACAGTTCGACGACCTGATCGCAGCCAAACTGAAAAAGCAAAACAGCAGCAAATAAAATATGCGAATAAGAAAGTTTATATTGTTTGCAATATTTGTTTTTATATCTTTTTCATTATTCCCGCAAACATTATTTACTTATGGAAACAAAGAAGTAAGTAAACAGGAATTTCTTCGCTCCTTCAATAAATCTCTGCAGCTGAGCAGCAGCAGGGTTGTAGCTTTAAAAGAATACCTTCCATTATATATTCATTATAAATTAAAAGTGCAGGCTGGCTATGATGAAGAATTGGATAAGAATAGTTCTTTTCAGTTAGAGGCTTCTAATTATAAACAGCAACTCGCTGAAAATTTCATCAATGAAGAAGCAAACGAAAAAAATTTAGTACAGGAAGCATTTGAAAGAAGTAAAAAAGATATTGCTGTTCAGCAGATATTCATTCCGTTCGGAAAAGATACATTGGCTGCATCCAAACAAATACAATCAGCCTATCAACAACTCAAAACAGGAAAATCATTTGATGCATTAGTTGAAAGATATGCAACCGACGAGGAAACAAAAAAAAGTAAAGGCGATCTTGGTTTTATTACTGTTTTCAATCTGCCTTATGAAATTGAAAATATCATCTATGGTTTAGCCCCTCAACATTTTTCTTTTCCCTACAAAAGCAAATACGGCTATCATATTTTTAAAAATATAGAACAAAGACCATCTGCAGGAAAAAGAAAAGTGGCACAGATCTTATTGGCTTTTGCTCCTAACAGCAATCAGGGTGAAAAAAATAAATTGGCAGGTTTAGCAGATAGCCTGTATCAGCTAATTCAATCAGGTCAGTCATTTGAACAATTGGCAACGCAGTTCAATACCGATCATACTTCTGCATTAAAGAACGGTATTCTTCCTGAGATCGGCGTAGGAGAATATGCCATTGAATTTGAAGAAAAAGTTTTTTCATTGAAGCATATCAATGATGTCACAAAACCATTTGCAACAAGCTATGGCTATCATATCGTGAAGCTGCTCGAAATGATCCCTGCAGCAAAAACTGTTGATGATAAATTAAAAGCTGCGGTAGAAAACAGCGACAGGCTTGCTTATTCAAAACAACAACTCATCAAAAAATGGATGATCAAAACAAATTATTGCAAAGGGAATTACGATGAAACAGCATTGCAACAGTTTATTGATAGTGCCATTTATAAAAGATCAATTTCTGCCAATAAAAAAATAAAAGACAGCACCATCCTGTTTTCTTTTTCAAAACAAAAATTTACAGTACATGATTTTGTGAAATTTGTACGGATCAAAAATATAGTATCGCCTGCTTCACAATTATTAAAAGAGTTTACTGAAAATTCCAGTACAGCTTATTACAGTTCACATTTGGAAGAATATAATCCGGAGTTTAAACAACAGCTTAGTGAATTCAATGATGCCAATGTTTTATTTGCCGCCATGGATAAACATGTGTGGGGTAAAGCTGCTGAAGATTCTGCCGGTTTAAAAAAATACTATGATGCACATCAGAGAACTTATGTATGGAATCCAAGTGTGGCCGCTTTGGTGATCACTGCAAAAAATAAAAGTATGATCAATGAAGTGGCGGAACGGATCAAACAAAGGCCTGCTGACTGGAAAATCATTGCAGGTAGTTATGGAGAATCTGTCATTGGCGACAGCGGCAGATATGAAATGGAACACTTACCTGTTCAGCAAAAAATAAAAATGGAGAAAGGATTTTTGTCGGCTGTTGAAAAGGCCTCCAATGAAGAGTCCTACAGTTTTATATATGTAATTGATATTTTTCCCGATAAAGCACAACGCAGTTTTGAAGAATCACGTGGTATGGTAATGAATGATTATCAAAAAGTGGTGGAAGAAAAATGGATAGATGAACTGAAGAAAAAATATCCCGTAAAAGTGGATGACGCGATTTGGAAAACAATACAATAAAAAGAGCAATTCGTTGAGTTGCTCTTTTTATTCAGAAAATTATTTACAAAGTCTCTTTTACCACATTCCAGATAACCTTTGGTTTACCCAGTGTGTAATAATGTAAAACAGGCACTCCGAATTTTTTTAATTCTTTGCTTTGTTGAATGAGCCATTTTGTTCCCACTGCTTCAACATCCGCGTCTGTCTTGCATTTCAACACTTCATTGGAAAGATCGGTTGGAATATCCACATGAAAGATCCTTGGCAAAACAGATAATTGTTTTTTGGTAGTGATGGGTTTTAATCCCGGAATGATCGGAACGGTAATACCCATATCACGGCAGCTTTTTACAAAATCAAAAAATTTCTGATTATCAAAAAACATTTGTGTCATGATATATTCAGCACCTGCATCCACTTTCTCTTTCATCCTTGCCAGGTCAATTTCTAAATTAGGTGCTTCAAAGTGCTTTTCAGGATAACCGGCAACGCCCATGCAAAAATTTGTTTTGCTTCCGTTTAAAATATCTTTATCAACGTAAACGCCATTATTCAAATGCGCAACTTGTTTCAGCAGGTCGATCGCAAAAAAGTTTCCGTCTTTTTCCGGCTCGAATGATGTTTCATTTTTTGCAGCATCGCCACGCAGCACCAATACGTTATCAATTCCTAAAAAATTAAGATCGATCAATGCATCTTCTGTTTCGCGTTTGGTAAAGCCTCCGCAGATCAAATGCGGAACGGCATCGATCTTATAATGATTCATGATGGCAGCGCAAATACCAACCGTACCGGGGCGTTTGCGTACATCCACTTTTTCAAATGTGCCATCTGCTTTTTTCTTGAACATGGTCTCGCTTCTATGATACGTAACATTGATCCAGGATGGTTTGAATTCCATCAATGGATCTAAGTGATCGTACAAAGAACTAATGGTTTTGCCTTTCAATGGCGGTAATACTTCAAAAGAAACCAATGTATTTTTTGCCTGCGCAATATGTTCTGTTACTTTCATGCTTCAAAAATTATTGCAATATACATACTGTGCTTATAACTCAAGTATTTGTTAAGATAAAATTCAATGTATCGGCACAAGCGCATAAACTCTATTTTTGTAAAAACATCATCCATTGGACATCACTATACATACCAAAGAACTCGTAAAAAGTTATAAGGGCCGAACCGTTGTGAACAAAGTAAGTGTAGATGTGAAACAGGGAGAGATCGTTGGTTTACTCGGTCCTAACGGTGCCGGTAAAACAACAACATTTTATATGGTGGTTGGATTGATCAAGCCCGATGAAGGAACGGTTTTCTTAAATGATCTCGATATCACTAAACTGCCCATGTATAAAAGGGCTCAGATGGGTATTGGTTATTTGCCTCAGGAAGCAAGTGTTTTCAGAAAATTAAGTGTGGAAGATAATATCCTTGCTGTTTTGGAAATGACGAAACTGACCAAACAGGAAAGAATGGATAAGTTAGAAAAGTTATTGGATGAATTCAATCTGCATCATGTTCGTAAAAACAATGGCGACAGTTTAAGTGGTGGTGAAAGAAGAAGAACAGAAATTGCCCGAGCATTGGCTGTTGACCCCAAATTCATTTTATTGGATGAACCATTTGCCGGCGTTGATCCCATTGCAGTGGAAGATATTCAAAGCGTTGTTGCCAAATTGAAATATAAGAACATCGGCATTCTCATCACCGATCATAATGTAAATGAAACATTATCTATTTGCGATCGTGCTTATTTATTGATCGAAGGAAAAATATTCAAACACGGCACTGCAGAACAATTGGCTGACGATGAAAAAGTACGCCGTTTATATCTCGGCACCAACTTCGAATTGAAACGTAAAGATTGGATCATCGATATGGAAAGAGACAATGCACAACTGCGCGATTTTGATGCAACACAAAATATAGAAGAATAATCCTTTTTATTCTCCGCTGCATTGCTTATTTTGCTGCTATTCCCCAATGAAACTGCTAAGCCCTGCAATATCAAGACTGGCCCGTTTACGTTACTGGCGCATTGAGCAATGGAAATTAGATCCTGTTGCCACGCAGCGTGAAGTATTGCAGGATCTGGTTACACACGGACAATATACCGAGATCGGCAGAAAATACGGAATGACTAAATTATTCTCCATCCGCGATTTTAAAAAAGCTGTTCCCATTCATGAGTATGACGACATCAAGCCTTATATCGAAAGATTAATGAAGGGCGAACAAAATTTGTTATGGGATACACCTGTTTCCTGGTTCGCAAAAAGCAGCGGCACTACCAATGATAAAAGTAAATTCATTCCCATTACAGAAGAAAGTTTACAGGATTGCCATTATCAGGCGGTGAAAGATGTGCTGACGATGTATTATAATTTTAATTCGGAAAGTGATTTACTAACCGGTAAAGGATTAGTGATCGGCGGAAGTCATCAAATAAGTTCCATTAATGAAGAAACACATTACGGCGACCTGAGTGCGGTGCTTTTGCAAAACACGCCCATTTGGGCAAACTGGATAAGAACACCTGAATTATCCATTGCATTGATGGATGAATGGGAAGATAAAATTGAACAACTCGCCAATTCAACGATCCAAGAAAATGTAACATCTATTTCAGGTGTACCAACCTGGACATTGGTTTTGATCAAACGAATTTTGGAAATAACCGGCAAACAAACATTGGCTGAAGTGTGGCCCAATTTTGAATTGTATTTGCATGGTGGTGTTTCATTCACGCCATATCGTGAACAATTTAGAAAATTAATTGGCAAGGATATTTATTATCTCGATTTATACAATGCAAGTGAAGGTTTTTTTGCTGCGCAGGATGATCCGACTGATGATGGGATGTTATTATTCTTGGATTATGGAATTTTTTATGAATTCATGCCTGTAGAAGAATACGGTAAAGAATCACCATTAACCATCGGTCTGGATAAGGTGGAACTGAATAAAAATTATGCATTGGTTATTTCTACCAATGGCGGATTATGGAGGTATTTGGTTGGAGATACGGTTCAGTTTACTTCCCGCGATCCTTTCAAAATAAGAGTGAGCGGAAGATTAAAACATTATATCAATGCATTTGGTGAAGAAATAATTGTTGACAACAGTGATAAAGCGATCGCGATAGCAAGTGAAAAAACAAATGCCGTTGTAAATGATTATACCGCAGCTCCTGTTTATTTCAGCGAGAACAGTAATGGCGCACATGAATGGTTGATCGAATTTGAAAAAGAGCCCGCAAGCATCAACGAATTCACATACGAATTGGACTGTGCTTTAAAAAGTGTGAACAGCGACTATGAAGCAAAAAGATATAAAGACATCGCTTTGAGAATTCCATTGGTGAAAGCATTGAAGAAAGGAATATTTACAGAATGGCTTCGCCGCAAAGGCAAGCTGGGCGGGCAAAATAAAGTGCCGCGTTTATGCAATGACAGAAAATATGTGGATGAATTACTGTTGTTATAAAAGATTATTGAATAATCATTTCTTCCTCTCGCAACGAAATAAAATATCCCACGATCAGCAAACTTACAAACGATGATGTGTAAAATAGATATAGATACGGCACGTCAATAAATGAATAAAAAACAACCAAAGAAATTTTAAATGTTGCCAAAGAAATATTCCTGATCCGATAATTTTTTTTATCTCGCAGCCAAATGGCGATTACTGCAAATAAGAATGGAACAGCAAAAGATAAAATGATCAATAAATGATGTTGCAGAGCTATCCTGCCGGCACCGAAAAATTTTGCGAAACCCAAACTGCTTGAAAATACAATAGGCGAATCATGCCAAACCCTTGTGGCAAAATCAATGTATCGATCAGGCAATGATAATAAATTAATGAAAGGAGCCCATCCGAACGGAATGATCATTAGTAATAAAAAACAAACAATTCCTGTTGCAATTAATTTGATCAAATCGGGTACTCTTTTTTTATACACCAATATCAAACCATAAGGAATCAGCCAACCAATAAAAGCATAACGACTTAATCCGCATAAAGCGATACAGACTGCAATGAACCAAATATTTCCATTCAATAAAGCAAGTGTGAGCAACATGTAATAAAAAATAACAATTCCCTCTTCTGTATAAGGAACTATTCCCTGCGTTTCTGATGTTGATATCCACCAAAAAAACAAAAATGCACAGAGTAAAATAAATGGTGATACTTTTTTTTGATGCGAGGGATGGAATACAAAAATAAAAATGGTAAAGATCAGCATAAGGCAGATCGTTGTGATCCAGCGCAGATCAAAGTTTCCTGCTACTGCAATATTGAACGGCATCCACATAGCGGGTAAATAAACAGGATGAATGCCGTTCCATATTTCAGGAATGATATTATACACCTGCGAAAAATGTCCGCTTAGAAAACGTTGCGACATGATCTTCATAATGGGCAGCATATCAGCATCATGATAATTCATCGGCGCATCTTCGATCCACTTTTTACAGAAATGAAACAATTCAATTGCCATAATGATAACTGCAACTATTCTGAATGAAAGTGTTGATAGATGATGCGCATTTTCTTTTATTGAAAAAGACTGTTTTGCCTGCGGAAGAAATAATATCAACCCCGCAATCATCAATCCGCATATACAATAAAGAATCGATGCTGCCGGTATCAATGCAGGAAAAAGCAAAGCATACGTAACACAAATAGTTTCCGCAACAAATGCGGCAGTGAGCGAATGTTCGACTGTAAGCAGTTTCTTCATCTTCCTGTAAAAATATTTATTAATGCCGAACTGAATGGAGTTAATATATTTGAAGCCTGTAAATACTTTTTTATGAAACTATTGGAAGGTAAAGTATCTATCGTAACCGGCGCAGCCCGTGGTATTGGTGCAGCCATTGCACTAAAATTAGCAGAACAGGGTTCTGATATTGCATTCACATACGTAAGCGACAGTAGTGCAGAAAAAGCAGCGGCATTAGAAAGTCAATTGCAGGCTTTGGGCGTAAAAGCGAAAGCTTATAAAAGCAATGCCGGTGATTTTGCGCAATGCGAAACTTTTGTAAATGATGTGCTGAAAGAATTCGGAAAGATCGATGTTTGTGTAAACAATGCAGGCATTTCAAAAGATAATTTATTGCTGCGCATGACAGCAGAGCAATGGGATGAAGTGATGGATATTAATTTGAAAAGTGTTTTCAACATGACGAAACAAGTGATTCGTCCGATGATGAAAGCAAAAGCAGGAAGCATCATCAACATGAGTTCCATCATCGGTATCCGCGGAAATGCAGGTCAGTCAAGCTATGCGGCGAGTAAAGCCGGCATCATCGGTTTCACAAAATCCGTTGCACACGAACTGGGTAGCAGAAATATTCGTTGCAATGCAATCGCTCCCGGTTTCATTGAAACAGATATGACACATTATTTGAAAGAAGGTGCTGCATCAGAAGAGTTTTTGAAAAAAATTCCGTTGGGTCGTTTTGGTAAAGCAGATGAGGTTGCCAACACAACTTTATTTTTAGCAAGTGATCTGAGTTCGTATATCACAGGACAAGTAATCAGTACCTGTGGTGGATTGAATATTTAATAACAATTTTTTGATCGTATGAAACCATTTGAAAAACTTTTATTCGATAATAAAGAATGGGCTGCAAAACAAGTTGAAGCTGATCCTGATTATTTTAAAAGACTGGTTGAAATACAATCCCCGGAAGTGTTGTGGATCGGTTGCAGCGATAGTCGGGTACCTGCAGATAAAATAACCGATACAAATCCCGGTGAAATTTTTGTGCATCGCAACGTTGCTAATTTAGTGGTACATACAGATCTTAATTTATTAAGTGTATTACAGTTTGCCGTTGAAGTATTGAATGTGAAGCATATCATCGTTTGTGGCCATTATGGTTGCGGCGGTGTAAAGGCAGCCATGACCAATCACAGTTTGGGCTTGATCGATAAATGGTTGTGGAATATTAAAAATGTGCATCGTTTGCACCGAGATGAGATTGATCATCTTGAAGATGATGAACAAAGATTAAATAAGTTGATCGAGATCAGTGTAAAAGAACAGGTGATGAATTTAGCCAAAACCTCTATTGTTCAAAAAGCATGGAAACACGAGAAATCGCCGGATCTGCATGGCTGGGTATATGCTTTGGATGATGGTATTATCAGAACCATTTTTGATCTTCCGGCAGGTTCTCATATCGATCCTATTTACGAGTACGATAATTTGTAAGTAATAATTGTTGCCAAAAGATTTGCTGATGAAGTGATTGCGACGCAACGATGCCGCTATGAAAAACTGTTGTTGGTATTTTAATTATTTTTTCTTCTTTCTAAGATCGGGTTGAAAATAAAAGAACCAACGGAAAGTATGATTCTCGTCATAAACATAGCCCGATGCTTTTTGCTGCGTTACCAACATATAACCCAAATCGAAGCTCAGATCTTTTGTTAGTTTTTGTTTAATGCCAAGGAACACCCTGTTTTGTTCGAAAGTATTATATACCACTTCTTTTCCAAACTGGATGCATAGTTCATCAGAAATAACAGCAGCAGGATAATATGGATTTTTAAAAACAGGAATGGTAAAACTTAAAAGATATCTGATGCGATCGGTAAATTTTTTATCTCCTGTTCTTTTATCGTTTACAATGATATCCTGCCAGCGTTGTTCGTTTCGTAAACGTTGCATCATACTTGTTGTACCAAGCTTGGAAATGATCTGGCCTTGTTGATAAACCCGATTTTCATTTTGTACAGTTGTCCATCCCGGCGTTGTTGGTGCAACCCACATATGTCCGTAACCAAGTACAAAAGTGATATTATCTTTCAACCAATAATCTACACCGGCACGCAAGAAATGAAAACTGGGATCCGCAAAGAAATTATTTCTTCTTTCATGTGCATCGGCAATAAATCCCCAATGATTCGATAAGCGAACTGTGTTGTTAATACTTACCCAGGCCTGATCTTGTTTGTTTATAACCTTTTCCTGCTGTGCATTTGCAGAGACAATAAAGCAACTGAAAATAATAATTGAATAATAAAGACATACTCTTTTTTTCATCTGAAGTTTTTATTTGATGACTTGAAATAAAAATTCAGCAGAAAAGCACAGTATTTAAGACGCTCTTAAAAAAGACTTTAGAATGAACTGAATTTTCATTCTATATGGCAAGCAATTGTTAGTAACGGAAGAATGCCCGTTTGGAGCTGCGAAATTAAATGAGTTGGTATTGCTGTAAAATGATAAAGGTCATTTGTTCTTAAAAGAAGCGATCGCGTTTTTTGCGTGAGAAGTTAAAATCAATCTTCCGCTGATGGCAGCTCTTTCTTTTAATAATTCGTTCCAGTGTTCTGTTCCCTTCCAAAATATTTTTTTGATTTCTTTCATGGCATCGGGGCTTGATGTTGCTAAAGTTGCAGCGAGTTTATCAATCGCTTTATCCATTGATTCAATGGTATCAAACACTTCAACAAATAATCCTTTGTCTTTTGACCATTGTGCAGAACGAAAATTATTTGCATCAATGGCTAATTCATAAGCAGCAGTTGTCCCGATCTTTCTTTCAACCGGAGGGCCAACAACGAACGGACCAATACCAACTGCGAGTTCTGATAACTTTATTTGAGCATGAACAGTGGCATAACAATAATCACAACTGCTTGCCAAGCCTGCACCACCTCCAATTGCTTTTCCCTGAATTCTTCCGATGATGAATTTCGGGCATTGCCTCATCGCATTGATCACATTGGCAAAGCCACTAAAAAATTCTAAACCCTGTTCTTCATTTTCTATCAACAATAACTCATCGAAATTTGCACCTGCACAAAATGTTTTATCGCCGCCACTTTGCAAGATCAATACTTTGCTTTCATTATCTTTTCCTGCTGCAGTTATAGTTTCAGCTAATTGCGATAAAATTTTTGCAGGCAAAGAATTATGTTGCGGTGTAAAAAATTCTATCACGCCAATATTATTTGCAACACAGTATTTTACATAAGATTCCTGCATACTCAGTTCTGATTTAATTTTTTAACCATCGTTAAAATGGTTGCAATGCCTGCCAATTCATTTGTTTCATCAAAAATTTCCACCAACCATTTCACAATTCCTTTTGCAATATCTGTTGATTCTTTTTTTTCCTGACGAATTTTTTCTTTGCAGGTAAATCGAATATAAATTTCTGCGCCGGGATAAATTGGTTTTGTAAAACGCAATTCATCAATACCATAATTTAATAAAACGGGATTGACGGAATAACTGTCAACAAATAATCCTGCCGCCAAACTCATGATCAAATAACCATGCGCCACCTGTCTTTCAAACATCGTTCCTTCAAAATTTGTTTCTTTCAAATGTGCATAAAAATGATCGCCGCTTAAATCTGCAAATCTGTCAACATCTTCAGCAGTGATCAATTTTTTTTCTGTGATGATCTGTTCGCCAATTTTCAATTCTTCAAAATGTTTTTTGAAAGGATGAATTGAATCTTTTATTCCGTCTGCTCCGGGCTGATAGTTATTACTCACTGCTGTGATCATATTCGGAGAACCCTGAATGGCTACTCGTTGCATATAATGTTTTACGCCACGAATGCCTCCCATTTCTTCGCCGCCACCTGCACGTCCTGGGCCGCCATGAACTAATAAAGGAAGCGGAGAACCATGACCTGTACTTTCCTTCGCACATTCTTTATTGAGAATTAAAATTCTTCCGTGATAAGCTCCTGCATGCAGCACATAATTTTTTGCGATCGAAGAATTTGCAGTAACAATTGTGCTTACCAAAGAACCTTTTCCCATTTTGGATAAAACAATTGCTTCCTCTAAATTTTTATAGGGCATTAAAGTGGAAACCGGACCAAATGCTTCCACTTCATGAACTTCATTTGAAGCGAATGGATTTTGGTTCAATAATAAAATAGGGCTGATGAATGCACCTTTATTTATATCTGCATCGATCAATTCAACACTATCCAATGAACCATAAATAATTTGTGAGGACGCCAATAATTTTTGGATCTGTTCTTTTACTTCGATGCGTTGCGACAATCCGGCCAATGAGCCCATCCGCACTTTTTCATTCAGTGGATTGCCGATGGTTGTTTGCATCAAAGTCTTTCCCAGTGCTATTTGTATGTCTTCCAACTTATTTTGCGGAACAAATATTCTTCTGATGGCAGTACATTTTTGTCCGCATTTAGTCGTCATTTCTTTTCGCACTTCTTTGATAAAAATATCCCACTCAGGCATATCCGGATTTACATCATCGCCCAATACAATGCAATTCAAAGAATCTGCTTCCATCGTGAATGGAATATTTTCTTGTAAAATATTTTTATGTGATTTCAACAGCAATCCCGTTGACGCACTACCTGTAAATGTTACCACATCCTGCGAATGCAGATGATCTAACAAATCACCTGCACTTCCGCAGATCAATTGCAATGCGCCTTTCGGTAAAATATTTGATGCGATGATTTCTTTTACAACTGCTTCCGTTAAATAAGAAGTAACTGTTGCAGGTTTAACAATGGCTGGCATTCCAGCCAATAAATTCACTGCGATTTTTTCAAGCATTCCCCACACAGGAAAATTAAATGCATTGATATGAACGGCAACACCTTCTTTAGGAACCAATAAATGATGACCCATGAATGTTCCTTCTTTACTCAAAGGATGATATTCACCATCCAAATAAAAAGATTCATCAGGAAATTTTCTGCGAAGCGATGCGTAAGCAAATAAATTACCGATGCCTCCTTCAATATCCACCCAGCTATCTGCTTTGGTTGCACCTGTTTGGTAACTGATTTGATAAAATTTAGGGAGATGATTTCTTAAATGAAGCGCCAATGCACGTAACATCAAACCGCGTTCATGAAAGCTCATCTTACGTAATGCAGGTCCGCCAACGGTTCTGGCATAATTTATTACAGCTGCAAAATCTAATCCTTTCGAAGTAGCACGTGCAATGGTTTCGCCGGTAACGGCATTAAATAAAGCTTGCCCATCACCGTCACCTGTTATCCAATTACCAAGAATATAATTTTCAAGTTTGGCCATAGCAATTTTTTGATCAAAACAAAACTAACAATTGTTAGGTTGCAATGATAGAAAAATTATCGTTGCAATAAATCAAATTGTTTTGCATGATGCATTACATGTTTATAATGGAGTTGCACCCAATCTTCAAAATTCAGTTCTCCAAAAACAGGGTGCAAAGTCTTCTTTTCAGGATCGTTTTTGAATGTTTCAAAGAATGAACTGATCTCTCTTTCTAATTTTTCAATGGCAATTCCAATCGTTGCATGATGCACCGGCAAAGGTTCAGCAGGAATAACGGATTCGGGGCCTTTTGTATTTTCCCTGAATTCTTTATCGCTCCATAAAAATTCCCTGAGCTTTGGTAAATGTTCAACAGGAGAAACTAATCGAAAATTTAATCTGCCCGTAGAAATTTTAAAAAAGGCTGTAACATGTTCCACCATCTGATGCGCATTCATCAATCCCCATTTACCTTTTTGTTCCGGTTTTAATTGCTGCAGCAAATCAGTAAAATCGTTTTTAATAAACTTGATTTTTGTTTCATTCATGTGGTGCTGTTATGCTGCTAATGTAAGAAATAAAAATCCCGTTCTGAAGATCAGAACGGGACAGCAGTTGGTTATAGTTGCAAAAAGTTAGCTCAAGATAAGCGTTTATCTATTTCCACGTTCAAAGCATTGAAAATTTCATCTACAGAACCCTCGCCTTTGACAGAAACTACTTTGTTGAATTTCTTATAATAATCTGCCACAGCCGATGTTTTTTTATGATATTCCGCAATTCTTGCACGAACCACTTCTTCGCTGGTATCATCGCTTCTGCCGCTTGTTAAACCTCTGTTCAGCAAGCGTTTCACCAATTCCTCTTCACTTACTTCCAATGAAAGCATTACACTTATCTCTGAATGTTTCAGTTTTAATAATTTATCGAGTGCTTCGCTTTGAGAAGCTGTTCTCGGAAATCCGTCAAATAAAAATCCTTTTGCCTGTGGGTGATGATCCAATGCAGAACTGATCATGCCGATCACTACTTCATCCGGCACTAACTGCCCCTTGTCCATTACCGATTTTGCCTCCAAACCCAAAGGAGTTTTAGCTGCAATTTCTGATCGTAAAAGATCGCCAGTAGACAGGTGTTTTAATTGATACTTCGCGATTAATCTTTCGCTTTGTGTTCCCTTTCCGCTGCCCGGAGGCCCGAACAAAATGATGTTAAACATGTACTGTTTACCTTGAATGAGGCGCAAAGATAGGGTTTGCCCTTTAAACTTTTCTTAACAGAAATCATGAGTTTTGTCAGATGAATTTTGTAAGGATATATATCGTTTCTCGTCAAACCATTCGTTAGAAATCATCGTAATTTTAATCACTTAACACCGAAACCATGAAATGGATTATTATTTGCTTTATTACAACAAGTTTAATGACGAGTTGTTATTCACAGAACAATCAAAATAAAAATGCGACTATGGATAATGAAAAAAAATCAAATCCTGTTTACTCCAAAACAGACACTAATAAAGTTGTGCTGAAAGATGAGGAATGGAAAAAAATGTTAAGTCCTGAAGTTTATTATATCGCTCGTCAAAAAGGGACCGAAAGGCCTTTCACCAGCCAGTTTGAAAATTTTAAAGAAGTAGGAACCTATTATTGTGCAGCCTGCGGTAATGCATTATTTAAAAGTGATACTAAATTCGATGCAGGTTGCGGATGGCCGAGTTTTTATGAACCTATCAGCAAAGGATCCATTATTTATTTGCCTGATAATACATTGGGCATGAAGCGCACCGAAGTGGAATGCGGCAGATGTAAAGCACATCTCGGACATGTGTTTGATGATGGCCCGCCGCCAACAGGATTGCGTTATTGCATCAATGGTGTAGTACTTGATTTTGAAAAAGCGAAAGAAGCAGAGAAAAAGTATGATGCGAAAAACCAATAGTTGAATTAGATATCAATCCCGGCGTAACCGGGATTTTTTATTTGTAATCGATCAAATAACATCTTGTTAATACAGTAGATTTGCAGCATCAGCAAGTACAATTATACACCATGAGTGAAAAAAAACTAAGCCATCTCGCCGAAACACTAATTGGTAGCGAGATCGTTAAATTAGGTAATGCCATCAATGTTAGAATTGCTAATGGAGAAAAGATTTATAATTACACAATCGGTGATTTTGATCCTAAAATATTTCCCATTCCACAGGAATTGGAGAATTTAATCATTGAATCCTATCAACAAAAAAATACGAATTATCCTGCCGGTGATGGCGTATTGGAATTGCGTCAATCAGTTTCATCCTTCATCAAACAATGGGAAGGATTGGATTATTCAACAAATGAAATTCAAATTGCATGCGGTGGCCGTCCGTTAATTTATACCATCTTCAAAACATTTGTTGATAAAGGTGATAAAGTGATCTATGCAGCGCCCTCATGGAACAATAATCACTATGCACATTTGACCGATGCGGTTCATTGTTTGATTGATTGTACGCCGGAAAATAATTTCATGCCAACGGCTGCAGATATTGCGCCGCATATAAAAGGCGCTACGTTGATTTGTTTGTGTACGCCGCAAAATCCAACGGGTACAACACTTTCAAAGAATGAATTAGAAAAAATATGCGATCTGGTTATAAAAGAAAATAAATCACGTGGCGAAAATGAAAAGAAATTTTACGTGATGTATGATCAGATGTACTGGATGCTTACTTACGGCACAACACAACATTATAATCCCGTTACTTTAAGACCTGAAATGAAACAATACACTGTTTTTGTAGATGGCATTACCAAAGCATTTGCATCAACAGGATTGCGTGTGGGTTGGGCAATGGGACCTGCTGATATCATTTCAAAAATAAGAGCGTTACTCAGTCATCTCGGTGCATGGGCGCCGATGGCAGAACAGAAAGCGGTTGCAAAATTTTTATTGCAGAAAGAATCCATTGAAAAATATTTTGTTCATTTTAAATCTGCGATAGAAGAACGGTTACATAAAATTTATGATGGATTCATTGCTTTAAAAGCAAAAGGATTTAACGTAGATGCCATCACGCCACAAGCTGCGATTTATTTAACAGTGAAAGTGGATCTGGTTGGTAAAAAAACGGATGATGGAAAAATATTGGCCACACAATCTGATGTAACAGATTATATTTTAAGTGAGGCAAAATTGGCAATCGTTCCTTTTTCTGCATTTGGCGCAAGTAGTAATAATCCATGGTACAGAGTAAGCGTGGGAACTTGTAAAATAGAAGATTTGAAAGAGTTATTTGCAAAATTAGAAGCAGCTTTACAAAAATTAAGCTGATCAATTTTTATTGAAAAAGAAAATAAACGGCTTTAAATATTTTTCAGTCGCGAATTTTTCTACCAGAAAAGGTTTTTGAATGATCTTATAGCTGTTAATATTAATCACTTCATTGGCGATACAGAAGTTTCGCAAGCTTTCAGATGAATCCAGCAGTTTACTCAGGAATGCGATTTCCCTTTTGAATTCCTCCGGATGAAGTTCTTCTTTTTTAGTTAATAAAAGCAGATCTCTGTTCGATGAATGCATACTGTTCAATTAAATCGGTTTTTTTACAGGGCACATACATTGTTTATTGTGATTGGATACACCACAAGATGAACATGCAATGCATAACATTAACAGAACTGCGATAATTTTGTTTATTCTTATTTTCATAAACTATCTTCTAAATTAGTGTTTTCGCTCAGAAAATTACAGACCAAATAAATTGACTGCAAAAATTAACATAGAAAAAGTATTGGTCGCACCCTTAGATTGGGGTATGGGGCATGCAACACGTTGTATTTCTCTCATCCAATCATTACTGCATAATGGATATAAAGTGCTGATAGCCGCTTCCGACCAACAAAAAATCTTTTTGCAACAGGAATTTCCAGAGATCGAATTTTTAGAATTGAAAGGATATGAAGTTCGTTACAGTAAAAGCGGATGGTTGTTTCTTTTTAAATTATTTGCACAGGTTCCACGTGTTTTATCAATCATCAAATACGAGCATCAATGGTTAAACAAAATAATCGATGAACAAAAAATCGATCTCGTGATCAGTGATAACCGTTTTGGATTGCATTCAAAAAAATGCCCCTGTATTTTTATCACACATCAATTAACTGTTAAAGCGCCATTTAAGTGGCTCGAAAAAATAATTCAAAAAATAAATTATTCGTACATCGATCAGTTTTCCGCATGCTGGGTTCCTGATGTTGCCGGAAACATAAATGCTGCGGGAATATTATCGCATCCGAAAAAATTACCGAAGATCCCTGTTCATTATTTGGGCTTTCTGTCAAGATTTGAAAAGCATACTGCAGCAGAAAAAAAATATGATTACTGTATTGTTCTTTCCGGCCCTGAACCCCAAAGAACAATATTAGAAAAATTAATTTTAAAAGACATTGAACATATTTCCGGAAAAATATTATTGGTGAGGGGGTTACCGGCGAGTGAAGAATTTATTCAAACATCCGAAAATGTTACCATCAAAAATTATTTACCGGGAACACAATTGCAGCAAGCATTTCAACAAAGCGAATATATTATCAGCCGTAGCGGTTATACAACAGTAATGGAAATATTATCCATACAAAAAAAATCAATACTCATTCCCACACCCGGACAAACCGAACAAGAGTATTTAGCTGATCTTTTGCAAAACCAAAACCTGGCTTTTACTATTTCACAAAGCAAATTCAGTATCATTAATGCTGTTCAACAGGCAAAACAATTTTCTTATTCCACTATTTCTTTGCCCGTTTTCAATGATGAAAGATTAAAACAACTCATGCAGCAATTAGAATTTTAAAAGTTTGCATTTACATTTGCTGCATCAACATGAAATCAAATACCAAAGCACATCTTGCTGTTTTAGCCACTAATTTATTGTTTGGTGTAAACTATGCAACAGTAAAATATATTACGCCATCTTTTATTCATCCTTTCGGGTTAAACATGGCAAGGGTATTAACTGCTTTAATCCTTTTCTGGATATTATATCTTTTAAAACCAACCACATTCGGTATCCGCAAAAAAGACATTCCTCGATTTATCATTTGTGCAGCATCAGGTGTTACCATCAATCAATTATTATTCATTAAAGGATTGGCTTTAACAACATCTATTCATGCATCTTTATTATCATTGGGCACACCCATTTTCATCACTTTCATTGCGGCATGGTTGTTAAGAGAAATGCTCACGCCGATAAAATTGATCGGCTTATTGCTCGGCATCGGCGGTGCCACCATTTTGATCTTATTAAAAGACAACACACATTCAGGAACCGATATCGTAAACGGCGATATTTTAATTTTACTCAATGCCATTTCTTATGCATTTTATATGGTGCTCGTACGACCATTGATGCAAGTGTACAGTCCTGTTCATGTTATTCGCTGGGTATTTACTTTCGGTGCCATCATGATCGCACCATTTGCTTGGCCGCAGTTCGCAAGCACCGACTGGACTGCATTTCAATCGAGTCAATGGCTGGCACTGGCATTTGTTTGTATCGGTGCAACTTTCTTCAGTTATCTTTTTAATATTTACGGCATTTCTGTTATCGGCGCATCGGCAACAGGAAGTTATATTTATACGCAGCCTGTTTTTGCGGCCATCACTTCCATCATATTTCTGGGAGAAAATATTGATTCGTATAAAATAATTTCGGCTCTATTAATTTTCAGCGGTGTATATCTTGTCAACCGGAGGAGTGTAAAGAATTAAAATTATGAAGCCGGCATTTGTATTTCATGGCAACTTCGTTGCGTCGCACTCTTCAACGTCTTATTCGTTACTAATCTTTCTTCGGGTAATCAAAAAATAAAAAATCTTTTTCCGCTGATTTAAATGATTTCCAATGAGAGATATTCGCCTTCACTGCAAACACAGCACAGGTGGGCATATTGGCGATCTGTGTATCCGTTAATTCATTTACAAAATCAGTGATGCCGGGATTGTGTGCAAACACAGCGACCGTATGCAACGCATCATCAATCTTACTGATCACGTTAAAAAATACAGAAGCGGGTGCATGATATAATTCGGGAATTTGTAGGATGCTGCTTTCCTTCACATCATACGCTTTTGCAAAATAAGCTGCTGTAGTAAAAGCACGAATGGCGGGGCTTGAAATAAATGCATCGATCTTGACTTTTCTTTTGAGTAAACGTTCGGCCATCATCGGGGCGTCTTGATGACCGCGTTCATTTAACGTGCGGTCGAAGTCATTGAATGTAAAAGAATCCCATCCGCTTTTGGCATGACGAATGATGAATAATTGTTTCATACATCAAATCTAATTTGTAAATCAGAAATCTCAAATAATTAATATCCTCTTACATTTTTCCCTTCCATATAATTCAGGAAAGCTTTGTTGCAAACCTTGTTGCCGCCAGGTGTTGGATAATTGCCTGTAAAATACCAATCGCCGGTATTAGTTGGGCAGGATTCGTGTAGATCTTCAATGGTTTGATAAATAACTTCTACCGGTTGATCAATTTCAGGCGGTGTAATGAGTTGTGCGATCTTGGCAGATATCTCTTCAGTTGAAAATGGTTTGTAAACATGACGAACAATATTCTCTGTATGCAATTGATTATTACGCTGCATCTCTTTACACTTTTCTGTCAACTCTATTAAAACATTTTCCATTCCTCTTTCCTTCAATAATTCAATGGCAGCACGGAATGCAATAAAATCGCCGAGTTTGCTCATATCAATTCCATAACAATCAGGATAACGTATCTGCGGTGCTGAAGAAACAACAATGATTTTTTTGGGGCCTAATCGCGACAGCATTCTTACAATACTTTCTTTTAATGTAGTACCACGAACAATACTGTCGTCGATCACCACTAATGTATCCAATCCTTTCCGAACAGTGCCGTAAGTAATATCATACACGTGCTGCACCATTTCGTTCCTGTTCACATCTTCCGTAATAAAAGTGCGGAGCTTCACATCTTTGATCGCAATTTTTTCCTGACGTATCTTTCTCGTGATCATCTCCTGCAGCTTCTCCTCTGTAATAGCATTGCCCCAATTTAAAATACGCTGCACTTTAATTTGATTGAGATAATCTTCCATTCCTTTCACCAAGCCATAGAATGCAACTTCAGCAGTATTGGGTATGTAGGAGAAAATGGTATTCTTTAAATCATTATGAATATTTTCCAAGACACGTCTGCTCAAATGATAACCCAATGCAATTCTTTCTCTGTAAATTTTTTCATCGCTTCCTCTTGAAAAATAAATTCTTTCGAATGAGCAAGCTCTTCTTTCTTTGGGTTCAATTATTTCTTCAATAGTATAATTGCCTTTATCATCGATGATCAAAGCATTACCCGGCATCAGTTCCAGCACTTCATTCTCACCAACATTAAATGTTGTTCTGATCGCGGCACGTTCGCTTGCCGCAACAATAAATTCATCATTGATAAAATAATATGCAGGGCGGATGCCATGTGCATCACGCATTACGAAGCTGTGGCCATTGCCGATCAATCCGCCAACAGTATAACCGCCATCAAATAAAGGAACAGATTTTTTTAATACTTTAGAAATATTGGCATTGTTGGGATTTTCTTCATCTTCCTTCACCAAAAAATGATGGATCACTTCCATCATTGCTGCCAGATCACTTTGCTTTTGAAATTCACCCGGCTCCATGTTCAGCAGATCATATAATTCATCCGTGTTCACCAAATTAAAATTTCCGGCCAGTGCTATATTTCTTCCCGGCTGAATATTTCTTTTGATGAATGGATGACAAAATTCAACATTATTTTTTCCCTGTGTGCCGTAACGAAGATGACCCATCAATAATTCACCCAATAATGGGAGATGGCCTTTCATTAATCCCGGATGAGATTTTATATCATTCTGATATTTTTCCAATTCTGCAACTTCCTGCCCGATCTTAAAAAAAATATCAGCAATAGGTTGCTGAGCATTACTTCGGATACGATGTAAAAAAGGATAACCGGGTTCAACATGCAATTTAACGGCGGCTACGCCTGCACCATCCTGCCCGCGGTTATGTTGTTTCTCCATGAGCAGGTAGAGTTTATTCAAACCATACATTACCGAACCGTATTGCTGCAGATAATACGAAAAAGGTTTTCTTAAGCGGATAAATGCCAGGCCGCATTCATGTTTTATTTCGTCACTCATGGTAGGAATTAAAAAGAAGTGGCGAAGTTACAACTCCGCCACATTTTCTAAAGTTAATTATATACAGGTTGAGGTTCCGGCTTTACACTTTCCGCCAACCATAAAAACTCATGAATAAATGTGTCGATAGTCGCACTAAATGCCGTATCCAGCAGATTTCCCTTCTCATCAAATTTCTTGTCTACAAAAGGAGTTACTAACATAAAGGGTGAAGCTATGCCGAATAATGCATTAATTAATAGTTGCATTTGTTGTGTGGCGCGCATTCCGCCCATTGCACCGGGTGAAGCTGTTGCAATACCGAATGTTTTGTGTATCTGTTTCGGAAAATGATCAAACAGATTCTTCATGGCAGGAGAATAACTTCCATTATATTCAGGCGTAACTAAAATAAATGCATTGGTTGCAAACATTTTTTCTGCCAACTCTTTCAAATCTTCGGGTGCTTTTTCTATAGAGCTGTACACCTCCTGCAACATTGCAGGAATAGGATAATCACGCACATCAATGATCTCAACATTGTGACTCGTCTTTTCTTCTAACACTCTTTTTAAAAATAAAGCCACTCTGAAAGTAATGCTGTTATTTCTCGGACTTCCTGAAACAATTGAAATATTCATTTTTCTTCTTTTAATTTTTATTAATCATTGCAAATTTAAGATGCCAGCAAGAAGCAAAAACAAAAATTCCTTTTTCCACAAATTCACTTATTCAACGCTGCTGTTGATCTCAATTTCACCCAACAATGATTTAGAAACAGGGCATGCTTTTGCTATTTGTAACAATCGTTCTTTTTGTTCAGCCTCCATTTCACCGGTAAATGATATCTTCCTGGTGAACACTGTTTTATTATTGCCGACTCTTTCAACACTAACACTTACTTCGATAGAATCAACATTCCATTGTTTTCTGTCTGCATACATTCTTAATGTTATCGCAGTGCAGCTTGCCAATGAGGCTTCTAACAAATCATCAGGAGCTGGTGCAGTATCACCGCCGCCAACTTCTTTCGGTTCATCGGCATAAAACTCATGATTGCCATTTCTTAAGGTTAAGCGATAATGTTCTTTTGCAATGCTTGCAGTAGTCATTTTTTTTATTTACTTACGATGCTCATATATTTTTCTTTCAACACATAAATTGAAATTGCATTCAATAGCACGAGTAAAATACCAATGCCCGGCTGATGTGCGATCATAATTTCAAACAAAAAAATGTTTACTGAGATCGGTGCAATTAATAACAATACCAAAGCTCTTGTTGGTTTTACGATCAAGAGGATTGCAAAAACAACTTCTAATGTTTTCACCAATCTTAAAAATTCAGTTTTATAGATCACACCAAGAAATGTTCCTGCATCACCTGAAGGAACGGGTGTATTGATAAAATGAAGGAAGAAGTTGGACCCGAATACCAAGAATATTAATGCCAATAAATAAACGGGAATGTTTTTAATAATATTCATTTTGAATGATTTTAAAGTATTACAATCAAAAGCTGCTATTGTTTGATCATTTGAACAGATAAATTCAATTTTACTTCATCACTTACTACAATACCACCGGCTTCTGTTGTTGCAGTCCAAACCAAGCCAAAATCTTTTCGGTTGATTTTTCCGCTGATCTCAAAACCTGATTTTACCTGACCATAAGGATCTGTTGCAGCACCGCCGTATTCAACTGACAATTCAATGGGTTTGCTTACACCACGGAGCGTTAAAGTTCCGGCCAATTTGTATTCATCATCACTCACTTTATCAAATGAAGTGGAGACGAAACTTAATTTCGGAAATTTTTCTGCTGCAAAGAAATCTTCACTTTTTAAGTGACCATCTCTTTGTTCGTTGTTGGTTGAGATACTGTCTACATCTGCTTCAAAAGAAATTTTTGCATCTGTAAAATCTTCTTTTGATGATTCTAAGGTTGCATCGAATTTGTTGAAATTACCGGTAACATTGGTAATCATTAAGTGTTTTACTTTAAAAGTAATTTCACTGTGCGCTGCATCAATTTTGTAGGTTGCCATGTTTTTAATTTTTAGTTGTTTAGAGATTGATATGATTAATTCAAAATTTAGTCTTCAATTAATACACCCATCTTTCCCATTTGATAATCTTTGAAAGCCTGCATGATCTCTGTTTGTGTATTCATTACTAACGGACCATGCGCCGCAACAGGTTCATTGATAGGTTCTCCGCTGCCGACAAAAAATAAACTATCCGCAGTGGCTTTTATTGAAAATGTTTCACCGTCTTTATTGAACAAAGCCATCTGCTTACTGCTGATCTTTGTTGTTTCATTGATCAACATATCGCCACTCAAAACATAAAAAATGGTTTGATGATTAGCTGGAAATGAAAAGCTGAATGAACCATTCTGTTTCATCTCACCCATGAATGTATTTACTTTGGTGAATGTTGGAATGATTCCTTTTACACCATTTAATTCTCCCGCAGGAATGCGGATGATTGTTAATCCATCATCCGTTTTAATGGTTGGCGTTTCTTCTGCACTTGCCGGATAATAATGCGGAATATCCATTTTATGAGCAGCAGGTGTATTCACCCAAACCTGCAACAGTTCTTGCTTTCCGCCGAAATCAAAAATATTTTCAGGGACTCTTTCGCTGTGAATGATTCCCATTCCTGCATGCGTCCATTGCGTTCCTCCTTCATACACTACATGATCATTTCCTCTGCTGTCACGATGATGAATGCCGCCTTTGTAAATAAAACTGATGGCACTAAATCCTCTGTGCGGATGCGGACCAACCCCTTGTAAATGGATTGGAATATTTTTGTCCGCCATTGCAACGCCATGATGAAATAATAAAAAAGGATTTTCAAAATCACCGTACGGTAATAATTCCTGGACCTGAATGCTGCCTACAGCTGTCGGATGTCCATAAATTATCTTATTGACTGTTTTCATTTTAGTTTTTATTTATTTCCATCGGAACATCGATCAACAACAATTCTGCATCAGAGTTTGCAGTGATGTTCAGCAAATCTGTTTCTGAAATTCCCAAACCATCTCTTTCATTTAATGCAATACCGTTAATGGTAACATCGCCTTTAATTACAAATGCATAAACACCATTATCTTTTTTTTGAACCTTATAATCACTTGAAAAATCTTTTGAAAGATTGGCTAAAGAAAACCATGCATCCTGATTGATCCAAACTGCATTCGCATCATCGGGTGCAACAACAGTTAATATTTTATTGAGGCGATCTTCGGGTAAAAATGATTTCTGATCATAACGAGGGGTAATATTATGCTCTTTCGGTATCACCCATATCTGTAAGAATTTTACTTCCTTATCATGATTAGCATTTGTTTCGCTATGTGTAATACCCCTTCCTGCACTCATGATCTGTACATCATGCTGACGAATGATTTTGTCTCTGCCTGTACTGTCTTTATGATGAAGGTCACCGAATAAAGGAATGGAAACAATTTCCATATTATCGTGCGGATGTTTTCCAAAACCCATTCCTCCTTTTACAGTATCATCGTTTAGGACGCGCAATGCGCCGAAATGCATGCGCGAAGGATCGTGGTAACCCGCAAAGCTAAATGTGTGATGACTGTTGAGCCATCCATGATCGGCATGCCCTCTTGTGTTTGCTTTATGTAATTCTGTTTTCATTTTGTTTCTTTTTAATACATGTATATACATGTATTTGATCAAAAAAATTATTTTTCTGTTTCTCTTACTCTTTCCAATAATGCATTTAAAGAAGCGGCCTCTTGATTATTGATTGAAATAATTCCATCCATTAATTCGTTTACTTTTTTATTGCAGGATTCAAGAATGCTGATTCCGGACTGTGTTAATGTGATCACTGTTTCTCTTTTATCAATGGATGAGTTAGATCGTTTCACCAATTTCTTTAACTCCAATCTGTCGATGATCCTTGGCACATTTGAATTCTTTTCGATCATTCGTGAAGCAACATCACGCACACACATTTGATCGGGATATTTTCCTTTTAAAATTCGTAATACATTATATTGTTCATGTGTTAATCCGTATTCTTTTAATTCTTTCGCCGTGATCGTCTTTAACCACCAAGCTGTATATAAAATATTTAATCCTGCTTTATGCACTTCGTTTTTAAATTTATTGCTTTGTATGGCGGTTTCTAATTTCACAATACAAATGTATGTACATACATTCAATTTGCCAAAATTTTTTTTTAATAAAAAACCCCGCCTACTGGCAGGATTTAAAAAAGCTTGTCAGACCTATCAATTTTTTAAAGCATATTTCCACCAATCAGAAAGACTGCTGCAATCAGCAAAATCTTTATCAATAGAAATATAATAATTAGGAAGATGCTCCTTAAACCATTTTTCTAATTTTTCCTGCTTCTTATCTTCCAAGGCTCTTTGTGCAATTTTATTATAATCCTCCTTCAGATTTTCACGATGTGGAGATGTTCTTGTTTTCAAATAAACCAAGCGGACTAATTTTCTACCTCTATCGTCAGTATAAACCTGTGTCTTTGAAAATTCTCCGGGTTTTAAATCTTTAATTGCAATCACCATGTCTTTATCCAGCTGATCAATCGTTACATAAGTAGAACCGTCTCTTGCCTGAACAGCGCCTCCGTTAAATTTACTGTTTTCATCATCACTGTATTTATTGATGGCTTCGCCGAAAGTTAATTCATGAGCCATCAACCTTGAACGGATTGAATCTAATTTTGCCTCAGCTAACTTTACTTCCTCATCTGTAACAGGAGGTATTTTCAAGATATGACGAACAACCGCATCATCACCTGCCCGGCTTATCAACTGAATAATATGAAATCCGAATTTTGATTTGATTACATTGGATATTTGCCCTTCCTTTAATTTAAAAGTGGCTGACAGAAAAGTTGGATCCCACATTCCTTTATCGTTTCTATTTAGGGTTAATGTACCACCCTGTTTTTCTGTTCCCTGATCGTCTGAATACAGTTTTGCTAATTGATCAAATTTTTTTGTACCCGCTTCTACCTGTCTTTTATATTCATACAATTGCCTTGTAACATATTCATCAACATCCTTATTAGATTTCGGTATCAGTAAAATCTGGCTTACCTCTATTTCAGTTTCATAATACTGCAAACTGTCTTTAGATATCTTATCAAAATAGGCCTTTACTTCCGTTGGTGTTATTTTAATATTCTCAATGATCTTATTGCGCATTTGATCTGCCAACTTTCTTTCTTTAAATGCTGAACGAAAATCTTCTTTGATCTGATACACAGTTTTACCGGCTATTTCTTCCAAGACATCTTTAGAACCATATTCTCTGATAAAGCCTCTAATCTGATTTTCAAGCGCTGCATCTATTTCATCTTCAGTAACATTGAGTGAATCTTTTTCTGCCTGCAACACCAACGCCTTTTGAATAAGCTGACCTTCTAAAAAAGCACATTCGGGATTGGGTGGCAATTGTGCTTCTGTTCCCTGGCGTTTAGCATCTGAAATTGCATTCAATATATCAGAACGGAGAATAATCTTATCGCCAACCTGGGCAATAATCTTATCAGCAATAACTTTTTTTACTTGCTGTGCATTTGATTGCATAACAGTCAGTATAACAAAAAAAATAATCAGCAACTTTTTCATAATCAATAAATGAATTCAAAAATAACCTTTCGCAGCGTGTAATCGTTATTGTGAAATGCTTTTAACAAAAAAATTCCGATGTTTTATAAAGTTCTCTTCACTTCTTCTTCCTCATAAGCAACAATACTGTCGCCAACAGAAAGGTCAATAAAATTTTTGACCGTTAATCCGCACTCCATATTGCTTGGCACTTCTTTCACATCATCTTTATAACGTTTGAGGCTGCCGAGTTCTGCAAAAGCGCCTTCCTGACGAGGATATAATAAGATGCCATCACGGAACAAACGGATCTTCGCATCACGCTTGATCCTTCCGTCTAACACAAAGGAGCCGGCAACGGTAGCTTTATCAAATTTGTATACTTCACGTATTTCAACAGTCGCAACTTCTTTTTCCTGAATCTTCGGTTCCAGCATTCCTTCCATTGCACTCTTAACTTCTTCAATCGCATTATAAATAATAGAGTACATCTTAATTTCCACGCCTTCGTTTTGTGCAAGGCGGTTTGCCTGCATAGAAGGACGAACATTAAATCCAATCAAGATAGCATCCGATGCTGTAGCGAGCAATACATCACTTTCTGAAATTTGTCCTACTGCTTTATGAACAACATTGATCGCAATTTCAGGAGTAGATAATTTTTGTAATGAATCACTTAATGCTTCTACCGATCCATCTACATCACCTTTAATGATAATATTCAGTTCTTTAAAATTACCCAATGCCAAACGACGACCGATTTCATCCAACGTAATATGTTTTCTTGCACGCAAGCCTTGTTCACGCATAATTTGTGCTCTCTTTGAAGCAATATCTTTTGCCTCCGATTCATCAGCATACACTTTGAATTTTTCACCAGCCTGCGGTGCACCATTCAAGCCTAATATTACAACAGGTGCTGACGGTGGTGCTTCCGTTACACGTTGGTTACGTTCGTTAAACATGGCTTTGATACGACCGAAGTGTTGACCCGATACAATCAAATCACCTAATCTCAATGTGCCATTTTGAACAAGAATTGTAGCAACATAACCACGACCTTTATCTAATGATGCTTCGATGATGGATCCCGTAGCTTCCTTATCAGGGTTTGCTTTCAGGTCTAATACTTCCGCTTCTAATAATATTTTTTCCAATAACAGATCAACATTAATATGCTTCTTGGCGCTTAATTCCTGTGATTGATATTTACCACCCCATTCTTCCACCAATATATTCATTTGAGATAATTGCTCGTAAATCTTTTGCGGATTAGCACCATCTTTATCAATCTTGTTTACGGCAAATATCATAGGAACACTTGCTGCCTGAGCATGGCTGATGGCTTCTTTTGTTTGAGGCATTACCGCATCATCTGCAGCAACAACAATCACAGCAATGTCTGTGATTTTTGCACCACGAGCACGCATGGCTGTAAATGCCTCGTGTCCCGGTGTATCTAAGAAAGTAATATGTTTTCCGTTGGGTAATGCTACCTCATACGCACCGATATGTTGTGTAATCCCACCGGCTTCACCTGCTACCACATTCGCATTGCGGATATAATCAAGCAATGAGGTTTTACCATGATCCACATGGCCCATGATGGTTACAATAGGGGGACGACCTACCAATTCTTCAGGACTATCCTCTTCCTCTTCTTCTTCCATCTCATCCACATCATCCAGGTCAATAAACTCTACTTCGAAATTAAATTCGCTTGCAACCAATTCGATCACTTCTGCATCCAAACGTTGATTAATGGAAACCATGATGCCCAAGCCCATACATTTTCCTATCACATCAGCAAAACTTACATCCATTAAATTTGCCAACTCGCTTACCGTAACAAACTCTGTTACATGAAGCTTGTTGTCTTCCACCATTTCACCCATTGATTCTGCAGCTTCATCACGTTTTGCACGTCGATATTTGGCTTTTAAACTCTTACCGCGACCACCTGCTCCTGCAAGCTTGGCTTGAGTTTCACGTATTTTCTCCTGAATTTCTTTTGCGTCAATTTCTTTGTCTTCACGACGATTATCTCGTCCTCCCGGAGCTCTATTTCCTCCGCGCTGACCACCGCCACCGCGTTGTGGTCCACTTGTTCCGCCTCTATTAAATCCGCCACCTCCTTGATTATTACGATTATTTGCTGGTACTATCGGTCTGTTCGCACCACCAGGTGCAGGTGCAGCAGCTCCTCTGTTATCACGATTAAATCCGCCCCCTTGTTGAGGTGCTCTTTGTTGTGGTTGATCACCGCCTTTTTTATCAACGGGAATACGTTTGCGTTTGCGTTTTTCTTCTCTTGTAGGAGGTTTTGGACGAGTATCGCTATCCACGGGCAGATCGATCTTTCCCAAAATTTTTGGGCCTGTTATTTTTTCGATCTCGATATTTTCAATTACAGGAGATGAATCCTCTTCTGATTCATTAATTACCTGTTCAGGTTTTATTTCTGCAACAGGAATTTCATCAATAATTTGTTTTGATTTTCCTTTCAGCTTTTTAGGCTCTTCAATTATATTTTCAATAACCGGCTCTTCTTTTTTCTTCGGAGCTTTTTTAGGACGAGTGGAAGAATCAATAGTGCTGAGATCGATTTTATTTAAAACTTTCGGACTTTCAATTTCCTGAATTTCAACTTTAGTTATTTCCGGCTCTGGCAGAACTGTTTCTTTAATATTGATTACAGAGGCAACTTCTTTTACTTCTTCAACTTTTACAATTTTCTCAACTTTCGGTTCTTCTTTTGCAACAGGTACGGCAGGCTTCTTTTCTTCTTTTCGGAATGTTATTTCTTCCTCATCTCTTTTCTTCTTCGGTTCTCCGCTTCCACCTTTCGGAATTTCTACTTGATCGGCTTTGTTCTTTGCGACCTTATCACCCTGAAATTCTGCCTGCAGGGCAAAATACATTTCTTCCGAAAGCTTTGCCGTTGGCTTCAGGTCGTCTTTACTAAATCCTTTCTTTGCTAAAAAATCAATGATGGTATCCTGTCCAACATTGAACTCTTTAGCTGCGGCTAATAATCTCGGTAATTTCAGTTCTGACATTCAGTTTTTTTATTTTGTCCGTTGATCATGATCTGTTCATCATGATCGTTTATTTTATTTATGAGACCAACTTGCGCACTGTAATGATGCATCGTTGTCCAAAGGACTCCTTTCGGAGCGTCGCACTCTTGTACTTTCAATACATTATTCAACTATTCTTTGTCAAATTCAGCTTGTAATATTTTTCTTACATCATCAATTGTTTCTTTTTCCAGATCGGTTCTTCTTTCCAGGTCTTCGGCAGTTAAATTTAATACGCTTCTTGCCGTATCACAGCCCACACGTTTAAATTCATCAATTACCCATGTTTCAATTTCATCGCTGAATTCATCCAGATCAATATCAAACTCATCTGTTTTTTCTTCGTCTTCTCTGAAAACATCTAATTCAAAACCGGTTAGTTCACAAGCTAATTTGATATTTACACCACGGCGACCGATTGCCAGAGAAACCTGATCAGCTTTCAAGTAAACATCAGCCTGCTTCTTTTCATTATCAATATTCATGTAACTGATTTTGGCTGGTGTTAATGAACGTTGGATCAGTAATTGTATATTGGAAGTGTAATTGATCACGTCGATATTCTCATTTTTCAATTCACGAACAATACCGTGAATACGGCTTCCTTTCATACCCACACATGCACCAACCGGATCAATTCTGTCGTCATAAGATTCAACAGCAACCTTGGCTCTTTCTCCCGGATCACGAACAATTTTTTTAATAGCAATTAATCCGTCAAATATTTCGGGAACTTCTATTTCTAATAATTTAGCAAGGAACAAAGGACTTGTTCTGGATAAAATAATAACAGGTGTATTGTTCTTGATGTCCACTCTTGCAACAACTGCACGAATGTTTTCCCCTTTTTTAAAATAATCCTGTGGTATTTGCTCTGATTTAGGAAGTATCAATTCATTGCCTTCTTCATCTAATAACAACACTTCTTTTTTCCAAACCTGATACACTTCGGCAGAAATAATATCGCCAATTCTGTCGCCGTATTTTTTGATCAACACATTTTTCTTCAAATCGCTGATACGACTTGCCAATGTTTGTTTGGCAGCAAGGATGGCACGGCGACCAAAATCGAGCATATCAACTTCTTCGTATAATTCTTCACCCACTTCAAAATCAGGTTCAATTTTTACTGCTTCAGTGTATGCAATTTCAGCTAAAGGATCGTTTACTTCTCCGTCTTCAACTATCATACGGCGACGGATTATTTCCAGATCACCTTTTTCGGCATTTACGATTACATCGAAGTTCTCATCACTTCCGTATTTTTTGCGCAATAAGGTTTTGAATACATCTTCTACAACTTTCATCATCGTGGGACGATCTAAGTTTTCTGCGTCTTTAAAATCCTGAAATGCGTCAATCAGATTGATACTTGCCATATCTCGAATGTTTTTTTACGTTCTCTTCATCTTTGATTGTCAATCAAAAACTCAGAATTTAATTTGAACTGTTGTTGATTTTATATGATTAAATGGAATAACCAATTGTTGTGTGATCGCCTTCTTTCCCTTGCCCTCCGTGTGTTCTAACAAAATATCAGCGTCTGTTACGGTGATTAATTTCCCTTCTTTTTTTGATCCATCCTCAAATAACACTTCAACCGTTCTGCCGATATTCTTCACATACTGCCGATGCATTTTCAGTGGTTCATCCAAACCCGGAGAAGAGACTTCCAAACTAAAATCTCCGTCTGGATACAAATTACTTTCTTCGATCATCTTATATAACCTGCGGTTGAACTGTACACATTTTTCAATCGGCAAGCCATTATCTCCGTCTAAAAATATTTTTATATTATTAGTCGGTTTTATTTTAATACTTACACAGAAATACTCGGTTTCTGTTTCCAAAAGGGCTTTTACCCATTGTTCTGCCTGTTGTATTTGTGCTTCTGTTGCCATAGGTATAAAGAAGAAGGGAACGAAATCGTTCCCTTCTTTTGCTCTTTGTCCGTTGCAAATGTAATGCAATCATCAGTTATGTTCCAAATTTATGATTGAATGAAATCATCTCCCATTTAACAAATTCTCCAGCAAATAAATGTTTTCAGTCTTTACCTTTACTGCTATGTTTAAGTTGATCATTTGGGGAATTGTTATTTATCTCATTTACAAGTTTGTATTTGATCTGGTTGTTCCTGTAAGCAAAGCGGCTTCGCAGATGCAGGATAAGATCAAAGAAATGCAGGAAATGCAACAACGTCAAACACAGCAACAGCAAGCACAGCAGCCCGTTTCATCAGTAAAATCAAAAGCGCCGGACAGCAATGATTATATCGATTACGAGGAGGTAAAATAAATACTGCTTATAATTGAAGTTCCAACACAGTTATGGGTGGTTTTAAATGCAGTGTCTGCAATCCTATTTCTGCAGCAGCTTGAACATTACTTAAAGTATCGTCGATAAATAATGTTTCTGCAGGATTTAATTTTTGTTCTTCCATAATTTTTTGAAAAGATGCTGTATCGGGTTTGCGCAAACCCAATTCATGCGAATAATATGCTTTAATGAAGTATTGATTGAAATCGGTAATACCCGTCTGTTGCTTAACCGTTTCAATAAATGCATCGTAATGAATCTGATTGGTGTTGCTGAATAAATAGATATTGTATTTCTTTTTTATTTCGTTCAACCAAACAATTCGTTCCATCGGAAAGTCGAGCAGCATTGCATTCCATGCATGTTGAATGTCATCATTCGACATATTTATGCCGCTTAGTTTTCTTAATCCATCATAAAATGCTTGATTTGAGATCCTGCCGGTTTCCATATCGGCAAACAAGGGTGATGAATGATGCTGGGTAAACAATTCAGGAAAATTGACAACTCCAAGATCAATAAATGCCTGTTCTGTTTTTTTATAATCAAGGTTCATGAAAACACCACCGAGATCGAAAATGATATTTTTAATTGGCTGCATACCGACAAAAATAGCGGTATCATTTAAAATGAAATTGGAGAATATCCTGATTTAGTTATTTTTGCGCCTCATGAGTTAAAAAACTCAGGGCCTATAGCTCAGTTGGTTAGAGCACCTGACTCATAATCAGGGGGTCCCAGGATCATGCCCTGGTGGGCCCACCGAGTAACACACTCAAAATCAATCACTTACATCCATAAAATGTAGGTGATTTTTTATTTTAGGAATGTCCCTGCCAAGTCTCTGCCAAGTTTTGATTTTTTTTAAGGAAAACAGGGATGAATGGAAGTTAAAGAATAGAATAAATCTCCATACTCTCCCGAATATTTCCATTTCAAATTTTGAGATCAAAAAAATAAGTTAGGTGGTATAAACCACCAATGTCTTCAAATAAGTAATCAATTTACATTATGCAATAATCTAATGTTTGTATATTTAAAAAAACCATTTTATGGGATTAAGTTCAAATACAATTTTGCATACAACCGATAAAGAAGGACTATTAGGGATGATCTATTTAATAAGGAAAACATGCATTGGTAGGTTGTATTGTCCTAACGACAAAACAAAAGGCGCAACATTAAAACGCTGATTTTCAATACTATTTTTTTTTGATTAGTATCACCTAATAGCATAAATTAGCTTGTTATGAGGAAGTTTAAGGGCTAAACGACATCACGGATAAAAACAGTTTACAAATCTCGAAAATTATTTACTATTGAACAGTACAATATAAAACGGAGACCAGAACCCAATTAAAAAACGGGGCGCCGCCGAAAAGAAATAAATAAATAGGATTCATCTAAAATTGCAATGATATGGAAGAAAAAATTTATAAAGCATCAAGAGTTTCAGAAGGGAATAGACTATTTCCAGCAGAAATCCATATTGAAGAAACTGAAATCATGTTAAAAATTCCTGGTTTTTTTAGTGGAAAATCAAGGCATATAGTTTATCAACAAATCGAAGGTGTCAATATTGATACTCCAATGATTGGGTACTCAACGATAACTTTTGTTGTTGGTGGCGAAAAAATAGTCGGACATGGTTTTACAAAAAGTGAGGTAAGAGAAATAAAGCAAATTTGTTCTGCGAAAATTTCAGCAAGTAGTCCTCAAAGTCAAACGGAATTAATCGCAAATGCTATATCGGCAGCAGCTGGTAATACAAAAAATACTGAACAAATTAGTGTTGCAGACGAATTGAAAAAATTAAAAGAATTGCTTGATGGAGGTATACTTACTTTAGATGAATTCAATGAACAAAAAATGAAACTTTTAAACAAATAATAATTTTGTAGTGCAGCATTTGAACAAATTATTGGACAACTTCTAAAGTAAAAAAAACTGCCTATAACAACTAAGACTTCGTCGGGCCTGCAAGGCCAACGATGAAGTCTTAGTTGTACTGAACCGGCGAGAAGAAGCTGTTTATTATTATGGGGATTGGTATTACCTGCTGTTGGGTAATTGAGTACAATGAGCAGGATTAAAAAACAAAGAGTCATTCATCGTACTCAAGATTGAGGTTATTGTTTTTCGTTTGCAGACATTCCATTCTACTCAAACAGTTTTTTTTCGGGTATTTTTTCGGGTGCATGCATAGCCTGCCTTACCGCATGATGCCGTAAAATAGTTATGCTATTGTTTCCAGTAAATCGATTGCCATTTGTTGCCAGTAAACAGGTGGTGGCCTGTTCTTAAAATTCAGTACGGTTTGCATTGTTAGCTTTTTACAACAGGGACATTGTTTAGGATTAAACGGTTCTTTTTTTATTGCAGGTCTGATGTATGCCGGTATTTTAATTGCGGGCAATTGTGCTTTTATTTTTGCGGCAGATATTTGTTTGCTGGTGCTACTTAGTATTCCATAGTGACGGATGCGCACAAAACCTTTAGGCAGGATATGCATGCTAAACCGTCTGATAAACTCCATTGCTTCTAACTGCATCGTTTTTGTTACTGCTCCGTGTCGGTAATCTTTGTATGTAAAATCTACCTGTCCATTTTCATGTTTTTGCAGCCGGTGATTGCTGATGGCTATCTTATGGGTATAACGCCCTAAATATTCTATTACACTATAAGGGCTGTCAAATGGTTTTTTTGCAAATACTATCCAGGATTGTTTATAAAGACTGTTTATCAATTCAGTCGTAATAGATTCCGGTAAACGTTTCTTTAGTTGTGCAATGAACTTCCCCCTGAACACACTACTCATTGCTTTTACATTAAACAAATATTTGCCTTCAGACTTTGCCGTGCGCCATTTATTTTGTTTGGTTAAACCACCTCCGGGTACAATGCAATGCAGGTGAGGATGCAGGCTCATCGTTTGCCCCCATGTGTGCAGGATGGCAATCATACCTGTTTGTGCACCCAGCCATTTTGCATCCGTACCAAAGCAATTTATCGTATCCCATACCGTATCAAATAAAATATTGTACATGATTGCAGGCTTATGCAAACACAATGGATGAAGTGTATCAGGCAGGGTGAACACCACATGAAAATAAGGTACGGGCAGCAGCTCTGCTTCCCGGTTTTGTATCCACTGTTCTCTTTGTGCAGCCTGGCATTTAGGACAGTGCCGGTTACGGCAACTGTTATAACTGATGCGCAGATGGCCGCAACTGCTGCATCCATCTACATGGCTGCCCAGTGCAGCGGTGCGGCAACGCCTGAGAGCACTAAGTGTACGCAGTTGCCATCGGTTAATGGCAGCAGATTGTTCTACCTGCAACCAATGTGCATTCAGCACATCAGCCACTTCTATTTTAGCCGTCATTAACCCTTTTGATTATACAGCGTATCCATTGGGCTGATGATCTGCGTAAGTATCGGCCTTGCCAAATGCAGATAGATCATGGTGGTATCAATATGTGCATGGCCTAGCAGTTTCTTGATGGCTAAGATGCTTACACCCTGTTCTAATAAATGCGTAGCATAACTATGCCGTAATGTATGCAGCGATACATCTTCTTTTATGATACCGGTTTTTTTTAATGCCTGACTCATTACCCATTGTGCACCACGTTGAGAAAATGCCTGGCCATCATTGCCTTCAAACAAAAAAACTTGTGGCCGCTGTGTTTCTATATATGTTTTAATACCTCGTTGCAGCATAGTACCTAATGGTAATATGCGATCTTTTCCTCCTTTGCCCTGATGCACATGCAACATACATCGCTCCAGATCTATATCACCAATACGCAGGTTACGTACTTCGCTGCAACGAAGGCCACATCCATAACACAAGCCAAGCAGTAAGCGATGTTTGAGTAAGATGCAGGCTTTAAAAAGTTGTTTTACTTCTGTTGCATTAAGTACGGATGGCAGCTTATTGGGACGCTCTATGGAAGGCAAACTAAATTGCTGATAAGGCAAGCCGCTTAACTTGCAGGCGGCCCGAAGACCATATACGGTGAACTTAAAAAAAGTGGCCGAAACAGTTCCTTTTGATTTAACGAGATGCAGGTAATCGAGAACCTGTTCGGCATCCAATGTGGTGGGCAGCTGATTAAAATGCAGTGCCAGATGTGCAAGTTGCCTACCATAGTTGGTAAGGGTACTTTTGCTTTTACCACTCACATTAATGGAACGTTCCAAATCCTGATAAAGTTTACTGAAACCTGTAACTTTATTGCAAGCTTGTTGTACGATGGTTACATAATTGTTGGCTGCTGTATGCAGACTGGTAGTTTGTTTGTTTTGCATATATTATTTTTGGTTGAATAATATTGCAAAGCAAAGCCTCTGTTTTATCAGAGGCTTCGCAAACTACCGTAAGGTTTAGTACAACATTGCATTGGCATAATGTCGGCTGACGGAATGCTGGTACCCAGATGCAACTAGAAATCAGCTATGGTTTCAGCTTGACGTTGTAGGAGCATAAATGATGTAATTTTTTGTTGAGTTTTGGACATAAAAAAAGCCCCACCGATTTGGTGAGGCTAGTCATAGTATTTAATGATATTATGAGTAACTAATATTTGAATGCAATGCCTTTTTTAAGACTTTACCTACAACTCTCGTTTTTGTTTTTCTAAATTATCAATTAAATAAAAAGTTCGATGAAAATTTACTATTAGGGAATCGTCTCTTTTAATTGAATTAGGTTGGCAACAAATGTGTCTGCGGAGCACTGAACCGCCACTTTTGCCAAACCCGTGTTATGCGTTCGGCTTTCTTGTCTGTCCGTCATACCACCATATTTTTAAGCTGTGTTTTTAATAGTTCCTTTCGTTTAATTACAAAGTTCTTGAAGTCCGCAATGTCAAGGCTTTCATTCGGAATTAGTTGATTTACTTTGTCAATATTATTTGTTGTAACCCAGTCTTTTAGTGGTGATGCAAGTTTGGATTGATTTAAGGTTCCATTAAGCAATTGTAGATTTCCAATTCCGTTCCAATTTGTTGGGTCTTTGTAAAAGTTAAAATCATCATCTGTTTGGAAGTCTGCTCTTTTAATTGCATTAAAATAACTTGCTGGATGCAAATGGTCTTTGTGGTAGTCTTGATTACCAAAGTTTAGATGCGAATAAATTAATGATAGAATTGCAAAACAGTCTGGTGCATCTTTTTGGGTTGTAAGCAAGCCCTCAATTAGTTCATCATCAAAAGAAAGGTTTTTAGCTGGATTGGCTTTAAACTCATCTTTAATTCTGTCTAATGGAAATGTAGGTTGTTTTGTTGTATCTGCTAATTCTGCTCTTATTGCTTTACGTAAACCACCTAAAACCGTATCAGATTGACTACCAAAAACACCTTTAAGTAAAGAAGCACAAAGCCACTTTCTAATTAGTTGTTTGTCGTCTTTGTGTTTGATTGGACTATTAATGTCGTTTTCAATTCCACGATGATAAATGTAATAGATTATTGGAATGACAGCGTTTTTAGCTCTTAGGTTTTGGTTGTTGAAACCAAGATTTGCAAGTAATGTGAATGCTTCCGTTATGCTCTTTTTTATTCTGTCCCAGTTTTTTTCAAAAATGATAACATTGCTTTGGTCAAAGTTCTTTACTTGAAATTTGATGTTATCATTGAATAACACAAGGCAAGTTTTTAAAACAAAATCTTTGTTGATTAGAAAGCCAGGGTTTCCAATTTCAAAAACCTTATTTACAACGTCTGGTATTTCTTTTCTTGCATCGGATTTCCAATGTGCAGTTGTAATTGACATAAGTAAATCAGAAAAACTTAATGGTTCACCACCGCTATTGGTTCTTATGAAAATATCTAATACAGTATCAATTTCCTGTGTTTTTTCAAGATAATAATTTATCAAAGGCTCTTTGAAAATTACCTCAAACAATTTTCTGATTGTCTGTTTTGTAAAATCCTTGTTGAGCCAGCCTTTGCTATCTATGTAATTGTCAATTTCGTCTTTGGTCTTGAATGTTAGAATGTCATTGATTTTATACCAAATTGAATTAGGGTCTTCGGACTTTTTTTCAAACTCTTGCTTTGTTAGAAACTGAAAGTCATAAATCATTTGTCTTTCGTTTTCATCAGGTAATGCTTGTGATAAATTCAAATAAAGGTGTCGTGTTGGCAAATTTTCTTCATTATTATACCACCATTTTCTTGGCAATTTATAAGCGTAAGAACCTTTTAACCCAATGTATAAACTCGTTAACCTTTGTTGTCCGTCAATTACAGCTAAAAAATCTTTGTAGCCTTTGGTGTCAATATCGGGATTGTCTTCTTTGAAAAACTGTCTGTATTCAGTTAGGAACTGATAAAACTTAAATTCATTTTTTACTTTATCCTCCTTGACTTCCCAAAACATAAATGAGTTTATAGGGTATCCTCTCATTATACTGTCAAAAAGAATTTCAATTTGGTCGCTACTCCAAACAAACTTTCTTTGAATGGCAGGTAATAAATAGGTTCTGTCAACAATTTTATCAATTGCTTCTTTTATTGTTATTGGGTTTACAAATCCGCTTGACATAATTTTTTTTGAGATTTAAAAAATGTGGGGCGAAGCCCCACATTCATTTAGATTGTTCTTATGAGTGTGCCACTTTCTTTTCTTACTTCAGTCTTACCTTTTGATGTTGTTACAAGAATGTCGCTACCACTAAATTTAGCGTTAGTCGCATCTCCGTTACCAATTGACCTTATCAAAATCCCGCTTTCTTTACGTAACTCAACTTTTCCTTTAATTGTTGTTACTAAAATT
>CAIVCF010000172.1 GCA_903904335.1 uncultured Chitinophagaceae bacterium | reverse complement strand
ATGTAGTGATAAGATTGATGAATCAAATTCCTCATCCTTACAATTACTTAAAAACCCTTTGCGTTTATTCTACCTAATCCTAAAAAATTAAAACATTTTATTATTGCAGATGAATTCACGCAATTCAAATTAACGGGAGATCATAAAACATTCTGGATTCCCGGAGATTTCGACAGCAATGAATTTCGATATAACACAACAAAACTTTCTGAAGTAGATGCTTACAAAGCTGAGAAAGATGAAACAGCTATTGGAGTTACGTCTCCTTTTAGTCACGATGGTGTACAAACACCATTGATGATGAAAACAAATGACGGCTTGTATATCAATATTCATGAAGCAGCATTGCAGAATTATTCATGCATGCAAATATTGATCGACAAAAAGAATCTAACCTTAACATCTCAATTAGTTCCTGATGCATATAATAACAAGGCATATTTGATCACACCGGCAGTTACACCGTGGAGAACAATTATTGTGAGTGATAAAGCAACAGATATTCTCGCTTCAAAAACAATTTTAAATTTAAATGAACCTTCAAAAATTAAAGACCCTTCATTCATCAAACCACAAAAATTTGTAGGTGTATGGTGGGAGATGTTTAACGGTAAATCAGCCTGGGACAGTGCTTCGCATCACCACGGTGCTACAACCGCCAACGTAAAAAAATATATTGACTTTGCTTCTAAACATCATATTGACGGTGTGTTGGTGGAAGGATGGAATAGAGGTTGGGAAGATTGGTATGGTCAATGGAAAGAAAATGTTTTTGATTTTATTACTCCGTACAGTGATTTTAATATTGATGAATTAACTGCTTATGCAAAAGCAAAAAATGTTCGCATCATAGCGCATCATGAAACATCCGGCTCTGCAACAAATTATGAAAGGCAGATGGACACGGCTTATCGTTTCATGATCAATCATAATCAAAATGCGGTGAAGACAGGTTATGTTGGAAAAATTATTCCACGTGGTGAGCATCACGACGGACAATGGATGGTGAATCATTATATACGTGTTGCTGAAAAAACGGCTTCGTATAAAATTATGTTGGATGCACATGAACCCGTTCGCCCAACAGGATTGTATCGTACGTATCCAAACTGGATGGCTTGTGAAGCAGGACGTGGTATGGAATTCAACGGATTCAGCCGCGGTAATTTGCCCGAACATGAAACCATTATGCCGTTCACAAGATGGATGGGCGGACCGATGGATTATACGCCGGGGATTTTTCACATGAAGCTCACACAATTCGATCCGAATAAAAAAGAAGGCGTTCATACAACACTAACCAAACAATTGGCTTTGTATGTTGTGATATTTAGTCCGATACAAATGGCCGCAGATATGCCTGAAAATTATGAAGCGCATTTAGATGCTTTCAAGTTTATAGAAGATGTTGCCGTTGATTGGGATGATACAAAAATTTTAGAAGCAGAACCGGGTGATTATGTAACCATTGCACGAAAAGCAAAAGGAACTGATAATTGGTTTGTAGGTGGCATAACAGATGAAAATGAAAGAATATCAACTGTTGATCTTAGTTTCTTGGATGCAGGAAAAAAATATGAAGCAACCATTTATCGTGATGCTGAAGATGCGCACTACGACAGCAATCCGGAAGTTTATGTAATTGAAAAGAAAATTGTTGACAGTAAAACGATTTTAAAATTAAAAGCAGCTGCGGGTGGCGGTTATGCCATTAGTTTGAAGAAATTATAGAATACCTTTTAATTAAAAAAGCCTTGATTTGTCAGGGCTTTTTTAATTTACATTCGATATCAGAACAATTTTATAAATACTCAATTATGAAAAAGTTTTTTGTAATTCTAATTCTTTTTTTCTCTGAAAATGCTATAGCGCAAAAAATAGAGTTACATGAATTAAACACTTTTTCTTCATTTTTTATTGCTAATGTTTTATGCAAAGAAACACATAGCAACACTATTATTGTATCTAGAATAAATACAACAGAGAAATTGAATAAACAATTAGCAGTTGGCACAACTACTTTTTGGAGTAAAATGAAATTATATTTTCAATCTAATGACATGAATTATTTGGAAAAGATTGTTAACTCATCTGCTAGTTTGGAAATATCAAATTTTACTGATTCTGTAAAAAAAATATTATTAATTGACTCATTGGGAAAAAACACACAGCAAGATTTTTTAAGAATACAAAGAGAAAATTTGACTGCAACCATTTTTGAAGTTTCAAATATCATATTTACAAATGACTTGCAATTCTGTTTGGTATTTTATCATGCAATTCATGGTAGTGGAACAACACTTGTATGTAAGAAAATAAATGGCAAGTGGAGCATCTACGATAAAAAAGTTGAATGGATTGAATAGAGAATAAATTGTATACGTTCACCGTCGCAAAAGGCTATGTTGTACAAGTGTGCGACGCAACAAAAGCTTAATTTTTATTCAACAGCTTGTAACATAAAAAAGCTCTGAAATTTTCAGAGCTTTTATTTATTTCATTTGCAAATCTGCACATTAAATTATTTGCACATTCGCATTACCATCCCAAGATCCATGCGAACATTAACGGAGCAACAATGGTTGCATCGCTTTCAACAATAAACTTTGGTGTATGAATATCTAATTTGCCCCAGGTAATTTTTTCATTAGGAACCGCACCACTGTAAGAACCGTAAGAAGTAGTGCTGTCGCTGATCTGACAGAAATAACTCCAGAACGGAACATCGTGCCATTCGAGATCCTGATACATCATCGGCACCACGCAAATAGGAAAATCACCGGCAATACCGCCACCGATTTGAAAGAATCCAACACCTTTGCCGCCACTGTTGGCACGATACCATTCGGTTAAATACACCATGTATTCGATACCGCTTTTTACAGTGCTAGCTTTTAATTCCTGTTTGATAACATAGCTTGCAAAAATATTTCCGGTAGTACTGTCTTCCCAACCCGGAACGATGATGGGAATATTTTTTTCTGCAGCAGCCAAGATCCAACTGTCTTTTGGATCAATTTCATAATACTGTTCCAACTCCTTACTTAAAACAGTTTTGTATAAAAATTCGTGCGGAAAAAATCTTTCGCCTTTTGCTTCCGCATCTTTCCATTGTTTCACCAGATGTTTTTGCAAACGACGAAATGCTTCTTCTTCAGGAATACAAGTATCGGTTACACGATTGTAATGATGCTCTAATAGATCCCATTCGTCCTGTGGTGTGAGATCGCGATAATGTGGCACCCTTTTATAATGCGAATGTGCAACAAGGTTCATCACATCTTCTTCCAGATTGGCTCCTGTACAACTGATAATATCCACTTTTCCCTGTCTGATCATTTCTGCGAAAGAGATACCTAATTCAGCAGTACTCATGGCACCAGCCAGTGTTACCATCATTTTGCCTCCATCCAGCAAATGTGTTTCATAGCCTTTGGCAGCATCCATTAGAGCTGCTGCATTAAAGTGGCGATAATGGTGTTCGATAAATTGCGAAACGGGTCCTTTACTCATAACTTGTTTTTAGTGGCGCAAAAGTAAATTTTTTACGGCGGTTTTAAGATAAATTGCGAGTTAACTTTTATCATTGGAAATTATAGTTTTACTTTGCGAACCCGAATGAAGAAATTGATCAGCATATTGATCCCCGTTTGTAATGAGGAAGAAAATATACCTGTGATATCGAATGCGATAGTACAGGTATTCAGTAATCTTGATTATGAGTATGAGATTATTTTTATTGATGATGGCAGTTCGGATAAGACCTTAGAAAACATACGTAATCGGTCTATTGATTTTTCTAACATTTTCTTTGTTTCATTGTCCAGAAATTTCGGTCATCAAAATGCATTGAAAGCGGGGCTTGATGTAAGTAATGGTGATTGTATCATCAGTATGGATGGCGATATGCAACACCCGCCTTTTCTTATTCCGGAACTGATTCAAAAATGGGAGG
The DNA here is from genome assembly GCA_903904335.1 of uncultured Chitinophagaceae bacterium. Classification (GTDB taxonomy): domain Bacteria; phylum Bacteroidota; class Bacteroidia; order Chitinophagales; family Chitinophagaceae; genus CAIQDX01. Next base: position 794 of record CAIVCF010000172.1, on the reverse strand, counting down.
AAGGATTTGATATTGTGTATACCATCAGAAAAGACCATCAGGAATTACCGATGCTGAAACGTAAAACATCAGACATGTTTTATAATTTTTTGAATCGATTATCTGATATAGATCTGGAAAGCGGTACAGCTGATTTCAGATTGATTGACAGAAATGTGGTAGATGTTTTAAAGGGATTTACTGAGACAGACTTATTTTGGAGGGGTTTGGTGAAATGGTTAGGATTTAATCAGATCGGCATTGAATATGAACCTTTGGAACGTAGTTCAGGTAAATCAAAATATACTTTAAAGAAGATGGTCCAGTTTGCAGTAAAGGGCATTACTTCATTTAGCGTAAAACCCCTATCTATTGCAATTTATTTAGGATTTGTTTTTTCTTTGCTGTCTATTTTATATGTTCCTTATGTTTTGATCTCATTTTATTTTGGTCATACTATTTCAGGTTGGTCTTCTATGATCGTTACAGTTGCATTTTTCGGAGGGTTACAGTTAATGATTCTTGGGATCATCGGGATGTATTTGGGGAAATTGTTTATGCAAAGTAAACAACGCCCTCACTATATTGTGAAAGAATCAAAACTTAATTAATTTTTAGGATTAGGTAGAATGTACGCAAAGAATAATAAAAGGTTTGGTTATAACTAAATATATTAGTAATTTGAAGTCTAATTTATTTAGTTATGTTTAAAGGAATCAATGCGATAGAGTTTTCAAAACAGTTTAATACCAATGAGGATTGTTATAATTATCTGTTGAAAATAAAGTGGGGAAAGGAATATCAATGTAGCCGAT
>CAIVCF010000171.1 GCA_903904335.1 uncultured Chitinophagaceae bacterium | reverse complement strand
GGCACTTTGCTGGTTTTTATTTCTCCCTATCGCTAAAGAAAATGTTGCAGCATTTGCATTACCTGCATAAATAAAAAAGGCTGCAATAAATATCGCAGCCTTAAACAGGTTTTATGAAGTATTACTTTTAAGCGATACGTTTCACATTCACTGCATTCAAACCTTTACGGCCTTCTTGCACGTCAAATTCAACTTTGTCGTTTGCTTCGATCTGGTCGATTAAACCATTAGCATGTACAAATGTTTCTTTGTTAGAATCATCATGTTTGATGAAACCAAAACCTTTTTCTTCGTTAAAGAACTTTACAGTTCCTTTGATTTTTGTGTCCATTGTAAAATTTAAATAAATAAAATAATAAGTCGCAAAGTTACGAGTAATCATCTTCATAGCCTAATAAATAAAAAGCAACTATGTAAAATGTTGCTCATCAACAGCAGAAATAAATTTTACAGCTCATCCTGTTTCTTAATTATCTTGGCTAAAAATTACTGCATGAGAAAACCACTGCTTATTATTCTTATCCTTTTTGTTGCCTTTAAAGGCAATTCCCAGTCGCTTTCTGAGAAAGAAAAGCAGATCATTCAATATATCAACGCACATTTGAATGAGGCTCAAAATATGTTGATTGAAACGGTGAATATCAACAGCGGCACTTTAAATAAAGAAGGTGTTAAAAAAGTAGGCACAATTTTCAGCAGGGAATTGGAAAAAGCGGGACTGCATTCTGAATGGGTACCGTTACCAGATTCATTGAACCGTGCAGGCCATTTGGTTGCTATTCGTAATGGCAAGAAAGGAAAAAAAATATTTATCATCGGTCATTTGGATACTGTTTTTGAACCTGATATGCCCGCCAATCCATGGAAAATGTTGAATGATTCAACTGCAACCGGACAAGGCGCCAATGATATGAAAGGTGGTGATGTGATCGCCATTGCTGCATTGCAGGCATTACAAAGTATGCATTTGCTTGATGATGCAACTGTTGTTGTTTATTTTACAGGTGATGAGGAGAGAGCCGGAACACCCACCAGCATCAGCAGAAAAGATTTTATTGAAAGAGCAAAACAATGCGATGTTGCTTTAGGCTTCGAAGGTGCTCAAGGACTCCATTCTGTTGCAACTGCCCGCAGAGGATCCAGCAATTGGAAATTATCAGTTACTGCCAATACTTTTCATTCAAGCGGTGTTTTTAAATCCGGTTACGGTGCTATTTATGAATCTGCCAGAATATTAAATGAATTCAGGGAGCAATTAAGTATGGAGAAATATCTCACTTTCAACCCCGGACTGATTGTTGGCGGTTCTGATGTAAACTATGATGAAAGCAAAGCTATTGGAAATGCCATCGGAAAAAGTAATATCGTTTCTCCGTCCTGTTATGTTTCGGGCGATTTACGTTTTTTAACAGAAGAACAAAAAGAAGCTGCAAGAAAAAAGATGAAGGAAATTGTTGCACACCATCTTAAAGGAACAAATGCAGAAATAAAATTTAGTGATGGCATTCCTGCAATGGAGCCGACTGAAGGCAATAATAAGATCCTGAAAATTTTAGACAAAACAACAAGAGATATGGGTATCGGCGAAAGTATTGCCGGCGATCCGGGCGGAAGAGGCGCAGGGGATATTTCGTATGTTGCTAAATATGTTGATTGCTTAGACGGATTAGGCGCTTCAGGAAATGGTGCACATGCGCCGGGTGAAACCATTAATTTGAAAGAATTTCCATACTTAATACAACGTGCTGCTATTTTAATGTTCCGCTTAATTAATACAGACTAAAAAAATATTTGCAAAATAAAAAAGAGGAACAGTAGATACTGCTCCTCTTTTTATTTACCCTCTATACTGCCTATGAAAAACTATTTATGTAAAGTGATATTCCCCACAAAAACGGTGTTCGCATTTTTCACCACAACATTGCTGATTGTTGTATCCTTATATGGCTGAATTGCGATACCTAAAGAATCTGCACGTAACGAATGAATCCATACTGAATAAGTTCCGTCTTTTAATCCTCTCACTAAAAAGTTGCCGTCCCGATTAGGTAAAGCCATCGCTGTATCAGTTGTGCTGAATACTCTCACTACTTCAGGAAATGCATCCTTTGGTGCAAGGTTTCCGTAAACTGTGCCGGTCTGACTTGGCAAGAATGGACGAAGGAACGGCACTAAGTAATAAGCATTATTATAAAATATAATTGATCTTGCTACATCAAAATCAAGCCAAAGACGATAAGAATTGATGCCAATATGTTCCCACTCGCCACCACCCAATTTAATAAGAATGAATGAAGGCGTATTTGGCGGAATGTTCAAAGTATATTTCACACTGTCTTTAATAATATAATTTGCTGTGCCCAGATTAATCCTGATCAAACGTATTGAGCCTTTAGAAATATTGGCTGTTGATAATAAAGTATCCACACCGTTTCTTAATTGTAAAAGATCGTACACACCTGCTGGCACATTCAGATTACTCCATACAAAAAAAGTAGAGTCGGGTGCTAAAGGCGGTTTCTTACCTAAAGAATCCCAATTACAACGGTCGTGATCTCTGGTATTTTTTGATGTATCAACCAATACTTCCACTGATTTAATATCCAAATACACATTATTAAATACCCCCGGTCCATCTGTTAAAAACAAAGACACAGATTGTTGTGTAGCTGCCGGAGCATTTACATCCGTAGAAGTACTTTTTGAACAGGCAACAAATAAAATTGATGCTGTTACAGCCATTAAGGCGGCATTAAAGAATAGTTGTTTGCTTTTCATAATTATAATTGTTTAGAGTAGCATTTCAATCATGCATCTGTTTTTTAAATAGTATCAATAATCAAACCTTGTTCTCTTAAGTAGATGCTAAATGCTGCATGGTGTATACTAAGGATTTGTTAAAGCGGGGAAATATTTTTTAAACTATCTTCAATCTTTAAAACACCGTTTATGTTCTTAAGAAAGATTACTTTATTCTGTTTATGTTTTTTTATGATTGTTCCGACTTTTTATGCTGTTGCACAAAGCAAAAAAAAGAGTAAATACTATCAGATCAAAGTCTATCACTGCAAATCGAATGAACAAATTAATCTGACTGAAGAATTTTTAAAAACAGATTATTTATCTGCATTACATCAGGAAGGATTCAAGAATGTAGGCGTGTTCAAGCCATTGGAAAACGATACCTCTATTGATAAACGCATAGTTGTTTTTATTCCTTTACAATCGATTGAACAAATTATTTCGCTCGAAGAAGTAACTGCAACCAAAACCCAATTAACAGCTTATACTGATGCCGCATATAATAATCCGCCTTATCAAAGAATTGAAACCATTGTATTGAAAGCTTTTAAAAATATGCCGCAGTTTGCACAGCCTGCATTAACAGGAAATAAAGAAGAAAGGATTTATGAACTCAGAAGTTATGAAGGGGCAACAGAAAAATTGTACAGAAAAAAAGTGGAAATGTTTAATGACGGCAATGAGATCGGGATTTTCAGCAGACTGAATTTTAATGCTGTTTTTTATGCAGAAGTATTAGCAGGAAGTAAAATGCCTAATTTAATGTACATGACAAGTTTCAATTCAATAAAAGAAAGAGACGAACATTGGAAAATATTTAGTGCAGATGCAGAGTGGAAAAGGTTATCCGGCTTACCTGAATATCAGCATACAGTTTCAAAATCGGATATTATTTTAATGCACGCAACAGATTATTCTGATATTTATTGAACAATAAATTAAATTATTCTTCTTTAAACAATCTTAGTTGTATACCAACTTTGTATACCATTCCATCCGATTGATTACTGTAGGATGGTGTATATTTTTTAGCTACTCGATTTCCAAAAAAAGATAGCGGAACCGTTTGGTCTTTATCAAATATTTGCAGGCTGCGATTAAAGGCATATCCTGCCCCTGCTGTAATGTATAATTTTCCGGATATCTTTTGATCGATAAATAAACCTGCATCCCACTGGCGATAAAAAAGATACTGACTGTTTAATTGCGGCGTTAACCGGTATGAATAATAATTGCCTTCTAATCTAAACCCAATAGCGGTACTATTATTAAAAGCATATTCTATTCTTGGCCTGAAAGGTAATGCGCCCCCTATTCTCCAATTACCTGTATTCATGCGATAACTTAGATCGATGATAGGAACAATTTGATTTCCGAAAAACTGATAAGAATAAATGATCCCCCAACCAATGCTAAAATGATTGTCTTTTTTGGTAATGAACCGAACTGATGTACTGAAACGAAAATCTTCTCCGCTTATATCTTTAAAATCACTCCAAATGGATGGCTGTACGGTAATGGTCATAGTAGTTTTATCACTTGTCTTTGTGCGATAACTAAAGCTCACGCCAACAGAATGAAGCCACAGATCATTAATAACTGAAGTGTTATTTTGTGTAAGCAAGTTTTTATAACTAATTGCTGCAGTCCAAACTTTATCATGCTTTCTACTTAACAAAAATCTTGCGGAAACAGATTGCGATAACATACTTAACGTGCTGTTTCCTTTGGAAGGGCTCATTTCTGTACCTGCTTCGACCCCTGCTCCTGCTGTTTGACAAAGACTTTGCAGTGAGGTGAGTATAAAAGCAAGAATAAAAGAAACACGTACCTGAATCATGCAATTTTTATTATTGCTAAAGATAGAAGGTTAAAGCAAACAATTATAATATAAATCATCCCCCCATAAATTTATCTCTATCTTCTTTCATTGACCGCATCATTTCGCTATAATGCATTTTTCTTGCTAAAGCAGTAACAGCCTGAGCGATCCTTTTAGCTTTGGTGATTTCAGTCTTAGCTGAACTGATCCAGTTGTCGTAATATTTTTGATGCGATCTTGGTAATTGATTAAAATGAGCCAATGCTTTTGGCTCATCTTTCAAACATTCTATTAATGATGCTGACGGAATAAAAGCCGCTTCGTCTTTTTCAATTTCAATTGTAATATTTGCACCTTTATTTTTTTTAATCCCTTTTCTTACAATTGCATTGAGAGGCATGATGAAATCGCCGTTTCCTCTGGGCATCAAAGCAATTCCCTTAATTGCAAAATCATCTATTTTACCTTTTACTCTGAATACTTTTTTGCTATCATGTTTCAGTTGTTTTGCCTGCTTCGCAGTAACTACAATATAAGACCAACCTGTCTTTTCGCCCATTTCGCCAAATTGCAATATCACTGTTGAAAAACGGATCATAATTTTTCAGAAATTAATTCTGATAAAAATAATATTCTGTTTCGAAACAAAAGAAATTATAGCTGATGATTTTATGGTGCTGAATTTTTTTTAGCATTCATTGCTTTTCGATATGCATTTTT
>CAIVCF010000170.1 GCA_903904335.1 uncultured Chitinophagaceae bacterium | reverse complement strand
TGTGTTAAAAACTAAACTTTTTAGCTTAAAGCTTGTTCTTATCTTTACCTCAATACTATGGCAAAGGGAAAAAAAATAATAGAAACTCTGATTGAACAGAAAGATGAACGTATTGAAGTGTATGGTGCCCGTGAACATAATTTGAAGAATATTGATATTTCTATTCCTAAAAATAAATTGGTTGTTTTTACAGGTGTTAGCGGCAGCGGAAAATCTTCTCTGGCATTTGATACAATTTATAATGAAGGTCAGCGCAGGTACATGGAAAGTTTCAGTGCCTACGCAAGACAATTTATGGGCGATATGGAAAGGCCTGATGTTGATAAAATAACAGGTTTATCCCCGGTAATTTCCATTGAACAAAAGACTACGAATAAAAATCCGCGTTCAACCGTTGGGACTGTTACTGAAGTGTATGATTTCATGCGATTATTATTCGCAAGGATCGGCGAAGCATACAGTTATAACACGGGTAAAAAAATGGTGAAGTTCAGTGAAGAAGAAATTGTACAAAATATTTTTGAAAAATATCGTGGCAAAAAGATTTCTGTTTTAGCTCCATTGATTCGTGGTCGTAAAGGACATTATCGCGAATTGTTTGAGGACATTCGCAAAAAAGGATTTCTAAAAGTAAGAGTGGATGGTGAAGTGTTGGACTTAACGGCAAGAATGCAGGTTGATCGTTATAAAATTCACGATATTGAAGTGGTGATAGATCGCTTGGCAGTTACGGATGATATGCGCGTTCGTTTAAGTCAGAGTGTGCAACAAAGTTTAAAAATGGGAAAGGAATTAATGTTTTTATTATTGAATGATACTAATAAAACCATTCAGTATTCCAAACAATTGATGTGTGAAGATACAGGTATCAGTTACGAAGAACCCAGCCCTAACGCATTTTCATTCAATTCGCCTTATGGTGCTTGTCCAACCTGTAAAGGTTTGGGCAATGTGTATACCATCGATATGGATGAGGTGATCCCCGATAAAACAAAAACCGTAAAAGAAGGCGGTATTCATGCATTGGGTGGTGAAAGAGATGCAAGTGTTTATCAACAGGTAGTAGTATTCGCTAAGAAACATAAAATAAGTTTAGATAAGCCAATTGAAGATCTTTCTGGATCACAATTGAATTTGTTGTTGTATGGTGATCAAAATATCAGTCCGGGTTTAGAGATGAATCTGGATGATGAAACAATCCCGCAAACTTTTACCGGTAGCTACGAAGGAATTATTCCCATGCTGAAGCGATGGTTTACATCCACCCAAAGCAATGATGGATTAAGAACATGGGTAGAAACATATATGCAGCTTTCTGTTTGCCCATCATGCAATGGGCATAGATTAAAGAAAGAAAGTTTGTGGTTTAAAGTAGATGAAAAGAATATTGCTGAGTTAAGCGACATGAATTTGGATAAATTGTTGGTTTGGTTTACTGGAATTGAAAAAAGGTTAAGCAATAAACAAAATAGCATTGCAAAAGATATTTTAAAAGAGATCAGAGAACGCTTACAATTTTTATTAGATGTGGGGTTGACTTATCTCTCATTAAGCCGCCCTTCTAAAACCTTGAGTGGTGGTGAATCGCAGCGCATTCGATTAGCTACACAGATCGGTTCGCAATTACAGGGCATCACGTATATTTTGGATGAGCCAAGTATTGGTTTGCACCAAAGAGATAATCATCGGTTGATAGAAGCATTAAAGAATTTACGCGATATCGGTAATAGTGTGTTGGTTGTTGAACATGATAAAGATATCATGCTGGCTTCTGATTATTTGGTTGACATCGGACCCAAAGCAGGTAAGCATGGCGGTGCCATTGTTGCACAAGGAACGCCAAAAGAGGTTCTTCATTCAGGTTCCGAAACAGCACAATATTTAAACGGAAATAAATCCATTCCAATTCCGAAAGAAAGAAGAAAAGGAAATGGAAAATTTTTGGAATTGAATGGTTCTAATGGAAATAATTTAAAGAATGTGAGTGTAAAATTTCCACTCGGAAAACTAATAGTGGTAAGTGGTGTGAGTGGTAGTGGCAAATCAACTTTGATCAATGAAACATTATATCCACTATTAGCGAAGCATTGTTATGATAGTAAGGGGAATGCAATGGAATTCAAAACCATTAAGGGTTTGGAATATATTGATAAGGTAATTGAGATCGATCAATCACCTATTGGCAGAACACCAAGAAGTAACCCTGCCACTTATTGCGGATTCTTTACCGAGATCAGAACCTTGTTTGCATCAGTGCCCGAAGCGAAGATCCGTGGTTACAATGCAGGCCGATTTTCATTCAATGTAAAAACGGGAAGATGTGATGTTTGCGAAGGTGGCGGCATGCGTGTTATTGAAATGAATTTCTTGCCTGATGTGTACGTGCATTGCGAAAAATGCAATGGCAAGAGATACAATCGCGAAACTTTAGAAATTCGTTACAAAGGGAAATCCATCAGCGATGTGTTGGATATGACAGTTGATGAAGCCTGCGATTTCTTTCAGGCGGTACCCTGGCTGTATCGTAAAATAAAAGTATTGCAAGATGTTGGTTTGGGTTATATCACTTTAGGCCAATCGGCTGTAACATTGAGTGGCGGTGAAGCACAGCGTGTAAAACTTTCAACTGAACTCGGTAAAAAAGATACCGGTAAAACATTTTATATTTTGGATGAACCCACAACTGGCTTGCATTTTCAGGACATTAAATTATTGATGGACGTTGTGAGTAAGTTAGTTGACAGAGGAAATTCTGTTCTTATCATCGAACATAATATGGACGTGATAAAACTCGCTGATCATATCATTGATTTGGGCCCGGAAGGTGGTGATGGTGGCGGCAGAATTTTATTTGAAGGAACACCCGAAGAAATGATCAGGAACAAAGAAAGCTTTACGGCAAAATTTTTGAAAGAAGAATTGGTTTAAAAATTTGTTCGACAAGATAAAAATTTTTGAAATAATTTCTCTTAGTATCATTTTTTTAATAATGCAAAAGTTAAGACTGCTGATCCACAAATAATTAATCCAATCCCAAATAAATGACAGATTGTACTTATTGGACGTCCCTCTTTTGTTATCCAAGCAAATGCATTTAATAAATAACCAATAATTATAAGTGAAGTTGCAAGCAATATTTTGTTTTGTTTATTTTTCACTGCCTTAATTTTATTACGCTGCGAATTCAGAAAATGAAATTTCATTTGTTTCTTTTTGTGCAGTTGTTTTATTTATATTTTTATAATCATACTTTGCAGAATACTTTTTTGCAAAGAATGTATTCAGCCAAAATGCCTTACAGAAGAGTGTTTGCGGATGTGTAAATAAAAAATCAGGCAGCAAATGATACCATCTGTAACCCTGTTCATAAAAATGTTGTTTGCATTCAGCTTTCATTCCTAATTCTTCTGCGGCAAGCATTGCTGCATCGCGTTGACAACGGGATTGTATGAACGGTTTTAATATCCTGATTTTAAAACCACGTAAATACAAATGGTCTTTTATTTGTTTATAATTCTGAAAACGTGAATAAGCATCGAGTTGAGGAAAGAAAGGCGCCACCATAAAAGGAAGCAACAAGAGGATCTTCCAAAAAAGATTTCCTGCATTCAGCCATTCTCCGATTTTTAAATATTGAAATGCAAAAACATACAATGTTATTTCCAATAAGGTCATCAGGTGTAACAGATAACCTGCTTTCAGATAAGAAATGCTTTTTGAACGAATGATCATTGTACTTGTAAAATATTCAGGAAGATATAAATTATATGCTGCAAATAAAAATTCAGAGAATAAATGTTGCAACAGCATTTAACGGGTAGGCCCAAAATGTATATGTGTTTTATGTTGTAACGGTTGCCCCTATGAACAAGGATAAGTTTCAGGTTAGTAATACGTGTCGTTCAGTTTTAGAATCAATCACCAAATCCAATTTAATTGCAAAAGGAGGCTTCCTTCTTACAATTCAACCAATACCTGAATTTTAACTGGTATGATAAAACAAACTACACGAATTTGCACAAAATACTACAAGATTAAAACAATAAAAACTATGTATAGTGTTTAGTTTTCTCTTTCACTTTGTAGTGGTTATAAATGACAAAGTATTTTTAATGAAAAGGAAGTATACAAAAACCCTTTTACGAATCATCAACCTGTCAATTTTATTGATACTAAATTTTATTGCCAACGCACAGTATCATTACATGGGAGCTTATTACAATGATGGTACGCCAAAATATCTGGTAATTCCGGGTGATACAGTAGGTGTAACTTTCAGAGCAAATATTTCAGCAACATTGCCCGAATATAGATCAGTACCTGTTTACAATCCACAATTGATTGCTGATGGAAGAACGGAAACAATTGGTGTAAAATGCCCGTCTGATATTTGGGTAACATTTGTAGATGAAGGGGCAGCGTATCAAAATGTATTAGGCTATTATACTTTTCCAACGGATACACCATTGGTTGCACCACCTCCTGCAAATAAGATCAATATTATTTTTCCGAATGCATCCAAAAGCGGTTTTGGTGGTGGATTAAATCCGGGTGATAAAGTTTATCTCGGAAATTTTCGACCTAATACTTCCATTGGATTTGTGTTATTGGCAAATGGTTGGGATTATGTTACTCAAACTGTTAATTCCGGTAATTGGATTCTGTATTCTGATTCAAGATTTAATCCCGAAGCAGATTCAACCTTAAAGAAACATACCGTGATGCTGCATGATACGGCATCAGGAAGGATCGTGATTGGTTTTGAAGATATGCGAAGAGATGGTTATGGCAGCGATCAGGATTTTAATGATGTATTGTTTTTTACAACTTTATTGCCTGTTCCATGTATTGATAAATTAGACAGCATTCCTGATCTAACTTCAGATGGGCATATTTCTTATTCAGGCAACAGCGGCGGATTGGAAAGTAAAAGCCTGGGAGATGCATTAACAAACAGAGTTTATCATAAGGCACTCAACAATCAATTGGGTGAAATCAATTATGATCATTTTCAACAGATAAATACTGCAGCAAGGCCAAGAACTTTTGGTGCAGGTACCGGTGCTTTAAAATTAAGCGACATGATGCCTACTTCTATTCCTGATTCAGGTGTTGTAGGTTATATCACTACACCAACGGATATTACTTCCATTACCAATGCGGTGGATGTAAGTTCAATCGATTTTACTTTCAAACAACAATGTCGTGCTGCCGCTTTTGCAACACAAACATTGGGTGTGATGTATGATCACACCAAACCGATCTGCGACAGATTAAAAGGCGCTCAGTTATTAAGTATGAGTAATTTTACATTAAGCAATTTTAATTTTGTTCGCTATACATTATTGCAAGCCGATGGTAATATTGAATACAGCATGAGTTTCTCTATCGGGAAAAAAGCAGGAAGAAATAATTTTTCTTTCCAGTCAAACTGGCTGAATGCTGATTACACAGCAGAAGACACTTTATATAATTACCAGGTTTGGGGGGCAGCACCTTATTATTGTATTGATATGGCTTTGGAAATATTGGCAAAGTTCAATGCCATCATGCCTATACAACAGCTGAAAACCTCTGCTGCATTGCCTTCTACGTATATTGTTTCAGGTAACCGGGATGGAATGAGTTTGAATTTTTCAATAAAAAATAATACTAACAATAACAATGGTTATTTTTTAATAGAAGACAGAAACAATGAAAGCTGTACAACAACAAGCAAACGTACTGTTCCATTTACGATCGCTGCCAATGCAATATCAGCAATTACTGTTCCTGTAAATGATGCTTTGGAATCAACACTTTCATTGTACATCAATAATCAATTGGAAGATGTGGTATTCATGTCTGATGGTGTTTGGGGTTCTGACTTCAATAGCGCCAATGCAACCATGCAAAAATTTACTGTTACCAATGATACGATCACAAGAAATAACAGTGAATTTGAATTGCATTTATTGCGGAATGTGCAGATCAGCGCAGTTACTGCAGATTTTATTTCGGTATATAAATTATTAAAGGGTGGAGGTGTTCCGCAAGACCTCACAGGATTTAAAACACTTCGCTTTACGGCATCCGGAGCAAAAACTAACCTGCGCGTTTATTTAATAAAAAACAGCATCACAAATTTTTCTGATCAATATTATTATCTTATTCCCTTAAGTGCTGATGCGAAAGATTATACAATTTCCATTAATGATTTTATATCTGCAGTAAATAAAAATAATATTGATCTGAAAGATATTGTACAGATTGTTTTTGCTTTTGAAGTAACCGGCGGTGCAACCATAAATCTCAATGGAGCCATTGCCAATGTTTTATTCAGTAAACAGCTGTTCGATTATTATAACAGGGCAGATGCAGGAGAAGTGCAAACATTTCCCAACCCTACAGCAGGGCAATTTACAGCGAGCATAAAATCGGATACTGATGCGATATTAACACTGCGTATCATTGATCCTGCAACAGGTCAGATCATATCCGCTGCAACAGTGAATGCAATAAAAGGCATCAACAATATCCCTCTTACCATAACACAGAAAGGTTCACACATGTATGTGTTGACAATTCAAGGGGATAGTATACAATATCAAGTGAAAAAAATTCTTGTTGATAAACATTAAACGGGTTTTATCATTTCAATATGATCGATCCCGTCTTCATCATATACATCGCCGCTTTGTATAAATCCCAAGGACTCATAAAATTTTTTAAGATATAATTGCGCACCGATCTTGATAGGTGATTCCCCGAATAATTGATAAGACTCTTTGATGGCAACCTGCATCAATTCTCTGCCTGCACCTTTTTTTCTGTAAGCAGGAGAGGACACGACTCTGCCAATGCTCATTTCTTTATACACTTTCCCCGGAGCGAACAATCTTGCAGAAGCCACTAAATTTTCTCCATCAAAACCCATCAAATGCAGCGCGAATGGGTCTTTATTGTCCATATCTAAAAAAACACAGTTCTGTTCTACAACAAAGACTTCGCTTCTTAAACGTAAGATCTCATACAATTCAACAGGAATGAGGCTTTCGAAAGGTTTAATGACCCATTTGTATTTTAAATGATGCATATTTGTTTTTTGATAAAATGCAAATCTATTGTGAAGCTTGTAAAAAGCATGGCAGAACGGGTTTTATTTTGCAATTTTGCCGACTGAATCAGTTTATTAGTTTATTTGTTGAATAGTGATATGCTGTACAAGTGTCCAAGAGGACTCCTTTGGAGAGTGACACAACGAAGCCGACCGAAGAGATTGAGCCGGTTGAATAAAATTTTTATCATGACAAAAAAAATTGCCATCATTGGTGCAGGACCTGCGGGATTGACCGCTGCTTATTTATTAGGTAAAGCCAAACAGGATGTGGTGGTGTTTGAAAAAGATCCGCATTATGTGGGTGGTATTTCAAGAACTGAAACATACAAGGGTTATAGTTTTGATATTGGCGGTCACCGTTTTTTTTCAAAGAGCAAAGAAGTGGAAGATTTTTGGACAGAGATTTTAAGTGATGAAATGCTCGAACGTCCTCGCAGTTCTCGTATTTATTATAACCATAAATTTTTTGCATATCCATTGGCAGCATTTGAAGCATTGCGAAAATTAGGAATTATTCAAAGTGCATTATGTGTGTTAAGTTATTTGAAAGCAAAAATTTTTCCGGTAAAGGATCCAACCAATTTTGAAGATTGGGTAGTGAATCAATTCGGGAGAAGATTATTCAACATATTTTTTAAAACCTACACAGAAAAAGTTTGGGGCATTCCCTGCAATGAAATTTCTGCTGATTGGGCTGCACAAAGAATCAAAGGTTTATCATTAAGCAGTGCGATATGGAATGCTTTGTTCAAACCTTCCGCAAAAGACAGTGATAAGGATAAGATCATTAAAACATTGATCGACTCATTCCGTTATCCGAAGAAAGGTCCGGGAATGATGTGGGAACGTTGCGTAGAAAAAAGTGAAGCATTAGGAGTGAAGATTGAAATGAATACGGGCATTAAAGAAATTCATTTGGCTGATGGTAAGTGGAGTGTGAAAACCAGCAATGGCGATACTTTGGGAGGATTTGATTATGTGCTGTCATCTGCACCGATGAGAGAATTAGTTGCATCAACTTATCCTAAATTTCCGGAGAAAGCATTTAAAGCATCACAAGATTTAAAGTATCGTGATTTTATTACGGTGGTTTTAATTTGTAAAGATGAAGATGCATTTACAGATAACTGGATATACATTCATGATCCGAACGTGAAAGTGGGAAGGATACAAAACTTCAAAAGTTGGAGCCCTTATATGGTGCCTGATCAAAGCATGGCATGTTACGGCTTGGAATATTTTTGTTTTGAAGGAGATGGTATGTGGACGAGCAGCAATGAAACATTAATTGCATTGGCAAAAAAAGAAATTGAAGAGATTGGATTGACTAAACAATCGGCTGTGGTGGATGGTTATGTTGTTCGTCAGCCGAAAGCTTATCCTGTGTATGATCATTCGTATAAAGCAAATGTCGAGGCTGTAAGAGAAGCACTGAAAGGCTATCCCGGACTGTATCTGGTAGGAAGAAACGGCATGCATAAATACAATAATCAGGATCACAGCATGATGACAGCGATGCTTGCTGCTAAAAATATTATTCCAGGTAATGAATTATACGATCTCTGGAATGTGAATGAAGATGCGGAATATCATGAAGGTGGAATGCGTGGCGCAGAAGAAACAGAGAAAGTTGCCGAGAGATTAGTGCCTGTTTCAATTAAGAATTAATAATTAGTAATTAAAAAAAAGCCATCAGACTATGATGGCTTTTTTTATTGATATTATTTTTATTTTATCTCGCCACACTTGGTATCACCGGCAAACTTTCATTACCTGTTTCGCTTACACTTTGCACTGCGAAAAAATAATTGTCTTTACTGTATGGCAATTTATATTCTGTTTCAGTAGTATAAAATTTCTTTTGCCAAACAGCACTGGTGGTCTCTCTCATCAAAATATAATAACCTTTTGTTTTGCCGTTCTTGGGAGCTTTCCAATTCAATGAAGTAAAATTTTCTAATTTTCTTGTTTGCACTTTTACTTCATCAGGTACAGATGGCGCTTTAGCCAAATTGGCAAGATTGGCTAAATTAACGGCTGTATTTTTTCTCAGATATTCGAAGTCCATGAACTCAGTCAGATCACCATACTGAATATTATTTTCTTTTCGCACATCCTGATGCTGATGATAATAATTTTCATTCATCTCCGTAATTCTCACTGCAGCAAAACCATTCTGTACAAACGGGGAATGATCACCACCACGTAAAAAACGATCATTGCGATACACCATCACCACTTCAATATTCTCTACATACCGTTCACCGATCTCTTTTACATAACGCGCCAATTGTCTTGCCCTGCCATCATTTTCCAATCCAAGGTTTCTGATGTTGGTAGCCACTCTTCCGGTATCCAATACAGACAATCCTTCACTAAAAACGCGAATGTGTGTATTGTCAATAATATTTGTTTCACTGCTGTTATTACTGCCCATGATATCATTATTCAACACAGCTTCAATACTCCAGTTTTCTTTTTTTGCTTTATTCGCTAAAAATTGTGCACCTAATAAACCTTGTTCTTCTCCGCTTACTGTAACAAAAATTACCGTAGCAGGAAAACCATGTTGGCTCATCACTCTGGCACATTCAATTACAGCTGCAGAGCCGCTTCCATCATCATTGGCACCTGGAGAATCTTTATCTCTGTCCATCTCATTACTGCGACGAGAATCTAAATGGCCGCTGATTAAAAAGATCCGTTTATCATTTACGTCAGTTCCTTTTAAAGTAGCAACCACATTGCCCAGAATAATGTCTTTATCCACTCTCTTGCCATCCACTTTATACGTGATGGTATCAATGAATGCGGTCAATCTGCCGTTCGATCTTTTTGCAAATTCATTGAATTTGCTCAACACCCAATTACGCGCAGCTCCAATTCCTTTATTTGCATCTGTTTGTGTACTCAATGTATGTCTTGTGCCGTAAGCCACCATTGATTTAATGTATGATTGCAAAGAATCTGCCGATACTTCTTTTACCATCGATGCAATTTCTGCATCGCGGTTTATAATGCTTTGTGAAAAAGAAAATGAAACGATACATGATAACGCAAGTAAAAAAAATATTTTTCTCATAATTCGGGAGTTAAGGTTTAAAGATAAGGAAGAAGACTATTTATTGGACAAGCTTTAGTACAAATGGCAGCTGTTGTTGCGTCGCACACTTGTGCAAGTGATTCTATTGGCAGCATTTATATTCCAACATCTAACATCAATAATTATATTTCCCTTTCCATCTTTCTTTTAAAAATTTGCGCAATTCATTTTCTCTGGCATTATTACCCGGCTTATAGAATGCAGTTCCGGCAAGCTTTTCAGGCAAATATTCCTGTTCAATAAAATTGCCTTCACCGAGATGTGAGTATTGATAATTTTTTCCGTAATCGAGATCTTTCATCAATTTGGTGGGTGCGTTACGGATGTGCAAAGGCACCGGCAAATCGCCATTTTGTTGTACTGCTTGTTGCGCTTCCATAATGGCAACAACAGCAGCATTACTTTTTACACTCGATGCTAAATAAGTGGCACACTGACTTAAAATAATTCTTGATTCAGGATAACCAATTTTACTCACTGCATCAAATGTTGCATTGGCTAATAATAATGCATTTGGATTGGCATTGCCCACATCTTCACTGGCAAATATCAACATGCGGCGTGCAATGAATTTTACATCTTCACCACCTTCGATCATTCTGGCCAGCCAATACACTGCGCCGTTGGGATCGCTGCCACGCATACTTTTAATGAATGCTGAAATGATATCGTAATGTTGTTCGCCCTGTTTATCATACAAAGCAATTTTTTTCTGCGCCACATTCATCACATAATCATCCGTGATTGTTATTTCTTTTTTGTTGGTTGATGTTACAATTAATTCCAACAAATTCAACAATTTTCTTGCATCACCACCACTGATATTGAGTAAAGCTTCTGTTTCTTTTAATTCGATCTTATTTTGTTTGAGTATTTCATCTTTTGTAATTGCTTGATGAAGCAGTTCTTTCAAACCCTTTTCCTGCAATGGTCTCAACACATAGACCTGACAACGGCTTAACAATGCCGAATTCACTTCGAAAGATGGATTCTCCGTAGTTGCACCAATTAAAGTGATGATACCTTTTTCAACAGCACCCAATAATGCATCCTGCTGGCCTTTATTAAAACGATGTATTTCATCAATAAATAAAATGGATCCGGATGTTTGTTTTGCTTCTTCAATCACTTCTCTTACATCTTTCACACCACTGCTGATGGCACTCAACTGAAAATAAGGAACTGATAAAGTGTTTGCAATAATATTGGCAATGGTTGTTTTACCAACACCGGGTGGTCCCCATAAAATCATGGAAGGAATATTGCCCTGTTCAATGGCCGTGCGCAAAATACTTCCTTTGCCGGTAAGATGTTCTTGTCCAACCAATTCATCCAATGTAATCGGACGCATTCTTTCGGCTAAAGGTGCAGTGGAGTTCACAATGGAAAATTAAGGAAAAAGCCCAGCGTTTAAAATACTTATTCCTTTTCGAACAGATTTGCATACAGTTTCAGAAACTTAAAGGTCTCAAAAACATGAATGAGCAGTGTGGTGGCAAAAAAGATCATGAAATATAAAGTACCCTTGAAAACACCATTAATGAATTCGGGAGATACTTTCGGCATGTCTTTTTGTGCAGCAAAGCCTTGTTCCATCAACACTGCAAGGTTTACAGGATTATATAAATACACAATGCCGGAGATCAAAATATTCACAGAAAAAAACAAAGTAAAATAAGAAGTGGTTTTGATCCAGCTTCTCAAGGAAGGGTTCAATTTCTTTAGCTGTAACATGCCCTTATTAAAAAAAATAAAACTCAGAATGATATATGCAACAACTGCCATCATAATTATAACAGGCAATAATATAGAAGGATTTGCTAATGCCATGAAGAACATGATAAAGCACATAAATCCGAATAAGCCACCAATGATCAATAAAATATAACTGATCGTTTTATATGCGTTGTGTCCGTTCATTTAAATAATTTATAACTGCAAGATGCATTATTTTTTTGAGTTTGATTTTATTTGAGAATGAAAGCATCTGATTTTATTGCTGCTGTTGTTGCCCCATAAAATTTTCATCGATCAACAATTCTTTTTCATTATCAGCAACCGTAAGCATTTGTACATTTGTTTTTTCTTCAAACACATGCCCGTCTTCATAACCAACAGAAACATAAACCGATAATTTTTGCCGGGCAGGTCCCTTGAATGTTCCCTTTGCAGGTGTGCAATCGTTGAAATGATTGCCTACAGCGAGTTTTACGTGTGTATTTGTTACCCAAACATTATTGGTAGGATCAACACCTGCCCAACCATAACCCGGTATATAAGCCTCCACCCAAGCATGTGTGGCACCTTCACCACGCATCCCGTTTTTGTTGGGACAAATATATCCACTCACATATCTGGAAGGTATATTCAATGTTCGCAGTATTTGCAGCATCACATGTGCAAAGTCCTGACAAACACCGGAACGGTGTTCTAAAATTTCATCAACGGTAGTTTCAATAGTTGTGATGCCTTTGATGTATTTGAAATAAGTAAAAATAAATTCACTGCAGCTCTTTACGGTTTCGGCAACACTTTTATCAGAAGGATCTAAAATGGTAATGATCTCATCAATGCTGTTTTGCGATTTGATGGTATCTGCCCTTGCCAGTTCCAATAGTTGCAGGTTATCTTTTATTTCTTCTTTTAATTCATCAAAGCCCGAAATAAAATTAATCGTAAATGCTTCGGGTAAAGTAGTGCGGATGATCAACTGACTTTCGATAATCAATGATTTATGCGGTGCCAGCACATTAAATAAACCGATCTTATTTCCCCAATAATCCTGATATTGAAATATTTCGGGTTCTCCTGTAATATCTAACTGATGTTGCAAGACTTCCTGATCATTACATTGATAAGGAAATATTTTTATTTCGTTGGTACTTTCTTTTACCGGCCTGTCGTACTCGTATTTTGTGATGTGATGTATTCTGAAAATCGGCATAATAATTCAGTTAGGAATAAGAAAAGAAACACTGCGCCAACATTTTACTGAACTCCACTAATTCTTTTCTTGTTTCGCTCAGGAATTTCTGCAAAGTAAGCTGATTGATCGACTCAAAATCGGTGTATTGCAATTTACTTACTAACCTTCCCAAACATTTGGTCAATGCCTCTTTTTCTTCGCTGTTATTGTCTTTTGTCACTTCTTTAAAATATTTATCCACCCTTAGCAATGTGTATAAAACACTGCGTGTAAAATTTTCATTAAATAAAACCTGGTGCAATGCATTCAGGTTATGTTCACTGCTTCGATATGTTTTGAGGTGCAGTTCATAACCCGATAATGCCAACAACATCGGCCGCCATTGTAAAATATCTTTTTCTTCTTCGAGTGTATAATCGATCAGGCTGTAATACTTATTCGTCATTTCAATGGTCAATAAACATCGCTCAATGTATTTGCCAAGGCTCATAAAATTCCATCCCATTCCGCGTGGCATGGTGGTATCGGCAACGCCGTTGTATAAGATGCATTCATTGGTTAATGAATCAATCGTTTTAATGGCTTCAAATCCCCTTAAATGAGAATCAGGAGCTGAATGATTAATGAGGTGATACATCTGGTTTACCTGCTCCCACACTTCTTTGGTAATATGATCCTGCATACCTCTTGCATTTTCTCTTGCTCTTGTAATTAAAATTTTTAAAGAATTTAAATTATCGGTATCGGATATTAATTTCTGTAAAGCTGCTTCTGTGTTGTGTTCCAATGACAATACATCTTCTTCATTGCAGGTGGTAAAGATTTCCAGCATAGGCCGCCAGGTCAGATTTTCATTCACACCTTTATCGAGCAAAAGAATATAATGTGTTTTGATGCCACGCAATAATCCATCGCTTCGCTCCATGTAGCGGTTCAGCCAAAACATTGAATCTGCAGTCCTACTTAACATTTATCTTGATAATTATAAATTAAAAATTATGAATTAGTAATTTGAAACTAATCAACCACCCATGTGTCTTTACTTCCGCCCCCTTGCGATGAATTAACAACCAATGAACCTTCTTTCAATGCAACCCTTGTTAATCCGCCGGGAACAATTTTAACGCCATCCGGTCCGCACAATGCATAAGGACGGAGATCAACATGCCTGGCCACAAATTTTCCATCCAGAAAACAAGGAACGGTTGATAATTTAATGATGGGTTGTGCAATAAAACTTCGCGGATCATTTTCCACTGCTTTTTCAAATTCTTCAATTTCTTTTTCTTGTGCACTGTTGCCCATCAACATTCCGTAACCACCGGATTGGTTCGTGCGTTTGATCACCATATTGTGAATATTATCAAACACATATTTTCTCGCTTCTGTATCACCCATTTGATAAGTAGGAACATTGGGCAAAATGGGTTCTTCATTCAAATAATATCTGATCATGTTTGGAACATAAGCATATACTGCTTTATCATCTGCCACACCATTACCCATGGCATTTACAATGGCAACATTTCCTTTTCTGTACGCACCAATTAAACCCGGAACACCTAAGGCACTATCGGGTCTGAAAACCAAAGGATCCAAAAATTCATCATCCACTCTTCTGTAAATAACATGCACTTGTTGCAAACCATTTGTTGTTTTCATAAACACTTTATGATTATCGACAACAAGGTCTCTTCCCTCTACCAGATCAATTCCCATTTGACGTGCCAGGAATGTATGTTCGTAATAAGCCGAATTAAACACACCCGGTGTAAGCAATGCTACGGTTGGGTTTGAGATCTGCTGCGGAGCTAAGGATAATAATATCTGATGCAATAACAACGGATAATTATTTACCATCCGCACTTTATTTTCTGCGAGCATTTCGGGGAAGATACGTTTGGTGACTTCTCTGTTTTCGAGCATATAACTTACACCGCTTGGAGTACGCAAATTATCTTCGAGAATATAAAAAGTACCATCATCACCGCGAATTAAATCAATACCGCTGATATGCACATAAATATCATGGGGCACTTTGATGCCGAATACTTCTCTTGTGTAATGCGGACAGGAAGCAATGAGTTCGGCAGGAACAATTTTGTCTTTGAGTATGAGTTGTTCATTGTAAATATCTTTCAGAAAAAGATTCAATGCTCTTAAACGTTGGTTGATTCCTTTTTCAATATGGTCCCATTCTGCAGCTGTAATGATTCTCGGAATAATATCAAATGGAAAGATCCTCTCGATACCGGCATTATCGCTGTATACGGTAAATGTGATTCCCTGATTCATGAAAAGTTCTTCTGCGATCCTGTCTTTATGCTGTAAAGCAGCCACATCAAAATGCTGCAATGCATCAACCACTTTTTTGTATTGCGAACGAATACTATTGTTATTATTCATTTCATCCCATACACCGGGATATAAGAAGTATTGTTTCAATAGCTCTTCGCAGGTCATACGCGGGTCTTGTTTTTTGGCAGAAATAAAAAAATTGCATCACCATCGGAATGGTGAGCAATCGTTCATTGGCTCAATATAGGAAAAAATGAGAAAGAAGTAAAAAGATTCTATTTAATTATGAAATGAAACATATTAAAATAAAAAAACCTATTGATTCTTTCAACAGGTTTTTTTATTAGCCAAACTATTTCTTACTCCCCTTTAGGGGTTGGGGGTTTCAAATCCAACTTTATCTGCAACTCATCAAACTGTTTTGCATCAATCGTTGAAGGTGCATCCAACATCACATCTCTTCCTGAATTATTTTTAGGAAATGCAATAAAATCTCTGATACTTTCACTGCCGCCTAATATGGCACACAAGCGATCAAAACCAAATGCCAGTCCGCCATGCGGAGGAGCACCATATTCAAAAGCACCTAATAGAAACCCAAACTTATGTTGTTGTTCAGCTTCATTCATTCCCAAAGCTGCAAACATTTTTTCTTGTAATTCTCTTTGAAAAATTCTGATAGAACCACCACCAATTTCATTTCCGTTCAACACCATATCATACGCATTGGCTTTAATGCCGGCATACGGATGTTCTAAATATTTATCTAAGTCTGCAACTTTAGGATGATTGTTGATCATGATATTAATATGATCAGGCTTCGGACTTGTGAACGGATGATGCCTTGCTACCCAACGGCCTGCACCACCACCATCCTGATCTTCCAAAGCAAACTCAAACAATGGAAAATCCAATACCCATAAAAGTTTGAATTCATTATCTTTTCTGAAGCCCAAACGTTTACCCATTTCCAAACGCAGTTCACTGATGGCTTTTCTGGTTCTTTCTTCGGCACCGGCTAAAATTAAAATTAGATCACCTGCATTGGCACTTGTTGCAACAGCAATCGCTTTTAATTTTTCTTCAGTATAAAATTTATCAACGCTGCTTTTAAAAGTACCGTCGGCATTGCACTTAATCGTTACCAGACCTTTCATGCCGATTTGCGGACGTTTTACCCATTCAGTTATTTCATCTGTTTGTTTGCGAGTGTATTCGCTGCAACCGGGAACAGCAATGGCAACAACAGTTTCAGCTTCATCGAATACTTTAAAATCAGCAGCGCTGATTAATGATGATTGATCTTCTTTTGTTGGAAAAATATGTTGCGGAAATTTTAAATTGCAGATCTTCATACCGAAACGGATGTCGGGCTTATCATTTCCAAACTGCCACATCGCTTCTTCCCAACTCATGCGTTCCACCTTTTCTGTGTAATCAATATTCTTGACATCTTTAAAAATTCGTTTTACCAAACCTTCAAACATGTTTAAAATATCTTCCTGTTCTACAAAACTCATTTCACAATCTATCTGCGTGAATTCAGGCTGACGATCAGCTCTCAGATCCTCGTCACGAAAGCATTTCACGATCTGATAATAACGGTCGTAACCACTCACCATCAACAATTGCTTGAATGTTTGTGGTGATTGAGGTAATGCATAAAATTGCCCCGGATTCATTCTTGATGGCACCACAAAATCTCTTGCACCTTCGGGAGTTGATTTAATCAAGAATGGTGTTTCAATATCCATGAAATTATTTTCGTGTAAATAATTTCTGGTGGAACGACCCACTGCGTAACGCAATTCTAAATTTTTCTTCACTGCATTTCTGCGCAGATCCAGGTAACGATATTTCATTCGCAGATCATCGCCACCATCCGTATCATCCTGAATCGTAAAAGGAGGAACAGCAGATTTATTTAATATTTTAAATTCACTCACCACAATTTCAATCTCACCTGTTGCAATATTTGCATTTTTATTGCTGCGTTCATTCACTTTTCCTTTTGCCTGTAACACAAATTCACGGCCCAAAGGATTTGCATCTAATTCACTTTGCAAACTTTCGCCAAATAATAATTGTGTGATGCCGTAACGGTCACGCAGATCAACAAAAGTGATGGCGCCAAATTTCCTAACAGTCTGCACCCAGCCTGATAATGTTACTTCTTTGTTTACATCACCGATCCTTAATTCACCACAAGTATGAGAACGATACATTTTTATTTATAATTTATGATTTGAGATTTATGATTTTAATGTCTGATTTCTGATGTTAGATTTGTAAGAATTCGTAAATCATACATCTTACATCAGCCATCATACATGGTCTTAATTGGGCTGCAAATATAGGCGAAATGGGCTTTTGCTAAGGTGTAAACTGCGTTAGTTAAGCATTAAAGTTTCATCTTTGCAGCATAAGCATGCAACCAATAAACATATCAGAGTTAAGAAGGAACCGATTTGCTTTGGCTTTTTTCTTTTTTTTATCAGGACTTCGTTTTGCAAGCTGGGCCAGCCGAATACCCGATATACAATCGCATTTGCATTTGAGTGATGCGGCATTGGGTTCGGTATTATTTGCATTACCGGCGGGTTCGATGAGCGGCTTGCCGCTATCAGGTTATTTAGTAGCAAAATTCGGGAGTAGAAATATTTTATTTCTTGCAACAATGTTATTCCCTGTTTCAATGATAGGTATTGGTATGGCAAACAGCAGTCTGGCATTGGCTATTCAATTGTATTTTTTCGGCGTTACCGGTAATATGATGAATATCTGTGTAAACACACAAGCTGTTTCTATTGAATCATTGTATGGAAGAAGCATCATGGCTTCCTTTCATGGTTTATGGAGTTTAGGCGGATTCAGCGGTGCATTGATCGGAACATTTATGGTGAGCATGAGCATCGATCCTTTGTATCATTATTTGTGGGTGAGTGCGGTTGGTTTGGCTATTGCATTTTGTATTTATCCTTTTACATTTAAAAATGAAGTGAAAACAAAACATAAAAGCAAATTATTTGTAAGACCGGATACTTATTTATTGGTGATCGGATTTATCACATTCGGAAGTATGGTTTGCGAAGGAACGATGTTTGACTGGAGTGGTGTTTATTTTGTGAAAGTAATTGCTGCATCAGCACAATTAAGAACATTGGGTTATGTTTCTTTTATGAGTGCGATGGCAACAGGTAGATTTATTGGCGATAAACTCATCATCAAGTTCGGTGCGAAAAAAGTATTGCAGTTGAGCGGAATCGTAATCACATCAGGATTAGTAGTGTCCGTTTTATTTCCATATATCATCACAGCAACAATAGGGTTTTTAATGGTGGGATTTGGAGTTTCAGCAATAGTGCCGCTGTGTTATGCGATGGCAGGAAGATCGACAAAAATGGCGCCAAGCCTTGCTATTGCTGCTGTTTCGAGCATTGGCTTTATCGGATTTTTAATGGGACCGCCTCTCATCGGGTATATTGCGCAAGCATTTAGTTTGCGTATTTCATTTACTGTTATTGCCTGTTTGGGTGCCAGTATTTATTTTATGGCGCCGAGATTGAAAGAAGAATAAAAATTATTTTTTACATCGTTTCTAACTCGTTATGGTGTTTTGGTTTCCAGATCAGATAATAAAAACCAAGCAATAAAATCCCGATCGCAAAAGGAATGATGGCAAGATGTTTATACGTGATTTCGCCGTAAACAACATCAGCATCTATTTTAAAAAATTCACTCAGCATCCAATAGGCATTGGCAGTGATCCAAAAACTGATAGCAACATTATGGCATAATTCACTCATGTATTGTCTGGTTCGATATGCGATGACTATTGAAATGATCAAAGTTGGAAAAATCATGGCAATGCCCAATGGTCGCCAGATCATGCACCAACTGATATCTTTAAATAACCAGAAAACAATATGAAGGTTTTCCATTTTGCGATAACTGAGCGGAATACTGTAATTAGCTTCGGTTGGGGTATTGTTCATGGTTCTCTTGAATTTTAGTGCGAAAAACTAAAAATAAGAAATCATGAAATTGAGCGGGATAAAACTTTTGAGAATCTTCTCACATCTGCCAATGGATTGATAGGAGCGTTGTTGATAAGATATTCTGTTAGTTCGTTTGCAAAGAAAGGAGCAAGCGAGCAACCTTTGGTTCCCATGCCGTTTAAAATACCAACAGAAGGCATTAAAGGATGCAAACCTACAAATGGCCGTCGCTCAACATTGGCGGGTCTTTCAGCGGCCCAGTGATCTAAAATTTTATACGGCAATTTTAACCATTGCTGTAATTGTAATTGTGTTTTTATTTTAAATGCTGCTGTTGGATTGGTATCGGAATAATTCCATTCGTATGGTGAACCGATCCAGAATAAATTTTCTTTCCAGGGTACTATTGTTAATCCTTGTTTATAAATATTTGTTCTTGGAAGATCAGGGATTTCTGCAATGATCACTTCGCCTTTATTTTTTGCATAAGGCAATAAAGTAAAATAAGGATTGTGAACACCTGCCGAACCTTCACAACAAATTATTTTTTCAGCAACGATATTTTTATAAGTGATGTTGTTTTCTGTTATGATGCAATCTGCCCAATCAAATTTTTCTTCGAGTAATAAATTATCGTTGAGCAATTTTTTTTTCCAACTCAATAAGAGTATTTGAATATCCGCTAAATAGCAGGGATTGGTTTCTCCCACACCAAGATAAAAATTAAAATATTGATGTAATGATTCTTCGTTTAATGGTGTGCGCAAATATTTATGATCATCAGGCAAACGATCTTCAAATGCCTGTTTCATTTGTACACTTGCATGAAAACTTAACACATTGCATTGCTGAATAACCGATTCATTGATTTCATTTCCCAATTGCAGATAAGCATTTACAGCAAAAGGCATGATATCGTTGATCATCCATGTTTCAACAACACGCCTGCCTGTAACAGGGTTGATCACACCGCTTGCAATACGAGATGCAGTAAAGATTTCAGCATCATCGATCACTATGATTTTCTTCCCTGCTTTTTGTAAATAATAACTTAGAAAAGTGCCGGTGATACCCTGTCCGAGAATGATATAATCAACATGGATGTTACTCATGATTTATCATTTTAGAAGCAATATTAAATGAATGCCACAGAGAATCTTTTGCATCTCCGCAAATTGCTTTTAGAGTCATTATAAACTTTCCATGATAATCAGAGGGTATGGTAAACGGGAATTGTGTTGTAAAATTTTCTCCCTTAATCGAAGTGAAATATTGAAAAGGGAAAATATTAAGGAACCAGCCATCTACACTTTTTTTAGTAGTTGCATCAGTTAGTTCGAGTGTCAGATTGCCCGTTTGCTCTTTTTGTATTGTATGTGAAATGATCACTTTCAGATTCACTTTACTTCCTGCTTTTAATTGTTGGGGAAATGAACAATGAATGCTTAATTCTTTTTGTTGCTGTGCATTTGCAACATCAGTCAAAATAAAAAGTACAGATAAAAAAATGATAACTCTTTTCATGAAACGGAAAGGAATAATAAATAAAGCTACTAAACAAAACTTTTAGGAAAGCAGATGGCTAAATTGAAGAAAAAGAAAAAGCTTGCAGTAGAAACCGCAAGCCTACCCTCTGTGAAAATGAACAAGTTACTGTTAAACTTATCCTGACACAAAAGTGCAGGCATCACAGCATAAAAAAAATACCGAATATTCGGTATTTAGTGTAATAGTTTATGTGATAGGTTTTATTTCTTTAAAACAGCAGCCATTGTTTTGCCGATATCAGCAGGACTTGCCACTACGTTGATTCCGCAGGCAGTCATGATTTTCATTTTTGCTGCTGCAGTATCATCTGCGCCACCAATGATCGCTCCGGCATGACCCATCCTTCTTCCGGCAGGAGCAGTTTGTCCGGCGATAAAACCAACAACGGGTTTTTTCTTATTATCTTTTATCCAGTTTGCTGCATCAGCTTCCATGCTGCCGCCTATTTCACCGATCATGATGATACCATCCGTTTCGGGATCATTCATAAACAGTTCAACAGCTTCTTTGGTGGTGGTGCCAATGATCGGATCGCCTCCAATACCAATGGCAGTGCTGATTCCCAATCCTGCTTTTACAACCTGATCAGCAGCTTCGTAGGTTAATGTCCCTGATTTTGAAACAATACCGATCCTTCCTTTCTTAAAAATAAATCCCGGCATGATGCCCACTTTTGCTTCATCGGCTGTAATGACACCCGGACAGTTTGGCCCGATCAATCTTGTACTCTTGCTCTGTAAATAATTTTTCACTTTAACCATATCCTGCACGGGTATGCCTTCTGTGATACAAACAACTAATGCAATACCGGAATCAGCAGCTTCCATAATGGCATCTGCAGCAAATGCCGGGGGCACAAAAATGATACTTACATTGGCACCGGTAGCTTTAACCGCATCAGCAACTGTATTGAACACAGGTTTATCGAGATGGGTTGTACCGCCTTTATTAGGTGTTACACCGCCTACCACATTTGTTCCGTATTCGATCATTTGAGTAGCATGAAAAGTTCCTTCTGTTCCGGTAAAACCCTGAACTAATATCTTCGAATTCTTATTGACTAATACTGACATGTTGCTTAAATTAAATTTTTGTGCCGCAAAAATAGGATAAAACAAAGCAGCGTTATGTGTTTAGAAAATAAATTGTATAATTTTCATTGCTTTTTTCGACCGGCAGCAGAAACATAGCGCATCAATGCTTGTGCCACTCCCCAAAGTAGTCTGTTACACACAAGTACTTTCAATAACTGAGCAGCTAAATATTTCCTTATTCATTCATAAATACGCATAAAAAACCCGAAACTTAGAAAGCTCCGGGTATGAAACTAAAACTACCTCCCTAAAAAAATAAAACATCAGATTATAATAATGAGATGCAGCATCCTTTTCAAATGCTGCCCGAGGCTGCTAATAAAATAAGATAAATGGCACAACTCAAAATCTCGTTCCCAATCCATACTTTTGCGGCTCTAAATTTTTATTATGGCATCAACAGCAGATATCAGCCGCGGTATGATTTTAAAGCTCGACGGCAGTTTATACAGTGTAGTGGACTTTGGCGAAAATAAAACGGCTCGAGCCGCCGCTAAAGTTTGGGCTAAACTCAAAGGGGTAGATAACAATCGCTCCATTGAAAAAACATGGAACAGCGGTGAAAATATTTTCCCTGTTCGTGTTGAAAAGAAAGCCTATCAATTCTTGTACAAAGATGAGAGCGGTTATAATTTAATGAACAACGAAACTTTCGAACAGATCGCTTTGGCAGAAGAAATGATCGATGCACCAAGATTCCTGAAAGATGGCGGTGAAATCTTTGTATTTATTAATACAGAGACCGAGCAACCGATTGGTGCGGAATTACCGGAAAAAATCGTTGCCCGTGTTACGTATTGCGAGCCCGGCCTTCGCGGCGATACCGCTACAAGAGCATTAAAACCTGCATCTATCGATACCGGAGGTACGGTAAATGTTCCCTTATTTGTTGAAGAAGGAGAATTGATCCGTATCAATACCAAGACAGGTGAATACATTGAAAGAGTAAAAGAATGATAAACTAGCAATAAAAAAAGGATGAAAATATTTTCATCCTTTTTTTATTGCCTCAACCTGAGAAATATAGGGTAATAATTTAACAAAGGCAGATTTTTCTATTTTTATAAAAATCCCCATTTTTTAGCAAAAATTAGCTATTTTGCCCCGCTTTTCATAGTAAAAAACCCTTTTTTATCTAAAAACTTGCCTTTATGGACCTTAAACAAATCCACGAATTAATCAAGATTGTAAACAAAAGTAACATAGGTGAAATCAGTATTGAGGACAAAGATGGCAAGGTAACCATCAAACAAAAAGAAGAACAGGTTGTAACTGTTGCAGCAGCACCTCAACAAGTGTATAATGTGAGTCCGCAACAACAAGCTCCTCCTGCTCCTGCAGCACCTTCTCCTGCACAGCCTGCTGCAGCACCAGCTCCAAAAGCAGATAATTTAATTACTATAAAGAGCCCGATGATCGGAACATTCTACCGTCGTCAATCACCCGATAAACCCAACCTTGTAGATATCGGTTCATCCATCGAGCCAGGTAAAGTGCTTTGCATTATTGAAGCCATGAAACTTTTCAATGAAATAGAAGCTGAGGTAAAAGGCAAGATTGTAAAAGTATTGGTGGAAGATAACAGTCCGGTTGAATTCGATCAACCCTTATTTCTGGTAGAACCGGCGTAATGATAAATGTGCTTATGTGCGGATGCGAAAATTGATTCAGTTATATAATCTGCACATCTGCCTATTTGCCAATTCGCACATTTTCTAATTCTAAATTGTATCAATGTTCAAAAAAATATTAATTGCCAACAGGGGTGAAATTGCATTGCGTGTAATAAGAACCTGCAGGGAAATGGGAATAAAAACGGTAGCGGTTTATTCGACCGCTGATAAAGACAGTCTGCATGTTCGTTTTGCAGATGAAGCGGTTTGTATAGGTAAACCTTCCGGAGCGGACTCTTATTTGAATATACCGAATATCATGGCTGCTGCTGAGATCACCAATGCCGATGCTGTGCATCCAGGTTACGGATTTCTCGCAGAGAATGCCAAATTCTCTCAAATATGTGCTGATTACGGAATTAAGTTTATCGGGCCTACACCTTCAATGATCAATTCCATGGGTGATAAGGTTACAGCAAAAGAAACGATGATCAAAGCAGGTGTTCCCGTTGTACCCGGCGGTCATGGTTTATTGGAAAATGTTGAACAGGCAAAATCCATCGCAAAAGAAATAGGTTATCCCGTTATTTTAAAAGCAACTGCCGGTGGTGGTGGTAAAGGGATGCGTTTGGTTTGGGAAGAAGGGCAGATGGAAAATGCTTACAACACTGCAAAAATTGAAGCGGCAGGTTCTTTTAAAAATGATGGTATCTATCTCGAAAAATATGTAGAAGAACCGCATCATATAGAAATTCAAATTGCAGGTGATCAATATGGAAATATCAGTCACTTGAGTGAAAGAGATTGCTCTATACAACGCCGTCATCAGAAATTAGTGGAAGAATCTCCATCACCTTTTATGACACCTGATCTGCGACAAAGAATGGGTGATGCTGCAAAAAAAGCGGCTCAGGCAATCAACTATGAAAGCGTTGGCACCATTGAGTTTTTGGTGGATAAGCATCGCGATTTTTATTTCATGGAAATGAATACGCGTATTCAGGTGGAACATTGTGTAACAGAAGAAGTGACCAATTTCGATCTGATCAAAGAACAGATATTGATTGCTGCAGGAAGGCATATCAGCGGTAAGGATTATGAACCTAAGATGCATGCCATCGAGTGCCGTATCAATGCTGAAGATCCTTACAATGATTTCCGTCCTTCACCGGGAAAAATAACAACATTACATACACCGGGTGGTCATGGTGTTAGAGTGGACAGTCATGTTTACGCCGGTTATGTTATTCCTCCTTATTATGATTCAATGATCGGTAAGCTTATTACTGTTGCACAAACAAGAGAAGAAGCCATCAATACCATGTATCGTGCATTGAGTGAATATGTGATCGAGGGCGTGAAGACAACCATTCCATTTCATTTGCAATTAATGCAGAATGATGATTTCAGGAATGGACATTTTACTACAAAATTCTTAGAAGGATTTAAATTGAAATGATAATAAAAATTAGCACATAAAAAAATCCTCATCAATTTTTATTTGATGAGGATTTTTTTATTCAGGTATAATTTATTTGCCGCCACCCGGACGAGGGCCACCGCCCTGCATCATATTTTTTCTGATCTCTAATAATGTAGCATCAACTGCTTTTACTTGATCATCAGTTAATGGAATGTCTTTGAATTTTTTAGTTCTTTCAGCATTCAGTTCATCCATCTTTTTCTTTTTGTCATCATCACTTAAACTTTGGTCCTGCATAATAGGACGCATTTTCGGTTGCATTTCTGCAACAATAGCAACCACTTTATCTGCTTCTGCATCAGTGATCTTTGCTTTTTCGATCAACTGCGGTTTGTACATTTGTTTCATTCTTTCCAAACGTGCAGCAGGATCCATTTGACCACCGCCTTGTGCTATGACAGTTGTGAATGCGCAGGTAACAAAGAAAGCAATCAGGAAAAATACTTTTTTCATAATTTTTGTTTTTTAGTGATGAAAAAGTACAATGAAAATCGGATATAACTCATATTTTTCGGTGGACGGTTATTTCTTTTCGGTTTTGATAAATAAAAAACCCTGTCAGTGATTGTTCTGACAAGGTTTCATGCTTTGTTAATTGTTTAAATATTATCTCAGGAAAAGGATCTCTCTGTATTTTGGTAAACTCCAGAAATCATCATCCACCAAATGTTCCAACTTATCTACATTGTAACGGATATCATCGAAGAAAGCTTCTTTCACCTGACTGTTGTAAGCAATTGCTTTTGTTCTTGTATCAGTGATTGCGTTTGCAATTTTTCTTGCTTCCACTAATGCATGTACTTTTTCAAAAATAATGTGAACGTGCTCGCTGATTTTTGAAACAATAGACAATTGACTTTTGTAAGCAGATTCAGGTAAGCCGGCAGCTTTTAATCCATTGATATTTTCCAATAATGTATTTTGATATTTAACTGCAGCAGGAATGATATGATTCAATGCAAGATCACCAATGATCCTTGCTTCGATCTGAACTTTCTTGGTATATTTTTCCAATTCAATTTCATGTCTTGCTTCTAATTCGGCATGTGTATAAATATGGTTACTTTCAAATAACTGTTTTGCTTTTTTAGTAACCATTGCATCTAATGCCAAAGGTGTTGTGCGAACATTCGGTAAACCGCGACGTTCTGCTTCATGATGCCATTCGTCGCTGTAACCATCACCTTCAAATAATACTGCTTTGCTTTCAACAATATATTTTTGAATGATGTGCATGATGGCAATTTCTTTCTTATCGCCTTTTTCAATTAATGCATCCACATCTTTCTTAAATCCTTTTAATGTTTCTGCTAAGATGGTATTCAAAACTGTCATTGGACTTGCGCAGTTTGCAGTAGAACCCACCGCACGGAATTCAAATTTATTTCCGGTGAATGCAAAAGGAGAAGTTCTGTTTCTGTCGGTATTATCCAATAATAATTCAGGAATAGAACGATGAATATCCAATTTTAAAATGGCTTCATCCTGTTCATCAAATTTATCACCCACTCTTGTTTCAATTTCACCCAATACTTTTGCTAAATATTGTCCAACGAAAACAGAGATGATCGCAGGAGGTGCTTCATTAGCGCCCAGACGATGATCGTTACCTGCAGATGCAATCGATGCTCTTAACAGATCAGCATAATCATGAACCGCTTTGATGGTGTTTACAAAGAAAGTAAGGAACATCAAATTGGTCTTTGGCGTTTTGCCAGGTGATAACAAGTTTACACCTGTATCGGTGGCCATGCTCCAGTTATTGTGTTTACCGCTACCATTGATTCCTGCAAATGGTTTTTCATGAACCAGTACACGTAATTTATGACGACGTGCAACTCTGTCCATGATATCCATCAACAAAGAATTATGATCTACGGCAACACTTACTTCTTCAAAAATAGGAGCTACTTCAAATTGAGAAGGTGCCACTTCATTATGCCTTGTTTTAAGCGGGATACCTAATTTATAACATTCGGTTTCATAATCTCTCATGAAAGCATAAACCCTTTCAGGAATAGAACCGAAATAATGATCTTCCAATTGCTGGCCTTTTGCAGGTGATGCACCAAATACGGTACGTCCGCATTGCACCAAGTCGGGACGTGCATTTGCCAATCCTTCATCGATCACAAAATATTCCTGTTCCCAACCTAAGGTCGCAGTTACTTTAGTTACATTCTTATCAAAATAATTGGCAACATCAACTGCTGCATTATTTAAAGCTTCCAATGCTTTTAATAAAGGTGCTTTATAATCTAAAGATTCGCCGGTATATGAAATGAAAATGGTTGGGATACATAAAGTTTTTCCCTGACCGATCTCGATAACGAATGCAGGAGAAGATGGATCCCATGCTGTATAACCTCTTGCTTCAAAAGTTGCACGCAGGCCGCCGCTCGGGAAAGAAGAAGCATCCGGTTCCTGCTGAATCAAAGCAGCGCCGTCAAATTCTTCAATGGCAGTGCCATCACTTTTTATAGAAAAGAAACTGTCATGTTTTTCTGCTGTCGTTCCGGTCAGGGGTTGAAACCAGTGTGTAAAATGTGTTACCCCTTTACTTTCTGCCCATGCCCTGATGCCGATTGCGATACTTCCTGCAACAGCGCGATCGATTTTTTTACCTCCCTTGATACTGCCGATCAAACTCTTATACGCTTCATCACTCAGGTATTCGCGTGCAGTTTTTAAAGTAAAAACATTTTCGCCGAAAATGCTGGTGATCTTCTTTGCATTTGCCTGATTAACCACATTTGGTTCGTTTGTTAAGTCGCTGATTGCTTGAAATCTTAATGACATAATTTTAAAAATTTAGGATTACAAATAAACACCAAAAACCAAAACAATACAAGTTTGTTTGCCTAATGTTCAAAAAAAGTGATAAAAATCAGCGAAATGCATATATGTAATTTATTTTAATTTAATTTTTTAATATATTTAATAACTCCTTTACCATGGCAAACAACTATGCGACAAACAGGCTGAATACTCTTTCTAAGGGTTTTCAGTATAAGACAGTATAGATAGAATCGCTTTAAAAGGGATCATTACCGGAGATATTTGTAACCGACAAGAAAAGGATATTCAATCTGCGACTGCCTCATGGAAAGAATTTGAAGAAGAGTATATTCATGATTTGCATTTAACGGATAAGAAAGGGAATAAAACAAAACTCTTACTCACACCGGGTAATCATGATATCAGCAATGCCATCGGTTATCACAGGCTCATGATGCCTTTGACAGACAAAGCATCTTTGATTGGTATCTATAATTTGATGATTCAACCTTCTGTTACCAAAACAGAAAATAATTTCAATTATTCCGTTGATAAAATACATTACTCAAAAAATATCGGCGGCATCCATTTAGTATTCGTAGATGCCTGGCCCGATTCTTCAGAAAGGGTTTGGATGGAAAAAGACCTTCAGTCTGTTTCAATATCCACTCCTGTTTTTTTATTCACCCATTCAATGCCTGATGTGGAAGCAAGGTTTTTTGTGAATCCGAATGGAGATCATTCCATTAATGAAAAAGACAAGTTTGAGAATTTGGTTACAGAAGGTTTCAAAGACGGGAGATCTGTAGAAGACAAAGCTATCATTGAACAAAGGGCGCTGGCGAGTTTCATAAAAATACATTCCAATATCAAAGCATATTTTCATGGACATTCCAATTATACAGAATATTATAATTGGACTGGACCGGATCAAAATATTTCTCTTCCCTGTTTTCGTGCAGATTCTCCTATGAAAGGAAGATACTCTTCAAAAGATGAAACAAAATTGGCTTTTGAATTGATCACTATTGATACTGAAAAAAAAATAATGACGGTGAGGGAATGCTTATGGAATGCAAATCCATCTAATTCTTCAGCGAATGATTTAAATTGGGGAGTTTCTATCAATACTTCTTTACAATAGCCCATTCCTGCAATATTTCAATCTTCAAAATTCATACAGAATTTAGCTGTTCTTTTGCAGCATTACGATCAACCAAATAATATTCATGAAGGTATTTTTTATCTGCACAGTACTGTTTCTTTTTATCAGCAGCACATTTTCTCAGCAAAAAAGCAATCACGCAGATATTTTTCAGGTATCGGGTAAAGTATTGGAGGCTGTTTCCAAGCAACCCATTGAATATGCAACCATTTCTATTATTAATGACAGTACAAAAAAAGTAATCAACGGAACCGTTACTGATAAAAAAGGGAATTTTATTATTGAGAAAATCTATAAAGGGAAATATATTATCCGTGTTGAATTTTTAGGTTATACCGACTTTACTAAAAATATTTCTATCAACGCTGATCAGATCATAACAGATATTCTTATCGCAAAAAAAACAAATACACTTGCTGATGTAACAGTAACCAGCAACAAGCACGTTATTGAAAATAAGATCGATAAATTAGTCTATAATGTTGAAAAAGATATTACTTCTCAAGGCGGTGTTGCAACAGATGCATTAAAGAAGATACCGATGGTTACAGTTGATGCTGACGGGAATGTAGAATTGTTGGGTAATTCAAGTATTCGTTTTCTGATCGATGGAAAGCCTTCAGCCATTTTCGGTAACAGCGTCGCAGATGCATTGCAATCTATTCCTAACAGCCAGATACAAAGTATTGAAGTGATCACAAGTCCTTCCGCAAAATATGATGCATCAGGAACTGGCGGTATCATCAATATCATTCTCAAAAAAAATAAAATTGAAGGCTTTAACGGGAACATCAATTTATCAGCAGGTACAAGATTAGAAAATGGCAGTGTGAACATCAACTGGAAGAAAAAGAATTTTGGCATCAGTGCGTATTACAGCGGCAATGCACAATTAGAAGCGGTTACTCCTAATGGCATGGATCGTATAACAACATTTACTTCAGGCAGTAACCGATTATTACAAGTGAGTGATGCGAACTTCAGCAGAAATGGTTACAAATCAGGAATTGGCATGGATTGGGCTGTATCAAAGAAAGATAATATCAATGTGAACTTTGGTTATAATCATTTTGGGAATCAAAGTAATGGCATTATTGATCAAACAGCTATTCAATATGATATTGCAGGAAATGAACTGAGCAATATCAACAGTCTTCGTAATTATACCAATCAATTTTCAGTACACACTTTTGATAACAGTTTTGCTTACAAGAGAAAACTGAAAAAGGAAAAACAGG
Source organism: uncultured Chitinophagaceae bacterium (assembly GCA_903904335.1). GTDB lineage: Bacteria > Bacteroidota > Bacteroidia > Chitinophagales > Chitinophagaceae > CAIQDX01. Next base: position 6,365 of record CAIVCF010000170.1, on the reverse strand, counting down.
AATTAGAATTTTCTTACAGCGGAAGTTTTGACAGGAACAATACCTACTACGATCAATTGCAATATTATACAACAAACAGTTCTGCTTTTGCAGGTGCACATAGTTTTAATCCGGGAAAAGAAAATGAACTAAATTTTTCAGTTGATTATACACAACCTGTCAAAAAAGATGTATTAGTAGAAACAGGACTTAAAACGGTTTTACAGTCCATCATCAGCAATGCAGATGTATTTATGCTGAATGCTGCTACGAGCAATTATATGATTGATACAACGCAATCTTACAGTTCTGATTATCGGCGCAGAATATATGCAGGTTATGTTTCTGCAACATTTTCACTATTCAATTATCTGGATATTAAAGCAGGTATGCGTTATGAATACACCACGAGCAATGCCAGTTATTCGAATGCCGCAAATGTGAGTATTCCGGATTATCATAATTGGGCGCCATCATTTGTTATATCTCATTCATTCAATAACCGACAAACCATTAAGTTTGCTTATTCTTACCGCATTGAAAGACCTGATTTTCGTGATTTGAATCCTTTCATGAATTTGAGTGATCCGCATAATATCTCAACGGGTAATCCAAATCTTCAACCTGAAATTGGCAACAACTTTGAATTGGGTTATAACAAATCTTTTGAAGACGGAACCAATATCAATATTTTATTTTTCTTTCAAAGAAACAGCCCTGATATAAAACCATTCATTACTTATTACCCAACGTATAAAATCGGTGATTCTACTTATACGGATGTAACTGTTACATCCCGAGCGAATATCAGTTCTGAAATAAAAGCAGGAACTAATATTTCTATGTCCTTAGTAATGAATAAGCATTTGACGATCCGACCCAATCTGCAAATTTTCAATCGTTCCATGGATAATCCTTTTGAGACACCATCGCATACATCCAGCTTCGGCTTCAGAGCCAATATCAATGCAACTTATGTATTCAATAATCAATGGACTGCCGAGGCTTTCGGGAATTATAATCTGGGCATGAAATGGCAGGGAAGACAACCCAATATGTATTCCTATACTTTAGCTGCACGCAAACAACTCTTTCATAACAAAGGTAGCATAGGTGTTGTAGTAGTGAATGCTTTCAATCAATACATTCATCAGGATATTCTTTCAATTGCAAATGATCTTGTAACAAACAGTTATCGTGATATTCCCTACCGTTCTTTCGGCATCAGCTTTACGTATAAGTTTGGAAAGCTTAAATTCAGCAAACCAAAAGAATCAGAAAACTATTTATATACTCCGCCAACAGAGAATTAATCAAATAAAAAAGTGAGTCATTATAATAACTCACTTTAGTTTTTCATTGATCAGATAGAAAGCTTAGTGAAATGATATTTTTATTTCTTTGTTAGTTTAAAAGAGTCTATTTCTTTTCCTTCAGCGCTTACTTGACGAATGGTAAGTGATTTCCCATCTACATCTGCCACAGTTAATGAATGTAAAGTTGAAATAAATTTATAAGTGAACTTCTGCCAGCTATCACTGTCAGCTTCCTGTTCAGGATTATACAACTCTTGTCCACCTGCTCCTGTTACAATATAAATAATACCATTTGCTGTAGTGTTAGTTTTACCATCATATGTCTTATCTAAAACCCATCTGCCGTTCACTACTCTTCCGCGAACGATTTTATTATCCTTACCGCCAACCAATAGGGTTCCTTTTTTGTCAGGGATAAAAAGCAGTGGATAAGATCTTTGATAATTATGCGCATGACCATTGAATACAACGTCTACTTTTCCAGCCTCAAAAATGGGAGACAATAATCGCATTTGTTGTTGTTCATAATGTTCTCTGGAAGAATTAAAACCGGGATGATGAAACATAACAAAATGCCAAACTGCATCTCTTGATGCAGAAAGATCTTTTGCTACCCAATCGGTTAATTCTTTATCAGTCCAATCAACATAAGTATCTGCATCTAAAACAGTCCAATGTGCATTTCCATAGTCAAAAGAAAAATTAGCCATACGCGGATAAGTTGCTCCTGCCGCATCTATGAATGCTTTTTTATGGGCATCTGAACCTTTTAAGACCGGAACCAATGTTCCGCCTTCTTTTCCCAATGGGCCATTGAGTGGTTGATCCCAAAACAAATAATAAGCTAATGCATCAGGAAATTTATCTAAGTCCCTGTTATCTGCATCATGATTACCCACTGCTGCAATGAAAGGAACAGAACGCATAATGGGTGCAGCAGAATCATTTAATTTATCTGCATTATAAACGGGCCAAAATTTTTGATTGTATTCTGATATCAAGCCATTTTCATACACAATATCTCCCGGCACAACTACAAAATCCGGTTTCGCCTTAAATGCTTGCACAGCAAGCCTCTTCTGGTCTGGCTTTTCAGCACCAATATCTCCAAAGGCAACAAAACGATACGATTGATCGGCTTTTTTTACAGCTTGTGCATCAGCAGTAAAAACGATCTTTCCATTATTCCATATTCTATAACTAAATTGACTGCCTGCAATTAAATGAGTGATGCCTGCATGATACACACGATGTGCAGCAATACCTTCAACGGCTACTGTATTAAAATAGATCGTGTCATTTGCTGTCCAGTTTTTTTGTTCGGCACTTCTATATTCTAATTTCCATTCTGCATTTACAGGAGCAGCATGCCAAAGCACTTGCATGGAATTTGCAGAAGTATGATTTCCGATTTGCAGATAAGGACTGTTTACAAAAATACCTTGTGCACTTGCAGTTGTATAAGCAACTATTACAAATAGAAAAAAGAATTTTATTTTCATAAATACATCATTTACAGGGGCGATGAATATTAAGTAAACGAGAATGAAAATACACTGATTATTACTCAATTAAGAGTCCCATAAACAACTCTTATCTATTTCATCATTATAAAATAATGATTTGATAATCGGTGAGCAGATAGCTTGGTTTTTCCACCGACAATGCACAGTCTTTCAAAAAATTTATTGTTAAGATAACAATTCCTTCATCTGAGATTATGCTGAAAGTATCAACTTCATTAGCTGATTTATAGTGTCAACCATTTTTTTATGCCCACCGGATTAGTAAACTATATTATGGAGTATGGCTATTTATCTATTTTCCTTTTAGTGTTCTTGCAGGAGATAGGTATTCCTTCATTCCCAAACGAATTGTTGCTGCTCTATACGGGATACTTGGCTTATAAAGGCATCTTAGATCTTTTCAAAGTATTGATAATTGTTGTAACTGCAGACATTTCCGGAAGCTTCATTCTTTACATTCTATTTTTTTATTGCAGTACGTTCCTGATGAAACACAAACCCAATTGGCTGGCAGCTCCTTACAGAATGATCCGATTGCTGAAAATAAAAATGAGAAATAAAGGAGCTATGAATATTTTCTTCGGAAGATTAATCCCGTTTCTGCGAGGCTATGTTTCTGTGGTAGCAGGCATGCTTCATGTCAGTATAAAAAAATACGCATTCATGATATTGTTATCTGCATTGGTTTGGAGTGGAGGATATGTACTGATAGGATGGATAGCAGGACCTTTTTGGAATTTGCTGTTTGAAAAAATGGATGGTATCAGAAATTGGTTCATCATTATTCCATTGGCTTTTATTTTTATTGTTTCCATAAAATCGTGGACCAAAAAATATTTTTTAAAAACTGTTTAATGCTTCTTTTTTTATGACTACCAAGAAAACAAAAAGGGTATCTGTATTGATACCGGCTTTTAATGAAGCACAATATATCAGCAAAACATTGAAAGCAATTCTATCACAGAATTATACAAATTTTGAAGTGATTGTTGTGAATAATGCTTCAACTGATGATACAGAAGATGCTATACAAAAATTTATAAAAGAACATCCCGGATCTTCCGAAATGATTAATCTTGCATTTGAAGGAAGGCGGGGAACCAATTTTGCACGTGAATGCGGAAGAAAGATGGCGACCGGAGATATCATTGCACAATTGGATGCAGACTGCATTCCTTCGCCGGATTGGATTTCTGAGGGAGTTCAACAATTACAGAAAAATAAAGTGGTTGCTGTTACAGGTCCCTATGATTATTTTGATACTTCTTTTTTCAGACGGCAATTTACTTTGCTGGCACAGCTAATATTTTATCCGATCATTAACTGCATCGTTCAACTGAATCAACGCGGCGGTATCATGATTGGTGGCAATAGTTTTATTGATGCTGCTGTTTTAAAAAAAGCCGGAGGTTATAATGTTGATCTTACATTTTATGGAGATGATGTGGATGTTGCCAAAAGAGTATCACGTTTTGGCTGGATCGAATACTCTCATCGTTTAATACTTAAAACTTCTTCACGCCGCTTTGCTGCACTCGGCTTCAATCATGTTCAAAAGAAATACCGCAGGGCCTTTTTTGACGTGATTTTTTTAAACAGAATCAAGATCAATGAGAGCATTGAGTTAATACATCCCCGATAAGCTTTCAGCGAAACAATTATTTAATGATGCGATAATGAATCGGTAATCTTCTTAATACCGCAAATTCATATTGGAAACAGAATTTCGTGTATAGAAAAACTAAACCCATGAAATTCATTTGCCTTCTTTCATTCTTATTGATGATCGAGTCTCAACTGACTGCCCAAACAAAGAGTGAGAATATTGTTATCGTAACCTTAGACGGTATGCGTTGGCAGGAAGTTTTTGGCGGTGCAGATAAAGTTTTATTAAAAGATAAGCGGTTTACAAAAGAATATATTTCAACCTATCGCAGTTTCTGGAATGACAGTATCAATGAAAGAAGAAAAAAATTATTCCCTTTCCTATGGTCTGTTGTTGCCAAACAAGGGCAGATTTACGGCAATCGTAATTATGATAACAATGTAAATAATGCCAACCCTTATTTCTTTTCCTATCCCGGCTATAACGAACTTTTTACCGGCTACCCTGATAAAGAAGTAAATTCTAATAATAAAATATTAAACAAGAATGAGAATGTTTTAGAGTTTATTAATAAGCAGGCTAATTACAAAAATAAAGTAGCCGCTTTCGCTACCTGGGATGTATTTCCTTTTATCTTAAATCAAAAAAGAAGCGGACTTTATGTAAATGCTGATATTGATAGTTTAAGATTCAGTAACAGTAATCTTAAACTCATTAATGAAATGCAGTTCCTGACTGCAAAACCAATTGATGTAAGACCAGATATACTCACTTATTTCGCTGCACGTGAATATTGGAAGACCTACCAGCCCAAAGTATTATACATTGCTTTTGATGAAACGGATGATTTTGCACATGCCGGTGAATATGATCAATACCTGAAAAGTGCTTATGCTGAAGACAGGATGATCGAAAATTTATGGAACTTGATCCAATCATCTCCAACATATAAAAATAAGACCACTTTGATCATCACCTGTGATCACGGAAGAGGGGATATCAATAAGGATAACTGGACAGATCATGGTGGTAATATTAAGGAATCAGGACAAATATGGTTTGCGGTAATTGGTCCGGACACTTCTCCGTTGGGTGAAATAAAAACTGCAAGTCAACTATATCAAAAGCAGATCGCTTCTACTATTGCCGCTTTCTTAGGATTTCAATTTACAACAAATCATAGCGTGGCAGAACCGATTGTTTCTTTATTTTCAAAAGCAATTACGGAACCGGTTGTTGTTACATTGAATGATAAATAAGACTAATCGAATCTCAGAAAAGGTAGTATTATTTTTAAAACCTATTGGGATTGTTATATTCAATTTCAGTTGTGTTGAATTTTGCATAACTGAAATCACTTTTGTTTAATCTCCACAGAACTTCGAATGATGTTGGTACCAAAACTTAACATTGACAATATTATTTAATTGTTAAGTTTGTTTAAACATTAGACAATATGGCAATCAAAAAAGAAAGCAAAAAAGTAATAGTTACTCAAAACGATACATTACCCGATATTGAAAAGGAATTCGCTTTGATTTTTACAACATTGAAATCTGAACTAAGTAATAAAAAGTTTGAGCATAGAATTAAAAAGGCTCTTAAGATATTAACGCATGGGTTGGGAAAAAAGAAGGAAAGTAAACCCAAACCTGCAAAATCTTCCAATATTATTGCTAAAAAGAAAAAAGCCGTTGCTAAGAAAAAGGCGATCAAAAAGTAAAATTTTTCCTATTGTTTGCGTTTTCAATAAAAGGAAAGCAATTATTCATTGTTTATTCCTCACTCATGATTTCCCCATATAATTCCGTGATCAGGGATTAAATCCAGTATTTGAAGCTGAAGATTAAAATAAAAATAAAAGGCCTCATTCTTATGAATGAGACCTTTTACTCTGAAAAACTTACATTATGAGAAGTGATGGCAAGCTAATATTTA
>CAIVCF010000169.1 GCA_903904335.1 uncultured Chitinophagaceae bacterium | reverse complement strand
TTAATAAAAGAAATATGCGCGACTGGTTATTTAATGATGTAGTGATAAGATTGATGAATCAAATTCCTCATCCTTACAATTACTTAAAAACTCTTTGCGTTTATTCTACCTAATCCTATTAATTTTAATGAAAGGAATTGCAGGAGAAAAATTAAACTTTAAGAATTTTTTCTACAATAGAAATATTGCTGTTGTTTTATGGTTTGGACTTGCATTGATAGGGATAATCCTCGAACTATCGCATGATACACCACCTAATAATTATCTCATCTTTAAAGGCGTTTTTCATCACACAAGATTGCAAACAAATTTATTTGCAGAATATCCTGCTGAATATTTAGATGTAAATCATTACGGCCCGTTATTTAGTTTAATTATAGCACCTTTTGTTTTTTTGCCCGATAACTTTGCATGTACTCTTTGGGTATTATTAAATGCATTTTTGCTGTACAAGGCGATTAGACTTTTGCCACTGAAAGAAAAATATCAGAATGCGATACTTATTTTTTCATCTCATGAATTGATGCTGTCATCAGAATGGCAACAAAGTAATGCCATGATATGCGCCTGTTTGATCTTTGGTTTTTATTTTATTCATAAAGGCAAAGAAGCATGGGCATTGTTATTTATTATGCTGGCAACATTTGTTAAGTTGTACGGAATTGTGGGCTTTGCATTTTTCTTTTTCAGTAAAAATAAATTGAAATTTATTTTGTGGGCTTTTATATGGACTATTCTGTTTTTTGTTGCGCCTATGCTAATTTCCACACCGGCATTTATCATACAATCTTATGTTGACTGGTTTAATGAGCTAGTCTATAAAGCGGCCAAAAATGTTCGATTGGATATTAATAATGATTATCAGGATATTTCGGTAATGGGAATGATGAGGCGAATTTTCGGGTACGGTAATTTTAAAAATATTTTTATTACAATTCCTGCTGTATTATTATTTGCATCGCAATACTTGCAGTGGAAATATTTTAAGGATATCCGTTTCAGAATGTATTTGCTTTGTCTGGTTTTGATCATGACTGTTATTTATACAACCAGTGCCGAATCGCCAACCTATATTATTGCATTTCCGGCAGTATGTATCTGGTTTGTAATGCAACCCAACACAAAATGGGTAAATATTGTTTTCATTTTTGCTTTGCTGCTTACAAGTTTTTCTTATTCTGATTTGTTTACACCTTATGTTCGGGATCATATTATTCGGCCATATTCACTAAAAGCATTGCCCTGTTTTATTGTTTGGATCATCATCATCGTGCAAATGTGGCAAAAACAATTTCTGCAAGTTGATAAAGAGAGACTTATCATGGAGTGATGTTTCATTACCTATTTTTGCAGGAAAGATTTATCAAGTCATATTTTAATGAAGAGCAAACGTTTTATATTGTTGAGTTTTGATGTTGAGGAATTTGATATGCCATTGGAATATGGTGATACTATTTCTGACGAAGAACAATTGCAAGTCGGATATAAAGGAACAGAAAGCATTGATCCAATTTTAAAACACCACGGGATCAATTGTACGCTATTTACAACAGCAAATTATGCCATGCATTTTCCGCAGCAGATAGCAGATTTAGCAAAACAACATGAAATAGCCTCACACACTTTTTATCATTCATCTTTTAAAAATGAAGACCTCTTATCTTCAAAGCTCAAACTGGAAGAGATTTCAGGTACAACTGTTTACGGTTTGCGAATGCCCCGAATGCGTAAAGTTGAAATGGAAGAGGTAAAGAAAGCAGGTTATGGATATGATTCATCCATCAATCCAACGTTTCTTCCTGGTAGGTATAACAATCTTCATTTGCCACGGACTTTATATAGAGACCAGGATGTTTTGCGTTTGCCAGCATCTGTTACACCATATATTAGAATTCCTTTATTCTGGTTGGCATTTAAAAATCTTCCCTACCCAGTTTTTAAACAATTAGCTATTCAAACTTTGAAGAAGGACGGTTATTTGTGTTTGTATTTGCATCCTTGGGAGTTGATTGATATCAATAAATACAAAATACCTAGCTATACAAAAAAGTTATGCGGACCAACTCTTCAGGAAAGACTCCATCAGTTAATTGTTGATCTTCAAAAAGAAGGAGAGTTCATCACTACTCAAACATATATCAACGAGAAAGCCCGCTTATAACTAAGCAGGCCTTTTTAAATCTTAGATGTATCTTCTATTTCTGGATTTTCTGAAATTCACTCACTTCTCCGTTCAAAGAAACCTGAACCACTAATATTTGTAATGATTTTTCGAAAGAGATAAAATAATTTTTTTCTCCGTCGGCATTGGTGTATTCAATGCACTCAGTTAATTTATAAGGAGGATAGGGATATTTTGCAGCGATTGTTTCGATAGCTCTTTTAGGTAATTTATTAAATGCGAAGCTTCTGGAATATCCCAACAGATCGCCGTCAAAATTATAGAAGGCAGTATATTCTTTTTCGTCGAAAACAAAAGATGCTTTTACAAAATCGCTGCTGATCTTCCAGTTAACATTTTCAGCACCTTTAAAATCAGTTGTAAAACTGCTCAACACTTTTGTACTTACAGTGGTTGGATTTGCGAAGGCACTTGTCCCGATTGCTACAGCTATAAGAGCTGTGATAAATAACTTTTTCATAGTTTTTAATTTTTAAAGTTGTTATTAGAATTTGTTTTTGTTTTGTCTATTTTGATTTGACATGTCAAAAATAGATGCACATGAAAGCGTAACGAAGTGCATTGTGATTAGTTACAGGCATTTCCTATGGATTTGTATGAACGGTGTTAATGTGAATGTTAATTCAAGTTAATATATCGCTGAAACCCTTTTCTGCAAAGGGTTTTGTTAAATTTGCAAGAACTGTTCAAAAAAAGGACAGTGTGTGATTAAAGTGTAAAAGCGGCGTTAACACTTAGGATGAACGGCGACCTCAAAAAGAAATTTGGTGATGAAAAATAATATTTAGACATTTGTCTAAATATATAAATACACGAATTTGTGAACATTCTTTTTAAAGCGTTGAATGATACTACCCGAAGAAGCATACTTGAAATGCTGAAAGAAAAAGACATGACTGCGGGTGAGATCGCTGATCAATTTAATATCAGCAAACCCAGTATCTCACATCATTTAGATTTACTGAAGCAGGCTAATTTGGTAGTATCCGTTAAAGACGGACAATTCATTTTATATTCCATCAACACTACAGTCATGGATGAAATGCTGAAATGGATGATGCAATTTTCAACCAAAACCAAAAAGAAATAATACATGAAAAAAAACTATCTGGTAGATATGGCAGCATTTATTATCTGGCAGCTGCCCGTTATTTATTTCATTAAAATATACAATGGTTTACCTCAATCTGTTCCTCTGCATTTTGGGTTGGATGGTAAGCCGGACAGATATGGGAACAAAGAAGAAATGATTTGGTTAGTTGTGTTGTTAAGTGCGTTATCAATCGGTGTTTATTTTTTAATTAAATATTTACCGAACATTGATCCAAAAAAAACAGCGCGTTATTCTGCCGAAGTATTTAAAAAGATTGCATTTGCATTAATTATTTTTCTTTCAGGTATTGAATTTTTTGTGATCAATTCATCTGTAACCAGAGAACTTGGTTTCGATAAAATGCTTTTTCCTTTTATGGGATTATTTTTTGCATATCTCGGCAACCTGATGCACAGTATCAAACCTAATTATTACGTTGGAATCCGCACCCCATGGACTTTAGAAGATCCTGATACATGGAGAGCAACACATCAACTCGGTGGTAAGATGTGGTTTGCGGGAGGCATTATAATAACAATTGCAACATTGTTCTTGCCGATTGAAGTCGGTTTTATGGTTTTTATTATCTCCGTTGTGATAATCGCGTTAGTACCGGTTATCTATTCTTACATTTATTACAAAAAACACAAACAATAATATCATGCTGAAATTTTTTACTGCTTTTACTGTTTTATTCACTGTTCAAGTGGTATTTGCACAACAGAATAATAACCGACCACAAACACCGCAGCCTCCGTTTAACTATAATATTGACAGTGTTGAATATGATAACGCCGATAAAACAGTTCACCTCGCTGCAACATTAACTTATCCTAAAGCAAAAGGGCCATTTGCAGTTGTTGTATTGATAACAGGAAGTGGTTTGCAGGACAGAGATGAAACTATTTTTAATCATAAACCATTTGCTGTTATTGCAGATTATTTAACAAACAATGGCATTGCTGTTTTAAGAGTTGACGACAGGATGATGGGTAAAAGTAAAGGCGATGTAAACAACGTCACAAGCGCAGATTTCGCAAATGATGTAAGTACAAGCATTGATTATTTATTAACAAGAAAAGAAATCGACAAAACACACATTGGGTTAATCGGGCATAGTGAAGGCGGGATAATTGCTCCAATGGTTGCGGCGAAAAGAAAAGACGTGGACTTTATTATTATGTGGGGCGCGCCTGTAATTGGCGGAAAGGCTACAAATATTGAACAGAACATTCATGGATTAAAACTTGCAAAAATTAATGATAGTTCAATACAAGCGTTTTTAAAATTGCATGATGCGATTACTGCGAAAATAGAACAGTATAAAAAAGGAGATGATACCAGAATAATTATTCAACCTTTATTTGATGACTGGAAAAAACAACAAGACAGTATAACACTGAAATCTTTATATGTAAAGGATAGTTTTCTTCTGGGGCAAAATGTGTATTCGATGTTTGACCTCTTTTTTAAAAATCAATGGATGCGTTATTTTATAACATACAAGCCTGTTGAGGATTTAAAAAAAGTAAAATGTTCCGTTTTAGCAATTAATGGTGAAAAAGACACACAGGTTGATGCAAATAAAAATTTAGCATTAATCAATAAAACATTGAAGGAATCAGGTAATAAAGATTTTCAAACCATTTCATTTCCTTCGCTAAACCATCTTTTGCAAACTTGTACAACCGGAGAGTTAAGTGAATATGCTAAAATAGAGGAAACAATCTCTCCCACAGTATTGGAAAAAATTAAAGACTGGATAACAAAACGAATAAAACAGTAAGCATGAATTATCTCGCCCACGCTTATTTATCTTTTGGTCATGAAGAAATTCTTGTGGGCAATATGATCAGTGATTTTGTAAAGGGAAAAAAGAAATTCGAATATTCAACGGGCATACAAAAGGGAATTGCATTGCATCGTACCATTGATGCTTTTACAGACGAACATCCTGTCACAAAAGCAGCCAAGCAGTTTTTCAAAGCTGATTACGGATTGTATGCAGGTGCATTCATGGATGTAGTGTACGATCATTTTTTGGCGAACGATACAAATGAATTTGCTGATGACACAGCCTTATTTTCATTCACACAAAACACTTATTCATTATTAGAAAAAAATGTTGGCTTTTTTCCGGAGCGATTTCAAATTATGTTTCCGCACATGAAACAACATAACTGGTTGTATAATTATCAATTCAGTTTTGGTATTGAAAAAAGTTTGGGTGGCTTGGTAAGAAGGGCAAAATATTTGGATGATAGTTCAAAAGCATTTGAAATTTTCGAAAAGTCGCATCAACAATTTAAAAATTATTATGAGATATTTTTCCCGGAACTAAAAAAATATACACAGATACAATTAGTGCAAATCCTTGCTGCGTAAAGATTTACAGTACAAGTGAGTGACACAACAATGCTTAATATATGCATTGAGCCAAGTCAAAAATCATTATTCACATTTTGAAGGGATTAGTTTTAAAACTGCATCTTTGCAGCTATTAAACAGAATACAATGAAGCTTGCCACTAAATTTATACATGCAGGAGTAGAGCCGGATCCAACTACCGGTGCTATCATGACGCCAATATTTCAAACATCCACTTATGTGCAATCAGCACCCGGTGTTCATAAAGGGTATGATTATTCTCGTGCAGGAAATCCAACCCGAACAGCATTGGATAATGCAGTAGCTGCCATTGAAAACGGCAAGCATTGTTTAACATTCAGCAGCGGCGTTGCAGCAACAGATGCTGTGATTAAATTATTATCTCCTGGCGATGAAGTGATCGCTGCCAATGATATGTATGGAGGCACTTTCAGGATTTTCACTAAAATATTTTCGAAGTTTGGTATTGTATTTCATTTTGTGAATATGCAGGATGCTGATAATATTAAATCTGTGATTAATGCCAAAACAAAATTGATATGGACGGAAACACCCACCAATCCATTGATTAACATTACTGATATTGAAGCTGTTTCAAAGATTGCAAAAGCGAATAAGATTTTGCTTTGTGTCGATAATACTTTTGCATCGCCCTATTTGCAAAACCCATTGGATCTCGGTGCCGATATTGTGATGCACTCATCAACAAAATATTTGGGTGGACACAGTGATGTGATCCAAGGTTGTTTGATTATGAATGATGATGACTTACATGAACACTTATTTTTTATTCAAAAAAGTTGCGGAGCAGTTCCGGGTCCGCAGGATTGTTTTTTGGTATTACGTGGAATTAAAACTTTGCATGTTCGAATGCAACGACATTGCGAGAACGGAGAGAAGATCGCATTTTTTTTGCGCAATCACCCAAAGGTTAAAACAGTTTACTGGTGCGGATTTGAAGACCACCCGGGTTATGCCGTTGCTAAAAAACAAATGCGTGGTTTTGGCGGTATGATCAGTTTTATTTTGAAAGACGAAAGCGAGTCAAATACAAAACGCGTATTAAGTTCTACCCATCTTTTTTCATTAGCAGAGAGTTTGGGCGGTGTTGAAAGTTTGATCAATCATCCTGCAACAATGACGCATGCTTCTATTCCGAAAGAAGAAAGAATAAAAAATGGATTAACCGATTCGTTAATTCGTTTAAGTGTGGGCATTGAAGATGCAGATGATTTAATCATTGATTTGAATAACGCAATCGGATAAGATGAATATGACAGAAATAATAATCGAAACAATCGGTTGGTCAGGTTCTGTTTTAATTCTGGCCGCCTACTTTTTAAATATGCAGCATAGAATATTGGCGACTTCTCCGCTTTATATTTGGGCAAACTTGGTAGGAGGTTTTTGTTTTGTGATCAATACATATTATCATCACGCATTTCCTTCGATGACACTAAATATCGTTTGGGTATTGATCGCGGTGTATTCTCTTGTAAAAGCAAAAAAGTCAAAACAATAATTTTCTCCAAGCTAAAGAAATAAAAAACCCCGAAAGCATTACGCTATCAGGGTTTCAAAGAATCGGGATGTATATTACTTTACGGTAAGGTCTTTTTCCAAAACATCTCTAGAATTGCCACCGACAAAAATTTTAAAAGCACCTGCTTCTAATCTTGTATTTCCATCAGCATCAAAGAAAGAAAGGTCTTTGCCTGTTATTGTGAAACTGAGCTCTTTGGTTTCGCCTGCTTTCAAAGCTATTTTTTGAAATGCTTTTAATTCTTTCACAGGTCGAATGATGGATGCTGCAATATCTCTTATATATAACTGCACTACTTCATCTCCATCCGCTTTGCCTTTATTACTCACAGTTATTTTTACAATCAATTTATCAGTTTTCGAGATCGTATTGCTGCTTAAATTAAGATTACTGTATTGATAATTTGTATAACTTAAGCCAAAGCCAAAGGGATATAATGGATCATTTGGAATATCACGATAACGTGAAAACCAGTTTCCTGCATCATCTGTTGGATCAGGTCTGTTGGTATTAAAATGATTATAGTAAACAGGAATTTGTCCAACCGCATACGGAAAACTTACCACTGTTTTTGCAGATGGATTATATGCGCCTGTAACAACATCAGCAATTGCATTGCCTGTTTCTGTTCCCAATATCCAGCAATATGCAATAGAAGAAACCAGATCATTGATTTGAGTAAGTATTAAAGGCCTTCCTGCTGTAACTATCGCTACAATTGGCTTTCCTGTTTTTTGTAAGGCTTTTAATAATTGCACTTGTCCTTCAGGAATCACTGGGTTTGCCAATGCTCTGTCTTCGCCTGCCATTCTGCCTGAGATACCAATGTTCACTAAAACAACATCCGAATTATTTGCTGATTGAACTGCATCATTGATTAATTTTTCATTAGTTGTTGCATCTGCATTGTAACCATCTGAATAATTAATGGCAGATTCACCTAATTTATTTTTCAATCCATCATATATAGTTACAGCATCATTGGCAGTTCCGTTACCGATCCAGAAATCAAACATATCATCTTTGCTCTTTGCGTAATATCCGATCAATGCAATTTTTTTTGATGATGAAGTAAGCGGCAAAACATTATTATTATTCTTTAATAAAACAATCGAACCTTTTGCAGCATTTCTTGCTTCAGTTCTGTTAGCTTCTGAAAATAAAGTTTTGCTCTCTCTTTCTTCATTAGAGAATTTATAAGGATCATCAAATAAACCGAGTTTGAATTTGTAATATAAAATTCGGGCAACTGCATTATCAACCTGTGCAACAGTAATTTTTCCTTCTTTCACTAATTGAGGTAAGTAATCAATCACAACTTTAGATTCCATATCCATCATGCTTCCTGCCTGAATAGCTTTTAATGCAGCATCTTTTCTGTCGGCAGCATAACCATGATTGATCTGTTCACTGAAAGAACTCCAATCGCTCACTAAGAATCCTTTGAATTTCCATTTCTTCAATAAAATATCTGACACTAAATATTTATTACCGCTTGCAGGAACACCTTCAAATACGTTGAATGAATTCATCACAGTTGCAGCACCAGCATCAACTGCAGCTTTATACGGAGGTAAATATTTATTCCATAACAATACTCTTGAAACATCTACCTGATTGTATTCGCGACCTGCTTCAACAGCCCCATACGCAGCGAAATGTTTTACACATGCAAGTATATGTTCCGCATCATTCAAATTACCCTGCAAACCCTTTACCCTTGCAGCAGATAATAATGAACCGTAATACGGATCTTCACCGATGCCTTCCATGATCCTGCCCCAGCGTGGATCATTGGTAATATCACACATGGGTGCAAAAGTCCAGTTAATACCTGCAGAAGAAGCTTCTTTTGCAGCAACTGAAGAATTTTTTTCTGCTTGTTTCAAATCCCAACTGCAGGCTTCTGCTAAAGGAATCGGGAAAATAGTCCTGTAACCGTGAATCACATCAAAGCCAAATAAAATGGGAATACCTAAACGACTTTCTTCAACTGCAATTTTTTGTACTGCCTTGGTTTCTTTTGCTCCGAGCACATTCAGGAATGAACCAACTTTACCATCTCTAACCTGTTGCATTTTTGTTTTTTGCCCGGCATCGTTACCAGCCGGACCTGTAAATAATCCGCCGTTCAGTTGATTTAATTGGCCGGCTTTTTCTTCAATGGTCATTCTTTTTAATAGATCGTTGATGCGCTGATCTATAGGTGCTTTTGCATCTTTATAAACGGGCTTGTCTGACGATTTTGTCTGTGCAACAGCGCATGCAATAATTGCTGTGCAGCAAACAACTGAAATTATTTTTTTCATATAGCGATAAATAAGTGAAAATTGAGCAATGAAGTTATTTCAGTTTTTTTTAAATAAAACTGTTTTTTTCATTTTTGTAAAAAGAATATCATAGAATGCCGAAAGAATATCATGACCTGAAGAAATTCCTGGATGCAAAAGTTGCAGTGTACAATCAATTAGCCTTTATTAAAGATGATCCTGTTTATATTCCGCACCTCTTTACCAAAAAGCAGGATATTGAGATCGCGGCTTTGTTTGCGGCTGTATTTGCATGGGGAAACCGAACCACGATCATCAACAAGTCAAAAGAATTAATGCATTTGATGGACAATGCGCCTTTTGATTTTTGTATGAATCATGCGGATAGTGATCTTAAAAAAATGATGTTCTTTAGACATAGAACGTTCAATACAACCGACCTGCTTTATTTTATTGAATTTTTGAAATTCCATTATTTGCATCATCAAAGTTTAGAAACAGCATTTACAAAAGGAATGAAAAGAAATGATGTAACGATTCAAAATGCATTGATCGGTTTTCATGATTATTTTTTTTCATTAGAAGAAGTTCCGATAAGAACGAAAAAACATATTGCCTCGCCAATTAAAAATTCTAACTGCAAGCGATTGAATATGTTTTTACGATGGATGGTCCGTAAAGATAATTGTGGTGTTGATTTTGGCATCTGGCAAAAAATAAAACCATCACAATTGATTTGTCCCATTGACGTTCATGTTGCCAGAGTAGCCCACCGTTTTAATTTATTGTCAAGAAATCAAATTGATTGGCAAAGCGCATTGGAACTCACGGATTATTTGCGAACTTTAGATGCCAATGATCCTGTGAAATATGATTTTGCATTATTTGGATTGGGTGTGATGGAAAAATATTAAACGTAACAATGTTAGATTTAGAAAATATCAATAAACTCAGCAAGCTAGACTTAGCCAATGTGATCGACAATCTCATTGAAGAAGACTTTTATGCACTGATACAGGTCTTATACCGTTTAGATATTGATGAAAAATTACTCAAACAGACTTTGCATGATAATAAAGAGGAAGATGCAGGTTTAATGATTGCTGATATGATCATTCAGCGGCAAGTTAAAAAAGAGGAATTTAAAAAACAGTTCAAGCAGCAGAACGATATTGCTGATGAAGATAAATGGTAACTTAATTCAGCAGATCATCAATTCTTTTAAAACGGTATCCATCTTTCTTTAAATAATCAATTATTTCATTCAGGCGATTGTATAATTTATCTTTTCTTTTTGGATCTGTTCCTGCATGTATCAATAAAATATAACCATTCAAACCATTTGGTTTCTTTGTTAATTGTTTGATGTGATTCAATAATTCCTCACTGCTTTTATATGCATTGCCCATTTCCGGAAAAGTATAATCCGCATTGGTTGCCGAACCGGGTGTAAGATTAAACAATGAAATGCCTACTTCATTGCACCATTTTGCAATATCATCATTCCACCATTCGTAAGGAGGAATGAATAATCTTCTTTCCGGATCATACACATCTAATTGTTCCATTGCCTGTTCATTCAAATTATAATCATGTACAAAAGTTTCTCTGCTGATCAATGTACTGT
>CAIVCF010000168.1 GCA_903904335.1 uncultured Chitinophagaceae bacterium | reverse complement strand
TGTTCGGGGTACAGCCACCGGTTTTTGCTTTAATATCGGCAGGATATTTACTGCGGCTGCTGTTTTATTTGTAGGGGTGCTGGTAACCATACTAGGCGGCTATAGTAATTCTCTGTTTCTATTTTCCCTTGTATTTCTGGTAGGGTTAACAGTAACTTTCTTTTCAAAAGAAACGATACCTGCAGAAAAAGTTGAAGTCGATACTACTCTATTTATTCATAAATCATAAAATATATTTTATCATCCCTAAACTAAAATAACATGGCTTATATAGAAGTAGAAAAAGATGTACCAGGTATCAGAAGCCTGGTTTTGTTCAGACCAGAAACAGGAAAGCCTTTATACGAATTGGCTCAGGTATTGTTGCGGGGCAATTCTCCTTTAACGGAAGCTGAAAGAGAATTGATTGCTGCTTATGTTTCTTACCGCAACGATTGCTTTTTTTGCATGAGCAGTCATGCAGCTGCATCCAGATGTTTATATGGAAATAACAGCCATATAGTGGATGAAGTTTTGAAAGATATGCAGCATGCACCGGTGAGTAACAAACTAAAATCTCTACTCCATATTGCAGGCAAAGTGCAGATTCTCGGAAATCAAGTTACTCCGGAAGATATTGCTGCTGCCAGAGAATTGGGAGCCAATGATCGTGAAATTCATGACACCGTTTTGATTGCGGCCACTTTCTCCATGTTCAACAGGTATGTTGACGGACTTGCCAGCTTTACACCAAAAGACCCTTCCGCTTATGAAGAAATGGGCAAACGAATGAGTGAGAAAGGATACGTATTACCTCAAAAAACTAAATAACTATGGCACATATAGATTTGAAAAATGAACTTCCCGGAATCAGGGGCTTAATGGCTTTCAGTCCTGAGACAGAAAAACCGCTGAATGATCTCGCTGAAATATTATTACATGATGATAACAATTCGCTTACCCGCGGTGAACGGGAAATGATTGGCGCCTATGTATCTTCTCAAAATGATTGTTTTTATTGCCAGAATGTGCATGGCGCATTGGCGCAACACTATTTTCAGTGCGATATGCAATTGATTGATGCTATAAAAAGCAATCCCTTGTCTGCGCCTATTTCTGAAAAATTAAAAGCCTTATTAACCATTGCCGGAAGTGTACAAAAAGGCGGGAAGTATGTAACAGCTGACCAGATAGAAAATGCAAGAAAATTGGGTGCTTCAGATAAAGAGATACATGATACTGTTTTGATAGCCGCCGCTTTCTGCATGTTCAATCGATATGTAGATGGATTGGGAACCTGGGCGCCACAAGACCGGCAACTGTATATTGACCGGGCTAAAATGCGCGCGGAAGACGGCTATTCTAAAATGGATGTAACCAAAGAACCTACTACAACAAATCTAAAATAGAAAACATGCCACATATTACTTTAGAAAACGAGTTTCCCGGCATCAGGGGTTTAATGGCTTTCAGCCCTGCTACTGCAGAACCCTTAGGGGCTCTGGCTGAAATATTATTAAGGAGCAAGAATGGTTTGTCGCCCACTGAACGCGAACTAATAGCCACCCATGTCTCTTACCTGAATGATTGCTTCTACTGCCACAACTCACATGGTGAAATTGCCTGTTATTATTTAGATGCCGACAGGGATATTGTAGATCAGGTAAGAAAAAATCCAGATACGGCCCCTGTTTCAGAGAAACTAAAAGCTTTACTCAATATTGCGGGCAAAGTGCAAAAAGGCGGTAAACAGGTAACTGAGGCGAATATAATAAGAGCCAAAGAAAATGGTGCAACTGATAAAGATATTCATGATACCGTATTAATTGCTGCAGCATTTTGTATGTTTAACCGATATGTAGATGGACTAGCTGCGCCTACACCTGAAGATTTGAGCACCTATCCACCGCGTGCAAAAATGGTTGTAGAAAAAGGCTATGGTAGGCATATTTATTCGAAACAATCGAATGAAGAGAATTGGAAATAATTATATTAATAATTGTAATTTACCGATTACCTATTTTAAATA
>CAIVCF010000167.1 GCA_903904335.1 uncultured Chitinophagaceae bacterium | reverse complement strand
TACCATCCCATAGAAGTACCGGTTATACGACCATCCTCATAAAATGTTGAATCACTCAGCACTCCATTATTATGAAAACTTAACCACAATCCATCTTTTTTCCCATTCACAAATCGACCAAAACTTTTTAAATTTTTATTCGCATGGAAATAATAAAAAAACCCATTGGCAACTTTGCAACTGCTGTCTAAATAAGTGCCATCCATTTGCAGATTATTTGTTTCATGCATGAAATAATCTCTTCTATGCCAGCCACTATCTGTATGTTTTATCTCTCCGAAGAAACGTGCATTGGCAGCATCGGTCTCTTTCCATTGATAATCATACCACTTTCGAAGTGTTTGCGATTGAACTGCATAAATGAAAAGAAATGAAAAAAGAAACAAACTTAAACGCATATTGACATTTAGGATATTCGTATATATCAAATATAATATACTTTAAAATCATCAGTCAAAATAAATTACATGTTTCTTCTGTATTGCCCGCCAACTTCATACAACGCATGCGTGATTTGTCCGAGAGAACAATATTTTACTGTTTCCATCAATGCTTCAAATAAATTCCCGTTGGTGATGGCAACTTCCTTTAATTTTTCCAGCATGGCTGCTGATCGATGTTCATTGCGTTTCCAAAAAGCTTGCAGGTTCTCGATTTGCAGTTCTTTTTCTTCTTTGGTGGAACGGATCACTTCTGTTGGAAGAATGGTAGGACTTCCTTTTTTATTTAAAAAAGTATTCACACCAACGATCGGTAATTCGCCGGTATGTTTTAGTGTTTCGTAATACAAACTTTCTTCCTGAATTTTATTTCGCTGATACATTCTTTCCATCGCACCCAATACACCACCACGTTCGTTGATGCGGTCAAACTCAACCAGCACGGCTTCTTCAACGAGATCGGTCAATTCTTCAATGATAAAAGAACCCTGAATAAAATTTTCTGTGATAGCAGATCCCAATTCACGATTTATAATTAATTGAATGGCCATGGCACGACGCACACTTTCTTCTGTTGGTGTGGTGATGGCTTCATCATACGCATTTGTGTGTAATGAATTGCAATTATCATAGATCGCATACAAAGCTTGCAGCGTTGTTCGGATATCATTGAAATCAATTTCTTGTGCATGCAATGAACGGCCGGATGTTTGAATATGATATTTCAACATCTGACTTCTCTTATTGGCCTTGTATTTATACTTCATGGCTTTTGCCCAGATTCTTCTTGCTACTCTACCAATCACACTGTATTCCGGGTCCATTCCATTGCTGAAGAAAAAAGATAAGTTGTTTGCAAAATCATCAATGCTCATCCCTCTGCTTAAATAATATTCAACATAAGTAAATCCGTTAGACAATGTGAAAGCTAATTGTGTAATAGGATTAGCGCCTGCTTCTGCAATATGATAACCACTGATACTTACACTATAAAAATTGCGCACACCATTATCAATAAAATATTGTTGTACATCGCCCATTAATTTCAATGCAAACTCTGTAGAGAAAATGCAAGTATTTTGTGCCTGATCTTCTTTTAAAATATCTGCCTGCACTGTTCCGCGAACCTGTGATAGTGCTGTAGCTTTAATTTTTTCGTACACTTCCTTTGGTAAAACTTCATCACCGCTTAATCCTAATAATTTTAATCCCAATCCATCATTGCCTTCGGGTAATCTTTCGGGAGAAGAAGGATTATAATAAAGCGGTTTGTGTGAAGTTTGAAATTTGAAATTTGAAATTTTTTCAACCTCACTCCATAAATTATTTTCAGTAATATATTTTTCGCACAACTGATCAATAGCCGCATTCATAAAAAATGCAAGGATGATGGGTGCAGGACCATTGATGGTCATGCTCACTGATGTTTTAGGATCGCACAAATCAAAGCCGCTGTATAATTTTTTTGCATCGTCAACCGTTGCAATACTTACACCGCTGTTGCCCACTTTACCAAAAATATCCGGGCGTTTATCCGGATCTTCGCCATATAAGGTAACACTGTCAAATGCAGTGCTGAGGCGAATTGCAGGTTGACCGACAGAAACATAATGAAAACGTTTATTGGTTCTTTCTGGTACGCCTTCACCGGCAAACATTCTTGTTGGATCTTCACCTTCGCGTTTTAATGGAAATACACCTGATGTAAATGGAAAATGACCCGGCACATTTTCTTGTGCCTGCCAACGCAAGAGATCGCCCCAATCTTTATATGTTGGTAATACCACTTTTGAAATTCTTGTGCCTGATAAACTGGTGCGGAACATTTCTTGCTTGATGATCTTATCACGCACTTTATACTGATAAAAATCCTGTTGATATGCTTTTATTTTTTCGGGCCAGTTAGTGATTAATTTTTTTGCAACCGGAGTCAATTGATTTATATAAAAATCTATTTGTTGTTGAATGGATTCAACCAATACCTCATCATTTTTCTTTTTAAAAATTTCTAAAGCGCCATTTAATTGATACAATTTTGAAGCGATAGCAGATTGTTCTTTTACAAGCTGATCATAATTTCTATTGTTTTCAGAAATTTCTGATAGATAACGAACGCGTTTTGAAGGAATGATCTGCGATTTACTTGCCGTATCTTTTAGGTGTTGATGAAAATCAATTTTTCCAAATTGAATTTTTGTTTTCTTTTCGATAGTGAAAATTAATTTTTCAAATAATTCATTCACACCGGCATCATTAAATTGTGCGGCGATAGTTCCAACAATTGGCAGTTCCTCATCTTTTGCTTCCCATAAATTATGATTGCGTTTGTATTGTTTACGAACATCGTGTAAGGAATCCAATGCACCGGCTTTATCAAACTTATTGATACATACAATATCTGCATAATCCAACATATTGATCTTCTCTAACTGAGAGGCAGCGCCATATTCAGGCGTCATCACATACAGACTAACATCGCAATGATCTAAAATGGATGCATCACTTTGACCCACACCGGCACTTTCTAAAATAATAAAATCGAATGCGGCTTCTTTACAAATATCAATGGCATCTTGCACATGCGAACTCAATGCGGTATTATCATCTCTTGTTGCCAAACTTCGCATGTAGGCACGCGGATGAGAGATGGCATTCATTCTTATTCTGTCGCCCAATAATGCACCACCGGTTTTTTTCTTCGAAGGATCAACCGAAATAACAGCAATTGTTTTATCGCGAAAAGAATTCAAATAACGACGAACAATTTCATCGGTAACGGAACTTTTTCCTGCGCCACCTGTACCTGTGATGCCTAAAACAGGAATGACGGTTGACAGTTGACGGTTGACGGGCAACCCTAAACCATTTTCTGCATTTGTAATTAATCTCGCAATTTTTCTTACATCTTTTACTTCACCCAAACCCATTGATGTTTTATAATCACCATTACCATTCAAACTGAAATCGCATTGTTTAATCACATCTTCGATCATTCCTTCAAGACCCATGTGACGACCATCATCGGGCGAATAAATTTTTGTTATGCCATAGCTCTGCAGTTCTCGTATCTCTTCAGGCAAAATTGTCCCACCACCACCACCAAAAATTTTTATATGACCGCAATCATTTTCATCCAACAGGTCTTTCATGTATTTAAAAAACTCAACATGCCCGCCCTGATAAGAAGTGATAGCAATACCCTGCACATCTTCTTCAATGGCAGCTTCCACAATTTCCAATACCGTTCTGTTGTGACCGAGATGAATGATCTCGGCTCCTTTGCTCTGCATGATGCGGCGCATGATATTGATGGCAGCATCATGCCCGTCGAACAAAGAAGCGGCTGTAACTATTCGTATTTTATTATTTGGTGTAAAACCCATATTTGATGATTGAACCGAAACAAAATTAGGTTTTTGAAGTTAACAGTTGTTAGTTTTTAAAAAGCAAATGATAAAACTCACCTTCACAAGTCAAAAAACTCATTACTTTCAACCTAAAATTGCCTATGAACTTCGAAGTAAATGTTGATACTTCTTCTGTTTATCCCGTTATTACTTTAAAAGATACAACGACCAAATGTGAAGCAGAAGTATATGCTTTTGGCGGATTGCTGAATGCATTTAAAATTCCCGTACAGGGAAAATCAGTGAATGTGATCGATGCTTTCAGTTCTCCTGAAGATGCTGCAAAAAATATCACCAACGGATGTAAAAGTGCCAGGCTAAGTCCTTTTGTTTGTCGAATGAACAAAGGCAAATATTCTTTTGAAAATATCGATTATCAAGTTGAAAAATTTTTTATTGGTATCCATGCCATTCACGGAGTTACGTTTGATGCGGTTTATGAAGTGAAAGATGTTTTTGCTGATGAACATCAGGCATCCGTTACACTGCATCATCATTATCCAGGAACGGATAAAGGTTATCCCTTTCCTTATGATGTTACTTTAAAATGGAAATTGGAAAAAGGCAATAAAGTAACGGTTCGTTCTGCTGTGCATCATTCCAATAAACAATCTATTCCGTATGCAGAAGGGTGGCATCCTTATTTTAATTTAGGGACTGATGTGAATGAATGCACACTGCAATTTGACAGTGATACACAAATGGAATTTGATGATACTTTATTACCAACAGGCAACAGATTAAAAGATGAACGCTTTACACAAGGTGCTTTATTGAATGATACTTTTTTAGACAATTGTTTTGAATTGAATAAAACGGCACATCCAAAATGTGTGTTAAGTAATGATCTGTTAGAATTAACATTGCAACCTGAATCATCGTATCCATATTTGCAGATCTATACACCGGATCATCGTAAAAGCATTGCCATTGAAAATTTAAGCAGCATTCCCGATTCATTCAATAATGGGATCGGAATAAAATACTTAGAACCACATCATGTTTATAATTTCACCACTTCGTATATTTTAAAAGCAAAATAATTATGTCAACTTCAGAAAAAGTACTTGCCGGTTTTAAACAACATTTTACAACAACACCACGTTTATATTTTTCGCCGGGAAGGATCAATTTAATCGGTGAACATATTGATTACAATGATGGCTTTGTAATGCCCGCTGCCATTGATAAAGGAATATGGTTTGCTGTTGCAGCCAACAATACCGATATCGCCAATTTTGTAAGTGTTGATCTGGAAGATTCATTTTCAATCAAGGTGAATGAGATCGCCAAAAAAGATGGCTGGAAAAATTATGTATTAGGTGTATTACATGTTTTGGATGAAAATAAAATTTCCTTTGGCGGATTTGATTGCGTGTTTGGCGGCAATCTTCCGGTGGGTGCAGGTTTATCATCATCAGCAGCAGTGGAAGGCGGCTTATTATTTGCGTTGAATACCATTTTTTCTTTTGGTATGAACAGAATTGAAATGGCAAAACTGGCACAAAAAGCAGAACACAGTTATCCCGGTGTGAACTGCGGCATCATGGATCAGTTTGCAAGTTTGAACGGACAGAAAGATCATGTGATATTATTGGATTGCACTTCATTGGAATACAAACATTTTCCCTTGCAGTTAGATGAATACGATATTGTGCTCATCAACACCAAAGTGCATCATTCATTGGCAAGCGGCGAATACAATAAAAGAAGAAAACAATGCGAAGAAGGTCTTGCATTATTGAAAACAAAATTAACTGACGCTACATCCTTCAGAAGCATTTCTTCAAAACAGGTAAGAGAACAAAAGAATTTACTCGATCCTAAAACTTATGATCGTTGTTTATATGTTACGGAAGAGATCGAACGTACACAATTGGCGGGAAAATATCTGGAAGAAAATAATCTGATAGAATTCGGCAAACTCATGTTTCAAACACATGAAGGCTTAAGTAAATTATATGAAGTAAGTTGCGATGAATTGGATTTCTTAGTGGATGAAGCGAAGAAGCATGCTTCCATCATCGGCGCAAGAGTAATGGGCGGGGGCTTTGGCGGTTGTACCATCAACCTTATCAAAAAAGAAAAGACAAATGCAACAGTTGCATCCATCACATCTGCTTATACTGAAAAATTTGATGTTGTACCGGAAGTGTATATCATGAATACCAGTGATGGTACTTATGAAATAACAGGTTAATCATAATTCATTCTGATAAAAAAAGTTGCCGATTGTAGAATCGGCGACTTTTTTTATACTATAAACTTATTACAGCGATCATACTTATTTCCACATTCACTGCTTTTGGTAATCCTTTCACAGCAACGGTTTCACGGGCAGGGTAGTCGCCGTTAAAGTAAGAACCGTACACTTCATTCACTTCAGCAAACAAACTCATATCGCTCAGAAAAATGGTCGTCTTAGTTACATGGTCGAATGTAAGTTTAGCTTCATCCAAAATGGCTTTGAGGTTTTTCATCACCTGATGTGTTTCTTCTTTTACCGTGCCTTTGATCAGTTCGTTGGTAGCAGGATCGATGGCTACCTGTCCGCTGATGAATAATAAGCCTTCTGTTCTTACAGCCTGGTTATACGGACCGATAGGTGCAGGCGCTTTGGGTGTATTGATAATTTGTTTTGACATGTGATTGATTTTATTTCGTTGGCAAATAACTGCATTTCCATCAACTGTGCAACCTATTTTTGTAAAAACTTGCTCGCAGATGCATATTGTGGTAAAAGCAGACCAACGACAAAAAGAAGAATTTCTTTCAAGACCTATTCCTACAGCTGTTAAAATAAGTTGGATGGAAAAAGATCTTATTGAAGGCGATGTATATTTTGATCTGTTGTTTGAAGAGGAAGGTGCTTGTTTCAGTCACATAAAAAATCAACCCGTTTTTGTCAATGCAGTTATCGCAACCTGCAAAGAGCTTCCTGTTAATTACATTCGCATTAACGCATGGAATGGTTTTTTAATGAGACCTTTGATAGAAGTTGTTTCGTTTGATGAATTTTATAAAACCCAAGCTTCAAAAATATTGAGCGACTTGGGCTGGAATTTTCAATTTGTTGCAGATGAACCGGGGATGATAGCAGCAAGGATCATCAGTATGATCATCAATGAAGCCTATTTTGCATTCGGTGAAAAAATCAGTTCAAAAAAAGAAATGGATATTGCCATGAAATTGGGAACCAATTATCCTTATGGTCCCTTTGAATGGAGTGAAAAGATCGGCTTGCAGAAAATATATCAATTATTGAAAAAATTAAGTGTGCAGGACAAACGTTACAGCATCGCCCCTGCCTTACTAAATGAATTAATATAATGGCCTTTATACTGAATATAGATACAGCTACTGAATATGCCGGTGTTTGCATAAGTAACGGGAAAGATATATTAGCCATTGAAGAAAGCAACGAACAAAAGAACCATGCAGCCTTTGTTCAATCAGCAATAAAAAAAGTATTAGCTGATGCAGGACTGAAGCCTGCATCTATTGAAGCTATCGCAATTACTGAGGGTCCGGGCAGTTATACCGGTTTGAGAGTTGGAATGGCTTCTGCAAAAGGATTATGTTACGTTTTGAAAATCCCGCTTATCCTTATCAACACTTTAGAAGTAATGGCTCTTGCCTCCATTGAAGCTACAGAAAGTAACAAGATAATAATGGATGATCTATTATTCTGCCCGATGATAGATGCCCGAAGGCAGGAAGTGTTCACTGCTTTATATAATAATGATTTGCAAAAAATTTTACCGCCATTTGCATCGGTATTGGATGATCATTCATTTTCTTTAGAATTGGCAAAGCGCCGTATCATGTTCAGCGGAAACGGAAGCAGGAAGCTTAAAGAGTTGATTAGTCATAGAAATGCCATTTTTTCAGATGTTGTACACCATATATCACAGCTTTCATTCCTGTCAGCAAAAGCATTTACAGAAAACAAATTCAGTAACTTGGCTTATAGTGAACCATTTTATCTCAAAGAATTCTTTGATCCTTCCAAAAAAAGTTTTTGAGATATATTTTTTAAATTATGTAAAATAATAACAAATAGTTTAACTTTATACTTTAAACGGTACGTTTTTTTTAACCCCCAATTCTCAAAAACATGAACCATCCATTAACATCACTCACCTTGAACAATGGCAAGGCCACCGTTAAAATCAACTTTCTGCAAACAAAGAAAGCTGCAATGATTTTAAGGGCATTAAATCACAAACTTCGTCAGCAAATGTTGAAGTTGCTTGATGAAAACAAAAAAATGACTGTTACTGAATTGTATGTAAAACTGAGACTTGAACAATCAGTTGCATCACAGCATCTGGCTATTTTACGTCGCGCAGGTATTGTAACCACAGTTCGTAATGGCAAGTTCATTTTTTATTCTCCAAGTTATTCACGTATTGCAGAAGTAATGAAATACTCTGCTGATTTGGTTGAATAACAACTTAATCCTTACCATATTCAATGCCCGCTTTTGCGGGCATTTTTGTTACCGTCATTCCGTTAATCGTTAACACCGAAATTGTTTTGCCTTTATCTTTGTTTTCAAATAATTGAATATGTATATCCAACAATTATATACGGGTTGTTTAAGTGAAGCTGCTTATTATATTGAAAGTGATGGTGAAGCTGCAGTCATCGATCCCCTGAGAGATATTGATGAATATCTTCAGCTTGCACAGGAACGCAAATCCAAGATCAAATATATTTTTGAAACTCATTTTCATGCAGACTTTGTAAGCGGCCATATCGATCTGGCATCAGCAACCGGCGCAACGATTGTTTACGGACCGGAAACCATAACCAATTTTCCTGTTCATGTGGCAAAAGACTGCGAAAAATTTACCATTGGAAAAATATGTATAGAAGTATTGCATACACCGGGTCATACTTTAGAAAGCAGTTGTTATTTATTGAAAGATGAGAATAATAAAGACCATGCAATATTTACGGGGGATACTCTATTTGTAGGAGATGTTGGCCGTCCCGACCTTGCGCAAAAGGGTGAAATTTTAACAACAAATGATCTTGCAGGAATGATGTATGAAAGCATTCAGCAAAAAATTATACCACTTGCTGATGATGTGATTTTATATCCTGCACATGGTGCCGGAAGTAGTTGCGGAAAAAATTTGGGGCCTGAAACTTTCAGTACCATCGGCGAACAAAAACAAAGCAATTATGCTTTGCAACAACAAACAAAAGAAGATTTTATAAAAGCTGTTACGGAAGGATTATCAGCGCCACCGCAATATTTTCCCATCAATGCAAAGATCAACAAAGAAGGTTATGAAAGCATACATGCCATAACTGAAAAAGGTTTAAAACCATTAACTGTCAAAGATTTTAAAGAAAAGATAAACAATGAGGAGCTGATCATTTTAGATACAAGAAATGCTGATCAGTTTGTAAATGGTTTTGTGCCGGGATCAATTTTTATTGGATTAGAAGGACGTTTTGCAGAATGGGCCGGAAGTTTATTAGCTTTTGACAAACCTATTCTTTTGATAACTGAAGAAGGAAAAGAAAAAGAAACCATTGTCCGTTTGTCAAGAGTGGGTTTTGAAAAGTTTGAAGGTTATCTGCAAGGTGGTTTTGAAGCATGGAAAGCAGCCGGTGAAAAGTTAGACCTTTTGATTAATGTAGAAGCTGATGAGTTGGCCATGGATATTCCTTTTGATGAAAATCTTGTTATTGTGGATGTAAGAAAAGAAGCTGAATATGCTGATGGTCATATTAAACAGGCAATGAATATTCCTTTACTTGAATTGGTCGATCCAGCAAGTATGGCAAACTTTGATGATCATCATAATATTTACATTCATTGTGCCGGCGGATACAGAAGTGTTATTGCCTCTTCTTTGATTAAAAGGCAAGGGATCCATAATATCCGGAATGTTGAGGGGGGATGGAATAAAATAAATGAACTCAAAGATAGATTTGAGATAGAAAAAAGTGTTGAGGTTTTAAATTAAAAGAATTTACACAACCTGCTTCCCGTATTTTTTTTCATCATATTCAAATTTCCATCTTCTGTGGCTCCATAAATAATTAGCAGGGCGAAGCCTGATCTGTTCTTCCAAAAAATCTCTGAATAATTTTGTAAGCTCACCTCTTTGTAAAACATTTGGATGGTTTGTGATGAGCTTTAATTCTGATCGGTAATAACCCCGCTTAACTTTATAATACGTACTAAAAATGATTGCAGGATTAATGGAGAATGCGCTGCGTTCAGGACCGGTAACAAAAGGTGTCATCTTATTAAAAAAAGTAAGCCAATATGATCCTCTTGGATTGCCCGGATTTTGATCTGCACCCAATGCCAATGCATATCTTTTATTTACATATTGATGAAACTGTGTTTTGAATTTATCTGCCGGCATTACTATCGTTCCGAATCTGGTTCGCATCTTAAGTATGATCTTATCCATCACTTTATTGCTTAACGGAATATACACACCGATAAAAGGATATTTTGAATTGGCACAATACGCAAGGTTTAAGTATTCCCAGTTGAAAAAATGACCACCATGCAAATGCACATTTTGTCCGGTATCATACAAATCGTTCATCACCTCATAATTGCAAACAAATCTTCTATTCAGCTCTTCTTTTGAAATAGAGATCATTTTAATGGTTTCGATGAATGTATCAATGAGCTGGTGATAAAAATCTTTCGCAATGCGAATCCTTTCCTTTTCTGTTTTCTCCGGAAATGCAATCAGTAAATTATTCATCACTACTGTTTTCCTGTAACCTAAAACATAATAAGCTAAAAAATAAAATCCATCACTAATTAGATACATGATCCGCCAGGGAGTCAAAGACAACAGATAAAAAAATAAATACACTAAATAATACATGCTCTAAAGATAATTCTATACGTTTTATAAAATAATATTCTGAAGCAATTGGCTTTTGCCGGGGTGATCGGTATTAAAATGCAAGCCTCTACTTTCTTTTCTGAATTCAGCGCCTTTCACGATCAAGTATCCAACAGTAATGATATTTCTCAATTCACATAATTGTGGAGATACTCTTGTAGAACGATACAACTCTTCAGTTTCCGTAAATAAAAGATCCAAACGTTTCATAGCCCTGTGCAAACGAACATCAGTTCTAACAATACCCACATAATCGCTCATCACTTGTTGCAACTCTTTTACGCTTTGTGTGATCAGGATCATTTCTTTGGGGTCGCTTGTACCCTTTGCATTCCAATCAGGAATATTTATTTCAACATTTATTTCATTTACTTTATCAGCACTATCCAAATAACATCTGTGACCAAATACCATTGCTTCCAGCAAACTGTTACTGGCTAAGCGATTGGCGCCATGCAAGCCGGTACTTGCACATTCGCCGCAAGCGTATAAATTTTTAATCGATGTTCTTCCCCACTCATCTGTTTTAATGCCGCCGCAACTGTAATGTGCAGCGGGTGAAACAGGAATCATGTGTTTGGTAACATCAATCCCGATACTCAAACACTTTTCATAAATATTCGGAAAGTGATGAATAAAACTTTCTTTGCTGATATGTCTGCAATCCAAATAAACATGTTCAGTACCTGCTTTCTTCATTTCATTATCAATAGCCCTTGCCACAATATCACGCGGAGCAAGGTCTTTGCGTTCATCATATTTTTCCATGAAAGCCTCTCCGTTTTTATTACGAAGAATTCCGCCATCACCGCGAACAGCTTCGGTAATTAAAAATGATGGTGATTCGCCCGGTTCATACAATGCGGTTGGATGAAACTGAATGAATTCCATATTTTCAATTCTTCCTTTTGCACGATACACCATAGCAATTCCATCGCCCGTTGCAATGCGCGGATTGGTTGTTGTACGATAAGCCTGGCCATTTCCACCGGTTGCCAATAATGTTATTTTAGAAAGTATCTTTTCTATTTGATTGGTGTTAAGGTTTAACACATACACACCATAACAGGTTATATCTGGGGTTGATTTAGTAACTAAAAAACCGAGGTGATGTTGTGTAATAATATCAATCACAAAACAATGATTGATGAGCGTGATATTTTTTGTTTGCCCTACTTCATGCAGTAATGCACGCTCCATTTCTTTTCCTGTAACATCTTTATGATGTAAAATTCTGTATTCACTATGCCCGCCTTCTCTACCTAAAGAATATTCTCCTTTTTCGTCTTTATCAAATTCAGCGCCGTATTCGATGATCTCTTTAATTCTTTCAGGTCCTTCTTTTACAACTATTTCTACAATATGCTTATTACATAATCCATCGCCTGCAATTTCAGTATCCTCCCTATGCTTATCATAACTGTCTTTCGATTCATCCATCACTCCGGCAATACCGCCTTGCGCATATTTGGTATTCGTTTCATCAGCCTGTGTTTTGGTGATGACCAATATTTTTTTATCAGGATGATGCTTCGCAGTTTTCAATGCATACGTTAATCCCGCAATTCCACTTCCAATAACTAAAAAATCTGTTTGCATACCCCTATCCCTCAAAGAGGAATTTAATTTAAAAATTTATGATACCAACTTCTATGCTGCTATTAAACATCGTTGCGTCGCACACTTCAACATTCAGTTCTTTATTCATCCATTTATCATTCAACATCTAACACTTAACATTATTAACTCGGTTCGATCCAAGCATCATTTTCTTTCAATAAATTAATTAATTCATCAACTGCTGTTTCACTGTCAATATTTTTTTTCATCACTTCTTTGCCTTTATACAATGTGATCTTTCCAACACCGCTTCCCACATAACCAAAATCTGCATCCGCCATCTCACCCGGTCCATTTACAATACAACCCATGATGGCGATCTTCACACCTTTTAAATGATTGGTCCTTGAGCGGATTTTTCCGGTTGTTTCCTGCAGATCAAATAATGTTCTGCCGCAACTCGGACAAGAAATATATTCTGTCTTTGAAATCCTTGTTCTAGTTGCCTGTAAAATATTAAATGCCGTGTTATTCAAAAACTGTTCAACAGAATTATTGCGGACATAATTTCTGCCGCTTGCATTCTTGAAACTTGAATCTTGTAGCTTGTAACTTTCTTCAATCATTCCCAAACAAACACCATCGCCAAATCCATCTAATAATAATGCACCGCATTCTGTTGAGTAATGAATCAAATGTTCATCAGCAGTTTGCCAATGACTGTCACAAATTAATATCACAGGGTTATCAATCTTCCTGTCTATCAGTTCCATCAACATTCTTCTCACCGAAGGCATAGCATGTTTGTTGGTGCTGCTTAAACAGAATACAACCGTTTTGTCATTGGCTATTTCATCCAGATAAGTAAAATCATTAATCGGGGTTTCATCATTAAAACAATCGATCATCACAAAATTGATCATATCGCTTTTTTGTTCTGCTTCTTCAAATCCGACTGTATCAAAAATGGGGAAGTATTTTTCTTTGTCACTTATCAATGCCCATGTTGCAGGATATACAATCACTTTCAATGTACCCGGTAAGGCAAAATCAATTATTTGATGCCCGGTAAAAATATAATCGGCAGCTGCATCGCTGATATTCCATTTATCAGTTGCAGCATCATAGGTGTAGCCGACATTCTGTAAACTATTTGTTGTTATTTTTTCGATCTTACTCAAATCTGCAATCACAACGGGAACATGTTTTGCACCGATATTATCCACT
This sequence comes from uncultured Chitinophagaceae bacterium, assembly GCA_903904335.1. Taxonomy (GTDB): domain Bacteria; phylum Bacteroidota; class Bacteroidia; order Chitinophagales; family Chitinophagaceae; genus CAIQDX01. Next base: position 4,404 of record CAIVCF010000167.1, on the reverse strand, counting down.
GCAAATGTTCCTCTTCTTTTATATTCAAACGGAGAATACGGAATGTTGTTAATTATCGGAATGTTACCGTCTACTCTCAACCGTCCACCGTCCACCGAATATCGTTTCACCAAATCTTTACAAACAGGAATTTCAAATTCAGGATCTTCCGTTAATGAAACACGAATCGTATCACCAATGCCATCTTCCAACAAAGTGCCGATTCCTGCTGCACTTTTTACTCTGCCGTCTTCACCATCACCGGCTTCCGTAACACCCAAATGCAAAGGATAGCATTCGCCAAACTCGGCATCCATCTGTTGTATCAATAAACGATAAGCCTGCACCATCACTTGGGGATTGCTCGACTTCATGCTCAAAATAATATTGTGATAATTTTCTCCCCTTGCAATTCTTAAAAACTCCATTGCACTTTCTACCATTCCCATTGCTGTATCACCATAACGACTCATGATTCTATCACTCAGCGAACCATGATTGGTGCCAATACGCATAGCAGTTCCATACTCTTTACAAATTTTTATTAAGGGCGTAAATCTCTCACGAATTCTGTCGATCTCTTCAACATATTCAGCATCGGTATATTCAATTTGCTCAAATTTTTTCTTATCAACATAATTACCCGGATTCACTCGCACTTTCTCAACGATCCTGGCGGCAATTTCCGCAGCATTGGGTGTAAAATGGATATCCGCGATCAACGGAGTTGTGTAACCGCGTTTGCGTAATTCATTTTTTATATTTAATAAATTCTCTGCTTCTTTTTTTGATGGAGCTGTGATGCGTATCAGCTCTGCTCCTGCTTCAATACATCGTATAGATTGTTCAACTGTGGCAATCGTATCCATTGTATCCGTTGTGGTCATCGTTTGTACGCGAATGGGATGAAGATTGCCCAAAAGCAGATCGCCGATCTTTACTTCTTTCGTTTTTAAACGGGAATATTTCGTTAATGAGTTACAATACAATTGCATGAATGATATTATGTTTCTGAAATACAAATGTCATCAAAAAAATCAACTAATTTTAATTACAATCTGTTAACGATGAAACAAACCCTTTGTTCACTGTTCTGCCTGATTTTTATTTCCGTATCAGCACAGCAAAATATTTCGGAAAAAGGAAAATCTTTTACGATAAACAGCAGGTACAGCATGTTTCCTGACTCACTTAGGAATGCTTCTCCGAGGATCTATGATGGAAAGACCTATGCTGCAACGGAGCATTACAGCGATAGCAGTGCTTATATTTTTGTGCCTGATTATTTTGACAGGACAAAACCCTTTAATTTTGTTTTTTGGTTTCACGGTTGGGGCAATAATATAGATACGGCATTAGTTCAATATCAACTGCAGCAACAATTTTATGCAGCACATTTGAATGCCGTTTTTATTTTTCCCGAAGGGCCAAAAAATGCACCGGACAGTTATGGCGGCAAATTTGAGCAGCCTAAAATATTTGATCTGTTCGTAAAAGACATTGAACAGCATTTGCAGCAGGAGAAGATCATTACTGCAAAACAAAAACCCGCTCAATTGATCTATGCCGGACACAGCGGTGCATACCGGGTGATGAGTTATTTGCTATTGCATTCATCTTATTCCTGTAAGGGCATTTTATTGTTTGATGCATTATATGGAGAAGAAGAAAAATTTGTCATACACCTGCAACAACATCCAACAACTAAATTGATTGATATTTTTACCGATCAGGGCGGAACAATTCAAAATTCAAAAGACCTGATGACCGATATGCTTGCTTGGAAATGGAAGTTTATAGAAAAGGAAGAAGATGATTGTACGGCAACTGATCTGAAAAATAACCGCATTATTTTTTTACACAGCAAGAAAAAGCATAATGATGTAATTGCAAACAATTATAACTTTCAACGGTTTTTAGAATCGATGAAATAATTACCAATCCTTATCCGGTTTGGTTTGTTTTATTTTTTGTTTTTGCAATTCCTGTAAATGTTTCTCTTCCTGCCGGAGTTGATTCAACAGGTTTTCGGCCTGCTGTTTATTCATTTCATTCTTGGGTTTTGGCTCGGGTGGTTTTTGATCCTGCTTTTTTTGATCATCCTTTTTAGGATCATCTTTTTTATCGTTTTGTTTCTTTAATTCATTCAATGCTTTTTGCAGGTTCTCTCTTGTTTCATTATCGGTTGCATCCAATCTTAAAGATTGTTTGAAAGAATTTACGGCTTCCTGTAATTGCTTTTGCTTTACTTCAGCCACACCTTTGTTGTATCCCGCTTTTGCCTGCAATGACGGGTCATTACCACTTTCCAAGACTGATTGAAAGGATTTAGCTGCATCCGGAAAATTTTGTTCTTTCTGCAATGCATTGCCTGCATTGAATTGTGCCGCATTATTTTTTTGATCTGCCTGCAATGCTTTTTCGTATTCTGTCAATGCATTTTTATACTCACCTTTTTTATACAATTCATTTCCTTTCTGTACAAGATTATTACTCTTCTGCGCAAAAGATGCAGCAAAAGAAAAAAGAAATACTATGGTGATTAAAATTTTCAAGCGATCTGTACTTTTTTTTCTGATACAAATACTTCTGCTATCAATAATAAAACAGTGATGGCAAGAAAATAAGGATAGAAGGATTGATATTCGACATAGCCACCAGCACTGCTGATCGCTTTCTTTTCCATTCCGTTTAATTCAGTCACTACTTCATCTGAAACAGTTGATGTATTGTCTAAAGCATGATAAGTTCCGTTTGTTGTTTGTGCCAATTGTTTCAACAGATCTTCATTCAGTTTTGAAATAATGGTTTGTCCGTTCTCATCTCTTTTATATTCGTTGGTTCCCGGTTCTGTGATGGGTGAACCTTCAGCAGAACCAACACCAATCGTATGCAATACTGTTCCATGATCTGCCAATTCTTTGGCCACATCAATGGCTTTATCTTCATGATCTTCACCATCAGTAATCAGAATAACTGTTTTATATTTTTTTTCTTTGGTATCCAATGAAGCGTCTGCTAATTGCAATGCAGCGCTCAAATTTGTTCCCTGCACTGCAATAAAATCGGGTGATGCATTGCCCACAAACATTTTAGTGGCCGTTGCATCGGCTGTTAACGGCATTTGCAGATACGCTTGTCCGGCAAATACAATTAATCCAACACGGTTATTTTCTAATTTATCTGTGAGTTGATTGATGAATTGTTTTGCTTTATCTAATCGTGATGGTTTTTCATCCTGACTGAGCATACTTTTGCTCACATCCAAAGCGATCATCACATCAATGCCATTTGCCTTAGAGCCCTTTATTTGTAATGGTTTTCGAAGATTGCATAATGCAACAATGCCCAAGCCAATCGCAAACAATACAATGATTATTTTAAAACGGTATCGTTGTGGAGAATAATCTTTAGTAAGCAGATCCACCAATCTTACATCACCCAATTTCTTTTTTGCGGATTGCTTCCATTTTATCACATAAAAGAAAAGCAATACCAATGGTATGAGTATAAATAATCCCGATAAAAATTCTATGTTTTCAAATTCGATCATGCTTATGCAAGCTAACGGGTGTAATTCAAAAGAAAAAACTAAAAGTCAGATGCTTCGTTTTTAAATTTTTAAACCCTATTTGTATAAAAATTATTTTTTCCCGTGAAAGAATTCCAAATGATTTAAACATCCCATTAATATCAAATGGTTATAGACTTGCATATTGGTATTATGATCGCCTTCAATATTCAGTACAAAAAAATACGGGTGTTTATTCTCTTCAACCCAACCCACAACCCATCCTATTGAATTGCCATTTTCGCGATACCCCCAACCGGTTTTCAATGCGAGGGTATAATTGGCATCTTCTTCTCTCACCATTATTTTTTTTACAATTTCCATTGTTGTTTTGCTAAAAGGCAGTTGCCCGAAATATAATTTCTTCACTAATCCTAATTGCTCGTCAGGAGTGATCTTTAAAGAATTGTCCAACCAAAAACTATCCACTCGGTTTCCTATCTTATGATTCCCATATTTTAAACTATCGAGCCACTGCTGCATGGTATCCCTGCCAATCCTTCTTGCCACTTCCTGATAATAAGGCACCGCAGAAATCTTAAAAGCCTGAGTCATGGTAAGATCTTTGTTCCAGCTTTCAGCGATTCTTCCATCGGGATGTTTACGAACAATACCGTCCCATTTGATCACCATATTTTCATTGATGATCTTTCCTGTTTGCAGCCCGATCAATGAATTAACTATTTTAAAAGTAGAAGCAGGAGTATAAGATGAATCTTTGAAACGTGATAAGTTATAAACGGTAAAATGCCCCTGCCCGTTATCATATAAAGCAAAAGTGCCTTTTACATGACTGGTGTCGAAATAGATTTTGAGACTGTTGTCGATCGTTACATTATTGGGACTGCATGCTG
>CAIVCF010000166.1 GCA_903904335.1 uncultured Chitinophagaceae bacterium | reverse complement strand
GATTGAAACATTTTGCAATTCTCTGCAACATATATTAATGGCGGTAAGTTGGGGCGGCCATGAAAGTCTGATCATTCCCGCCTGTGCAGGAATTAAACGGGAAAATTTCATTGCTTCAAGAGAGCAAAGGATGTTGCGGTTATATGCAGGTCTTGAAGATGCTGCTTATCTGATTGCAGATCTGGATCAGGCATTCAAAAGCATGGAATCTCTTTCATAAGCTTAAATGACGGTTTGCCCTCTAAAGTTTCCGCTTGTCGAAATTTTTAATGTGTTTGAACTATTCCACTATTTTTGTTGAATTATGAAATACTTTTTCACCCTATCAATAGCCTGTTTCTTTGCGATGAGTTTGCAGGCACAGGACAAGACCGAAAAATGGGATCTTCGCAAATGTGTTGACTATGCGATGAAGAACAATATATCAGTAAAACAGGCTGATGTGCAGGCAAGGCTTGCTGCTTTGCAGTTTCAGCAGGCAAAATATTATCAAATTCCTTCGGCATCATTCAGTACATTTTACGGCCCGCAGTTTGGGCGTTCCATCGACCCTACAACGAATCAGTACACAACTATACCCTTAGTGTCTCAGAGTTACAGCCTCAGCGGTCAGGTGCAAGTATATAATTGGGGAAGATTGAAAAATAATACTGCTTCGCAGGAATTCAATGCAAAAGCAGCTTTGACTGATATTGAAAGAGCAGCTAATGATGTGGCAATAAATGTGGCAACTTATTATTTACAGGTATTGGCATCCAAAGAACAGGTAACAGTGAGTGAGGTTCAGATAGCACAGAGAAAGGCACAATTGGAAATCACCAGAAAACAGGTAGCTGCGGGTTCTTTGCCTGAATTAAATTATATTCAGATCGAAGCACAGTTGGCCACAGATAGCAGTAATTATATCAGTAACAAGTCTGCTTTTGATCAAAACGTGCTTTTCTTAAAGGCTTTATTGAATCTTGATGCAGCTCAGCCCTTTGAAGTGGAAACTCCTGCTGTAGATAAAATACCGATAGAAACTTTCGGCGAATTACAACCTGAAGTTGTGTATCAGCTGGCATTGGCTAATCAGCCTTTGCAAAAAGAGAATGATTTAAAAATTAAAGCTGCTGAAAAAAATGTTTTGTCAAATAAAGCAACATTATATCCTTCAATAGGCGGCAATTATTCTCTGGGTACAACATATAACAATAAGGCGTTGGATTATACGACAGGAAAAAAATCTCCTTATTTCAATCAGTTGGATGATAATTTCAGGCAAAGCATTGGTATCGGATTATCAATTCCCATTTTTAATAACGGTCAATACAGGGTGAATTACGAACAGTCTAAGCTGAATTTAAAAAATTCCGTATTACAAAAAGATCAGGCCAATCTGACTTTAAAACAAAATATCTATACTTCTTATACCAATGCTGTCAATGCATTTGAAAAATTAAATGCCAGCAAGAAAAATGTTGAAAGTGCTCAGAAGGTATATGACTTTTCTATTAAAAGATATGAAGTGGGTTTATTAAGCACATTGGAATTAATTACCAACGAGAATAATTTAATTACTGCAAAGCTCCAATTGGTATCAAGTGAATATGATTATGTTTTTAAAATGAAACTGCTTGAATTCTATAAAGGGCAGGGTTTGAAGCTGTAAAAAATGCGTACAAAATTTATTTGATATAATATTATTTGAAATCAGAAACCATGTGTTATGAATAAAACGCTTCTTTGGATCATCATCGGATTAGTAGTATTAGTTGGCGGCCTTTTCGGATTAAAAGCTGCCGGTGTAATCGGTAAAGATGAAGGCATCAAAGTATCAACAGAAAAAGCTGCAAAACGAACTATTATTGAAACAGTTAATGCAAGCGGTAAGGTATATCCGGAAGTGGAAGTGAAAGTAAGTCCGGATATTAGTGGTGAAATAGTGGAACTAAGTATCGAAGAAGGAGATAGTGTTCGCAAAGGACAGGTATTGGCAAAAATTTATGCTGATATTTATTTAACCCAACGCGATCAGGTGGTGGCAGGAGTTAATCAGGCAAAAGCGCAGGTATCCAATGCAGAAGCATCATTGGTGGGATTAAAAGCCACTTTGGATCAGGCACAAATTACATACAATCGTCAAAAAAGATTATTGGATGATAAAGTGATCAGTCGGTCAGAATTTGAAACAGCTGATCAGGCATTGAGAACATCACAAGCCAATTACAATGCCGCTTTGCAGGGAATCAAAGGACAACAGGCAAATATTCAGAATGCACAGGCTCAATTGGCAAAGGCGGATAAAGACCTTTCAAGAACCGTTATCAATGCACCGATGGATGGTGTGATCAGTTTGATGAGTGTAAAGAAAGGTGAACGTGTGGCAGGTAACAGTTTTAATGTAGGTACTGAAATGATGCGTATTGCAGATATGAACAGCATTGTTGCACAGGTGGATGTTGGCGAAAATGATATTCCGAAAGTAAAGATCGGTGATACGGCAGTTGTTGAAATTGATGCATATAATAACAGAAAATTTAAAGGCGTGGTCTACAAGATTGCGAATCCTATTACCAATTCCGCTTCCACCACAACATCTACGGATGTAACAAATTATAAAGTGCATATCCGTTTGTTCATCGACAGTTACAGAGACCTGATCGTGAAAGGACATTTTCCTTTCCGTCCGGGAATGAGTGCCAGTGCCGATATACAAACAACTACACAAAAAGATGTCTTGAGTGTTCCTTTGAATGCGGTTACAACACGAGATAAGAAAAGTGACAAAGCAACAACAGATAAAAAAGACGATAAGCCTTCCAATGATCCAAACAATCAGGGAAAGAATGATAAAGCCGGCGCTTCTTCTGCAGACGATATGGATGAAGTGGTATTTGTGCTTCAGAAGGAAGGCACTGTTAAAAAAGTAAAAGTAAAGACCGACATTCAGGATCTGAATTACATCAGGATTTCGGATGGACTGAAAGAAGGAGATGAAGTAGTTACAGGACCTTACACAACAGTAAGTAAAACTTTAAAAGATGGCGACAAAGTAAAAGTTACGCCGAAAGATAAATTGTTTGATGACAAAAAGAATTAAATAAAAGGGAAGCAAAAAGCTTCCCTTTTTTATTGTTCGCTCTTTTGCAAAATATCCTTTCGTATGTTTGTTGATGATTAATT
>CAIVCF010000165.1 GCA_903904335.1 uncultured Chitinophagaceae bacterium | reverse complement strand
TTTAATAAAAGAAATATGCGCGACTGGTTATTTAATGATGTAGTGATAAGATTGATGAATCAAATTCCTCATCCTTACAATTACTTAAAAACTCTTTGCGTTTATTCTACCTAATCCTATTTAATTATATCTTTTATTACGTTTAATGATGCATCGGCATATTCTTTAAAGTTGGCTGACTTCGAAATTTTTAAAGCTAATTCATCTTCATTAATTTGAGACTTTCATGATACCAAAAAACCTAAAAAAAGAATGTAAATAAATAATAAAAATCCATTTTTCATCTATCGTATTTCACGTAATATAACTATTTTGTCTAACACATGAAATTTCTCACCTTTTTTCATTCCACAATTCGCAACAACATACGTTCTCATTTATTTACTTTTGCAACACTAAATTCATCAATCATCATTCATAACTTGATAAAGTGGCTAAAATAGCAATCAATATCGCAACAGGAAGTTTACAACAGGCCGAAATGATCGTGGGCATTGATCTGGGTACAACAAATAGTCTTGTTGCAATCATTCATCCCGAAACAAAAAAACCGATTGCTTTAAAAGAGCATAACAGCAGCAGCTTAGTGCCGAGCGTTATACATTTTGATGAACTGGGTAATATTACTGTTGGTGAAGAAGCTAAAAAATTCTTAGAGACCGATCCTGCCAATACTATTTTTTCCGCCAAACGTTTGATGGGAAAAAGTTATAACGATATTAAACAAAACGCCAACTTTTTTACATATAAAGTAATTGATGATGATACGGAGAGTTTGGTGAAAGTGCAGGTTGGTAGCAAATTTTATTCACCCATTGAATTATCTTCTTTCATTTTAAAAGAATTAAAAGCAAGGGCTGAACATATTTTAAAAACACCGGTAACAAAAGCAGTGATCACCGTTCCTGCTTATTTCAATGATGCACAACGTCAGGCAACAAGGGATGCAGGAAAATTGGCAGGGCTTGATGTTTTGCGAATCGTGAATGAACCGACTGCTGCAAGTCTGGCTTACGGTTTGGGGTTAGCTGCAGATGAAGAAAAAACAATTGCAGTGTATGATCTCGGCGGTGGAACATTTGATATTTCGATACTAAAAATAACCAATGGCATCTTTGAAGTATTAAGTACCAATGGCGATACTTATTTGGGTGGTGATGATTTTGACAGAGTGATCGTTGAACATTGGATGACTGAATTCGGAATTACAGAAGACGAATTGCATTTGAATAAAGAATTATCCCAGGGATTAAGATTAAGAGCCGAAGAAGCAAAAAAATATCTAAGCAGTAACGAATCATTCAGTGTTGATTTTAACGGTGATAATTTATCCATCACCAAAGAAAAATTTGAATCATTGATTCAATCACTCATTGATAAAACATTGCAATGTTGTGTTAATGCTGTCAAAGATTCAAAAGTTGCCATCAGTGAAATTGAAACGGTAGTGATGGTGGGTGGCAGTACAAGAATTCCTGCTGTTAAAAAAGCAGTGAGTGATTTTTTTAATCAACCAGTTCATGATGAAGTAAATCCTGATGAAGTGGTTGCATTGGGTGCAGCCATTCAAGCCGATATTCTCGCAGGAAACAATAAAGATTTTTTATTGTTGGATATAACACCATTAAGCCTAGGCATTGAAACGATGGGCGGATTAATGGATGTGTTGATTCCACGTAATTCAAAAATTCCAACAAAGGTTGGCAGACAATACACCACACAAAAAGACGGACAGGGCAGCATGCGTATCTCCGTTTTTCAGGGTGAAAGAGATCTGGTAAAAGACAATCGCAGACTCGCTGAATTTAATTTAACAAGTATTCCTGGAATGCCCGCAGGCTTTCCAAAAGTGGAAGTGAGTTTTTTAATTAATGCGGATGGTATTTTAGTGATCAAAGCAAAAGAATTGCGCAGCGGTGTGGAACAAAGCATTGAAGTAAAACCGCAATACGGATTAACGGATGAAGATGTAGAAAAAATGTTGTTGGAAAGTATCACGCATGCCAAAGATGATATTGCCATTCGTGCGATTGTTGAAGCAAAAACAGAAGGCGAACAGATTTTAGAAACCACCGAAAAATTTCTTACCAAAAATTCGCATATCGTTTCACAACCCGAAATGATCGCTACTGCACAGGCCATGCAAAACCTGCAATTGGCATTAACGATGGATGATAAAGATCTCATTCATTCCAAAATAGAAGAACTCAACGAAATAACACGGCCTTTTGCAGAGCGTGCTATGGATGCCGCTGTCAGCGGAGCTTTGAAAGGAAAGACGGTTTAATTGAAAATTAAGAGTTATTTATAGGAAAGTTCAGCAAAGTTCTGAAAGTACAAGTATGCGATTCTTTCACCGAAAGAATCGAAGGCAACGAAAGTTTAATTCATCAACAAAAGCCGGCTACATAAAAAATCATCAAACAGTTCTATTATCTTCGTAGCAACACCATAAATACCAAAGCATGAAATTTGTTGTCAAGTATTTCTTATTGTTTTCAGTTTTTAGTTTTCGATCTTCATTATTTGCACAAGTTCCGGCAACGCATAACAGCGCAGATATTTTTATGCAGTTAAAGAAAATGAATGTGTTGGGAAGTGTATTATACATTGCCGCGCATCCGGATGATGAGAACAACGGATTATTGCCATATCTCGCCAAAGAAAAATTATACCGTACCGGATATTTGAGTTTAACACGTGGTGATGGCGGACAAAATTTAATTGGCAGTGAACAGGGAATTGAATTGGGGTTGATTCGCACACAGGAATTATTGGCGGCAAGAAGAATGGATGGTGCGGAACAATATTTCAGTCGTGCGTATGAATTCGGTTTCAGCAAAAATGCAGATGAAGCATTGCGTATTTGGGACAGAGAAAAAGTATTGAGTGATATTGTTTGGGTAATACGGAATTTTAAACCTGATGTTATTGTTACACGTTTTCCCGGAGATTCAAGAGCAGGTCATGGTCATCATGCAGCATCTTCCATTTTAGCGAATGAAGCATTTAAAGCTGCAGCCGATCCAACAAAATTTCCGGAACAATTAAAATATGTAAGTGTTTGGCAAGCGAAAAGAATTTTGTGGAACACATTTAATTTTAACGGTGCCAATACAACAAGCGATGATCAATTGAAGTTGGATGTAGGTGGCTTTAATCCTTTGCTGGGAGAGAGTTATGGCGAAATTGGCGGTGAAGCAAGATCGATGCATAAAAGTCAGGGTGAAGGCAGACCGAGAAGACGCGGAACAAGCTATGAATACTTTTCAACCACCGGCGGCGATGCACCGAAGAACAGTTTGATGGATGGAATTAATATTGATTGGAGACGAATTAAAGGCGGTGAATCAATTGAACAAAGTCTCAACAAAATAATTCATGATTTTAATTTTGAACATCCCGAAAATTTGGTTGACAGTTTAGTGGAAGTATATAAACATATCCAACGGATGGATGATCATGGTGTTTGGTGGAATGAAAAATTAAAAGAATTACAAAACATCATTTTAGAATGCAGTGGCATTTTTGCCGAAGCCACCAGTGATAATGAATACGCAGTGCGTGGTGAAAAAATAAATATCAACTTTTTTGTGAACAAAAGAAACGATGCTAAAATAACCTTGGAAAGCATTTCCATGAATTCTGCTGAAAGCGGTTCATTCGATTCAACATTGAATAATAATCTTTTGCTTAATCAAAATATCAGTTTTAATAAATCATTTATCGTATCAAGCAGTAAAGCATTGACTCAGCCTTATTGGTTGGAAAAGCAAATGAGCGGCGTAGGGATGTTCAATGTGGATGATCAAAAATTGATCGGAAAAGCAGAGAATGACCCTGCATATATTGCAAAGTTTATTTTTAAAACCAAGGATATCAGTTTTATTGTAGATCGGCCGATTCAGCATAAAGTGGTTGATCCCGTAAAAGGTGAATTATATCAACCTGTTGTTGTTATTTCTCCTTTGATCGTTTCATTATCACCTGATATTCTGTTAACGAATGTAAAAAGAGATAATAAAATTGTTTCAAATCCTGTGTTACAGTTACAGTACAAATCAAATTTCGCAGGCAAACAGATTCCTGTAACTATTCATTTAAAACAAGCTGATTCTGTTGTGTATTCAAAAGATACATTGATAGATTTTGAAACAGGGAAAATTTATCAGTTAGTATTGTCTTTGAAAAAATTCTATAATAAAAGTTTAGACCCGTATATTTCTGCAGCTATTGAATTAACAGTAAATGGAAGCAAACATGTTTACACACATTATTTACGTGCCATCAAATACGATCATATTCCCGACATTCATTACATCTACAAAGACAATATTTTAGTATTGAATGATGAAATAAAGACTGTTGGGAAAAAACTTGGTTATATTATTGGTGCCGGAGATAAAGTTCCTGATGCATTAACACAATTGGGCTACGACGTGAAATATTTGTCAGAGGAGGATTTAGTGGATGAGAATCTGAAACAGTTTGATGCCATTGTTGTTGGAATAAGGGCTTATAATATTTATGAATGGCTTACAAATAAGAATGATGTGTTGAATCGTTATGTGGAAAATGGCGGTAATCTGATCCTTCAATATTTAAAAAGTAATCTTGTTGGATCAAAGAATGTAAAAGTAGGACCGTATAAATTTTTAGTGAACTCAGGCTCACGGGTTACCGAAGAAGATGCGAAAGTGAATTTTGTTTTGCCTGAACATTCTGTTTTAAATTATCCCAATAAAATTACAGATGCTGATTTTAAAAACTGGGTGCAGGAGAGAAGTACGTATCAGGCAGAACAATCTGATCCGCATTTTGAAACACCATTGAGTATGAAAGACAGCGGCGATAAAGAAGAAACTAAAGGAAGCTTGGCAATCGCAAAATACGGTAAAGGAAATTTTGCTTATGTGAGTTTGGTCTTGTTCAGACAGTTGCCCGCCGGAAATGCAGGTGCATACAAGATCATAGCTAATCTGATTGCATTACCCCAAAATAAATAAGATGCAGCAACGCAGAGCAATCAGTTTCGGATTATTAATTGTCATCGGACTTATTTTGGGATTTTTTTTAAAAAATGTTAAGATAGGTCTGATTATTGGATTAGGAATCGGGTTATTGAGCGGTAGTTTATTGCGCGGAAGAAAATAAGATGCTCAAAGAACAAAAAGTACAAGAGTGCGACGTAACGATGTTCAAGTAAAATACAAATGCTCGTGAAACAAAAAAACGAAATACCATTCTTTTCAACCTGGCGCCACTTATACATTTTTGTGATCGTTTTTTTAATATTACTCATTATCTTTTTTGCCTGGATCACTAAATATTTTTCATGAGCCAAATTGATTGGATAGTCCTCAGTGCAACATTGATATGCATTATTATATATGGCCTGTATAAAAGCCGTACCACCAAAAATATGGATGGTTATTTTTTGTGTAACCGCTCCATGCCATGGTATTTGATTTTATTGAGCATCATGGGCACACAGGCAAGCGCCATTACGTTCTTATCCGCACCCGGACAGGCTTTCACCGATGGGATGCGTTTTGTGCAATACTATTTCGGCTTGCCGATTGCGATGGTTATTTTATGCATCACATTCGTTCCATTATTCAGTAAATTAAAAGTCTTTACTGCGTATGAATTTTTAGAACAACGTTTTGATCTTAAAACAAGAACATTTACTTCATCACTTTTTTTATTATCCAGAGGATTATCAACCGGTGTAAGTATTTATGCACCTTCCATCATTTTATCTTCTTTATTGGGATGGGATATTTTTTGGACCAATATTTTCATGGGTGGATTATTGATCATTTACACAGTGAGTGGTGGTGCAAAAGCAGTGGCGTATACACAACAATTGCAGTTGGTGATCATTTTCATTGGCATGTTTGTCACGGGTTATTGGATGATCCATTTATTACCATCAGGAATGGGTTTTATGGATGCGCTGAAAATAAGCGGCAATGGCGGAAAGATGAATGTGATCACTTTAGGATTTACCAATAAAGGGTTTAACTGGAAAGATAAATATAATGTCATTAGTGGCGTGATCGGCGGATTCTTTTTGGCATTGAGTTATTTCGGCACCGATCAATCGCAGGTTGGCAGATATTTAACTGCAAAAGATGATAAAGCGAGCAAAACGGGTTTATTGATGAATGGGTTGATAAAAGTGCCGATGCAGTTTTTTATTTTATTGTTGGGGGCAATGCTTTTTACATTTTATCAATTCAAATCACAACCTATTTTTTTTAATGCCGTGGAGCAGCAAAAATTGTTGAACAGCAATAAAAAAGATGCAGCGGTAGCATTGGAGAATCAATATTCGATCATTAATCAGCAAAAACAAAATGCAGTTGCCAATTGGAAAAATGATGAAACAAATTCCAAACAGGAATTGAAACAACTCAATCAGCAAAGCGATCAATTAAGAACACAGTACAAAGCATTGATCAAATCGAATGATGTTAAAGGTGATGATAACGATACCAATTATATTTTCCTTCGTTTTGTGATCGACTATTTGCCGAAAGGATTGGTGGGTTTATTGATTGCTATAATTTTTTTAGCGGCATGGGGCTCTATCGCAGCAGCATTGAATTCGTTGGCAAGTTGTTCTGTGATTGATTTTCACCTGCGTTTCAAAAAAGATCATTTGCATCCTGATAAATCAGATGAGGAAGAAGAGAAACGTTACCATATCTCTCGTTATTATACGTTGGCATGGGGAATATTTTCTGTTATCGTTGCAGAATTTGCCAGCGGAATGGGCAGTTTGATTGAAGTAGTCAATATTATGGGTTCACTTTTTTACGGTGTGATACTCGGAATATTTCTCGTTGCATTTTATTTAAAGAATATAAAAAGTAATGCAGTATTTATTGCCGCCATCATTGGTGAATTAATTGTAATCACTGTTTTCTTTTTAGATAAATTCAATATCATCGGCCTTGGATTTTTATGGCTGAATGTCATTGGCGCGTTTACCGTTGTGGTGCTGAGTTGGATGATTCAATTCCTTACAGTAAAAGTAATTAATTAGAAGTAAACGGCCATTCATTATTCCGTTTTGATTTAATAAAGAATGCAACAATACCTAATGCAGTTACAGTTAATCCGCCCAACATCATTTTTGTTCCGGTTGAATACAAAACAAAACCCCAGATTATAATTGCAGCAATGGCCGGTAGTGGATACAATGGCATTTTCCAGGGAAAATGTTTTAATCCTTTTTGTTTGGTGAGTAAAATTAGTCCAACTGCTTGTCCGATGAATTGAATTAAAATCCTCATGGCCAAGATTGCATCAATTATATCTTTCAGCTTAAATAATAAACTGAAGACAAATGCAACAGCGCCTAATACCAACAAAGAAATATGCGGAAAATGTTTAGTAGGATGCAGTTTTGCAAACACTTTAAAGAATGCGCCATCTGCAGCAGCTGCATAAGGAATACGGCTGTAACCAAGCGTTGCAGAAAATACCGAAGCGAAGGCAACCCATAAAATCAAAAGTGTGGCAATGTTTGCAGCAGTTGATCCCGCAAGGGTTTGTACGAATTCGCTCACTACAAATTTACTTTGCTGGATTTGCTGCAATGGTAAAACGGAAGCAACACTTACATTCATCAATAAATACAAAACAGCAATACCACCAATGGAAATGAACATACTTCGCGGGATATTTTTTTTCGGATTGATGATCTCGCCGCCGAGATGACAAACATTGTAATAACCCAAATAACTATATACGGTTTTTACACTTGCAAAACCGATAGCAGCGGCAAATGCATGATTCAATTCTAATCCTTCATTGATATTTTTTATCGGGGCTAAAAAATTACCATGCCATAAGCCACCACCAATGATCCATACCATTGTTACTAAAACACCCATCCATAAAAACACAGAAATTTTTCCGATGGTTTCTATTTTTCTGTACAATAATAGAACGATCAGCAATACTACAGTTCCGCTGACTGCTTTAGCAGAAAAAGTATCAAGATGAAATAGATATCCTGCATATTGTGAAAAGCCAATGGCAGCAGATGCAATTACCAATGGTGCTTGTATCATGGTTTGCCACACAAATAAAAAGCTCATCAACTTCCCATATTTTTCTCCGTAGCCTGCTTTTAAAAAATTATAACTGCCTCCTGCCAAGGGATAGGCGGAACCCAATTGGCTCCAGACATTGGCATCGATCACAGATAAAACGGCTCCTGCGATCCATGCATACAAAAACCAGGGGCCGTTCATGGTTTGCGCAACAATACTTAACACCACAAATGGTCCGATGCCCACCATATCCGTCATGTTGATGGCAGTGGCCTGCAACAAACTGATTCTTCTTTCTAATTTTATTCCATCTGCATTATTCTGCATGTGCGAAACAGGATTATAAGTTTAAAGTAAATCAAATTCAGGATACCTTTAAAAAGTATTTCTTTGTAATTAAGAGCAAGTAATTATGAGCAGATTATTTTCAACAGTTGATTGGGCCAAAGGTTCCAATATCTACGAAGTAAATATTCGTCAGTACACGCATGAAGGAACATTTGCTGCATTCGCAAAACACTTGCCTAGATTGAAAGACATGGGAGTGGAGATTTTATGGCTGATGCCGATCACCCCCATCAGCAAAGAAGTGATGCAGGGAACATTGGGCAGTTATTATGCCTGCAGCAGCTATACCAGCATCAATCCTGAATTCGGTTCATTGGAAGATTTTAAATCTCTGATTGCAACGGCACATGAATCAGGGTTTAAAATCATTATTGATTGGGTGGCCAATCATACGGGATGGGATCATCACTGGACAAAAGAATATTCTGATTTTTATGTAAGAGATGTTGACGGAAAATTTATTGAAAGAAACGGATGGCATGATGTGATCGATCTGAATTATGACAATAAAGAAATGCGCACTGCATTAATCGATGCAATGAAATATTGGGTGAATGAATGTGATATAGACGGCTTTCGCTGCGATATGGCACATTTGGTTCCCTGGGATTTTTGGAATGATGCAAGAATGGCTTGCGAGCATTCGAAACATTTATTCTGGTTGGCAGAATGTGAAGTAAAAGATTATCACGATGTATTCGATGTGAGTTATGCATGGGCATGGATGCATGTAACAGAAAAATTTGTAAAAGGAAATGCAACTTTAAACGATGTCAGGAATGTATTGCATGAGTATTCGCAATATCCGCAAGGGACACATAAATTATTTTTCACTTCCAATCATGATGAGAACAGTTGGAACGGAACAGAATATGAAAAATATGGTGCTGCCGCGAAAGCCTTTGCTGTATTCACTTGTACATGGCAGGGAATGCCTTTGGTTTACAGCGGGCAAGAATTACCCAACTATAAAAGATTGAAATTTTTTGATAAGGATGAGATCGATTGGAAAGAACCTGTTGAACTCCATAATTTTTATAAAGCATTGTTGAATCTCCATAAAAATAATGCTGTTGCTGATGGAGAAACTTTTATCCTTCCGACAGAACATGATGGATTAATGGCATTCATCAGAAAAAAAGAGAATGATGTTGTGTTGGTGCTGATCAATCTTTCAACAGAAAACAAAGTACATATCGCTGTTGAACACGAATGGCTAAACGGGTCATTTCAAAATGTATTTTCAGAACTGAGTTTTTCTTTTACTTCAAAAGAATCATTTGAATTACAGTCCTGCGAATATTTGGTGTACCGAAAAAACAATTAATGAGCAGAAATAAAAAAGTCCCGAATAAAACTTCGGGACTTTTTTACTAATCAAAATAATCTAACAATATTATTCATCATCCAATTTAACAGGATAACGATAAGATTCTGTATAGCCGGGATAAATTCCGTCGAAATAAGCTGTGCCCCTTACATTACTCAATGCAGCTTTTAATTCTTCCACATTTTT
>CAIVCF010000164.1 GCA_903904335.1 uncultured Chitinophagaceae bacterium | reverse complement strand
CATGTAAAATTTAGTCAATTACAAAACGTTTATCCTTCATACATTTTAGGATCTGCTGGTGGTCCTTGGTATTCTATGTTGCGTGGGGAGAATTCAACAACATGGGGATTTAGTGATAGTGTTGGTGACAAATATCTATTATCTTTTACACCAGCACCAATTTACCAAGCTGCACTTTCTTGGTCAAATTCCACATTATCAGTAAACTTAAATGTTAATGGATCAACAGCAACTTCAGCATTTAGTGGATCTTTTAGTAATTCTACAACAAACAATTTATATTTGATGTGTTTTGGAAATCCAGTCAATCCTGTTGGTAGTGGTTGGTTAAAAACAATTGCTTATTATTCACAAGTGTTATCAAATACATCCTTACAACAAATCACAACATAAATACCATATAATAACAATAAAGATAAACTAAAATGTCATACCTAGATCAAAATATTGTGGTTGTGCCGAACGTTGGTATCTGGACCAAAGACGGTTTCATTGTTGAAAATGTGGGTGTGGCTCCGGATGTTGAAGTGATACAAACTCCGGCCGATATGATCAAAGGGATCGATCCCCAGTTACAGAAGGCTATAGAAATTGCATTGGAACAACTTAAAAAGAACCCACCGGTTGAACCGGTGCGCCCACCATTGCCGGTGAAAGCGCAATAATAAAATTTGAAAATGTGAAGACTTACGAAGTTTCAAAAACTTCGTAAGTCTCAATTAATAGCATTTGTCGTTAATCGCTTATTGAGTTCAGCTCCCCGGCTCTTTTATATTCTCCAAAAACAAACCAAATTTTATTTGTTTGATATCAGGGATATTATCTGTAAATTTATTATTACCAATTATCCCTTAAATCAACATGATACCGGAAGCCACATGTACTATGGTGCTTCTGCCACGTGTATTCCTCACTGACAGGTAGGCCGCGCTATGTTTTTTCTTTGCTAACCTCCCTTTTGTTCACCCTATAAACTTAAAAAATGAAAAGAATTATCATCTGTGCAGCTCTATTGATTGGTATTTTCGTGGGTTGCAAATCAACAAAAAAACAGCTTGCGCAACCCGGCGTATATAAAATGGATAAAATAACTGTTAGCGGAGGTGGGAAAGATACAATTTATCCGAGGACACAATTTAAGATATACACCGAAAATCATTTTGCCTATGCCAGCCTGGCACCCGATTCATCTGTCGGCTTTGGCGTTGGCAGCTATCGTTTGGATACCGGAAACCATTTTGTAGAGACCAATATTTACAGTAGCCGGGCGCTTGATTCATCAGCTAATTATAGCGTAGCATTTAACCGTAAAGATTCCGCTTACACCCAAAAATTAAAAATGCCTTCGGCGAGCGGGGCAGTTTACACGATGACAGAAACCTACACTCAGCTGCAGGCAAACGGGACCTCAAAAATTGATGGTCTTTGGAAACTGGATAATGCCTATATTGTGAAAGGTAAAGACACGACCAGGCAAGGCGAAACCCAATTTAAAGCCTTTTGGGGCGGACATTTTTTGTTTGTGCACCGATATCAGGTAGCCAACAATGCCGCTAAGTTTAAAAATGGTTTCGGTTATGGCGAATTTACGTTGAAGAACGATACGCTGAGCGAAACCGAACAGGTAACAAGCCACGCCACTTTAATGGGACGTACTTTTTCAATCAAGATCAATTTTAAAAGTGATGATGAATATTCGCAGGTGAT
>CAIVCF010000163.1 GCA_903904335.1 uncultured Chitinophagaceae bacterium | reverse complement strand
TTTTTGATAATGGCACCATCCTGTCTTTCTTTCCTTTTGCAGCATGTATATGTATCATCATTCTTTTACTATCAATATCTTTTACTTTTAAATTTACAATTTCGCTAACCCGTAAACCTGCTGCATAGCCTGCCATAATCATGGTACGGTGTTTAAGATTTGTAATTTTTTGTATTATGCTTATCACTTCTTCTTCTGCTAAAACTTCGGGCAGTTTAAATGGTTTTTTAGGTCGTGGTAAATCATAAAATTCTTTTTCACGTTTCATCACTTTTTCAAAATAGAACTTAATAGCATTAACTGCGGTATGTACTTGTGTTTCGCTGCAGCCTTGCTTTTCGAGTAACCACAATAAATAACTGAGTATATGGTGCTTTTGTAAATCGTTTACGTTTGTATTGCCAAGTAAACGAAGCAGGTGATGAAATTCGTTACAATAATTACGTATGGTATTAGTACTATAACCTTTTAAAACAAGCATTTTTTGTAATGCGGTAATGGCAATTAAGTTTTGGGCATTTATAGGATGTTTAAGTAATAGAGCCGCAGTATTACCTTGTATTTTTTTTTGTGTTTCAGGTACAATGGCTTTTCGCTGTTGCAGATATGTTTTTAGTTGGGTGGTTTGTAAAATGGCTTTTGCCTGCAATGCTGTTGATAAAACAATATATTGTTCTTTGGTACAACCTATATACCAGCACTTATTTGTAACACTCCATTTTATGCCGGGTATCTTTTTAACAATGGTATTTATTACTGTATCGTGTTTAAAAACAACAGCAATACATTCCTGTTTGCGGTGGTACAGCGGTTTTAATTCAACGGTAATCATAGCCTAATTTACAATTATGTTTTGTTTACAAGAAAGAAACCCTAAACAAACGTTCCTTTTCTGAGACAAATTTTTTATCAACCCATTTTTAAAAAGAGTTGCTGTTACCAAACCGATCATTTTCCCAAATAAACGTCCCACAAATCAAAGTCCCACAAACGCATCATCGAACGTTTTTTTGGGAATATTTTGTAAACTGATCGAATGCCTCAGTTACGTATTTGCAATTCATTCTTCCACTAAATTTTCATATTCAAAACCCTCCGTTGCCGGTAAAAGCGAATCTCTTTTTGGTTGTGGATTAGAATACGGACCGAAGTTCACCTGATCATCGGTTTGTTCAGGCCGGGTCAAGCCATGTTTAACAGGGGCTTAAAGGCAGATAGAAGGCTAAATAAAACAAACTTGAATTACCACAAATACTGATTTAACCCATAGATAAGCCATGTCTTTAAAGACATGGCTTATACAAGGCTTATAGATGGCTTATATAAGGCTTATATATGGCTTATCTATTATTTTAGTACCCTTTCTTATACTTGTATCTTATACTGAAAACCCCTTGAAAAGGCGAAATGAAAAAGGGTTGCCAACCCTGAAAAAAGTTCACAAAGCTGATGCCGTTCGGGAAACTAAAAAACCCATCCTGCGGTAACTGCAGGATGGGTTCATACAAAGAAAAAAGCCCTTCCGTGGAAACGGAACGGCCTCTAACGATTGCTTGCCATATGAAAAAGAGTTCATCTCACGAGTTCTGCAAGCGAGAACTACCTACGCACCATTCAAATTACATTTTCTTAGTAGTGTCTTTCTTAGTAGTGTCAACTGCCATCTTAGAAGTGTCTTTCTTAGTTGTGTCAGTAGCCATTTTAGAAGCAGAATCAGTTGCAGGAGTTTCAGTTTTTGCACCGCCGCAAGCTGTCATTACGCTGGCAATAGCCAAGATCGCGAATAATTTTTTCATTGTTGTGAGCTTTTTGTTGTTAGTGAATTTTGAAGTTAATACCGGTATGTGCTATAAAGTAACCCATCCATTAAAGTTTTTTTGAAAAATTTTTTTTCGCCTCATTTTGGGTTACTTTTATCCCTCTTCCCGTATTAAACGACAGATAGTGAAAGCAGAGTTTACTGAACAAGCATTATTGAAAGGATTGGCTAACAATGATTCGAAAGCCATCGAGGCCTTATATAAGGACAATTTTAATATGGTTCAGGCTTTCATTCTCAATAACAATGGCTCTTATGATGATGCCAGGGATATTTTTCAGGAAGCAATGATTGCGCTGTATGAAAAAGCAAAAAGCGATTCATTTGTTTTAACCTCTAAAATTAACACGTATGTATATTCCATATGCAGGCGACTCTGGCTTAAACGATTACAGCAGATTGGCCGCTATTCAAACCAGATTGACAGCTTTGAAGAAACTGTGGCTGTTGAAGAAGACATTGAGATTCACGAAAAACGCAATGCTGAGTTTGCGATAATGGACAGGGCACTAAACAGTTTGGGAGAACCTTGTAAAAGTTTGTTGGAAGGGTATTATGTGAAGAAAATGGACATGCAGCAATTGTCGAAAGAATTCGGATACACCAATGCAGATAATGCGAAGAACCAGAAATATAAATGTTTGATACGTTTAAAAAAATTGTTCTTTGCTCAATATAATATCGGAGAATAAGTACCATGGAAGACATTTTATTACTTCAAGCGATCGAACGTTACTTAGACGGCACTATGTTGCCGGCTAAAAAAGCGTATTTCGAAGAGTTGCGCAAGAATACCCCGGAAATTGACCAGATGGTGGTTGAACACAATATGTTCCTTCATCAAATGGATATCTATTCCGATCAACGCAATATCAAACATGCATTGCATGAAATGCACAGCAGGTTAATTGAACGCGGTGATATTAACGAAGGCGGCGAACTCAGCACAAAAGGTCGTGTTATCCAATTATACAACAAGTATAAAAAAGTGACTGCCATTGCAGCTTCTGTTGGTGGTGTGATTGCTTTGGTGATCAGCGGTTTGACCTTATATCTTTCTCCTGCCAGCAATAATCAAATTCAGGAATTAAAAAGAGAAGTGGAAGTTGTAAAAAGAAATCAACAATATCAGGGTGCTAAATTAAAGGAAGTTGATTCCAAACTTCCGAAAGATGCAGTATTGACAGGTGGCGGTTCAGGATTCTTAATTGATGCGAAAGGCTATATCATTACCAATGCGCACGTTTTAAAAGGTTCATCCTTTGCAAATGTGATCAATAATAATCATGATGAATTTAAGGCGAAGATCATTTATCGCGACGAAGTGAGAGATCTGGCAATTCTGAAAATTGATGATGAAGATTTCACCGCATTAAAAAGTCTGCCTTACGGTTTCCGTAAATCTGACCTTGATCTCGGCGAAGAAGTTTTCACATTAGGCTATCCCCGTAACGACATTACTTATAACAAAGGTGATCTGAGTGCTAAAACAGGTTTTAACGGCGACAGTACCAGATGGCAATTAGAAATGAATGCCAATCCCGGAAACAGCGGTGGTCCTGTATTAGACAAGAATGGCGAAGTGATCGGTGTATTGAGTACACGTGAGAAACAAGCCGAAGGTGTTGCCTTTGCGATCAAGAGTAAGAATATCTTTAAACTGATCGATGAAGTAAAAGACAGTGATACTTCTGTTCAAAAAATTAAGATCGTTTCCCATTCTTCCATTAAAGGAATGGACAGATCCAATCAAATCAAACAAATGGAGAACTGCGTTTTCTTAGTGCAGGCCTTCAATAAAAAATAATTGTATCACCGGGGGGAGATACAAATAAAAAAATCCTGTTCAATTGAACGGGATTTTTTATTTGTAAGCGTTGAATATTTTTCTGAAAGTACAAGTATGCCTCAATGGATTTCTTTCAAACGACGCTCCAAAGGAGTTCTTCAGACAACAAAAGCTTTATTGAAATTCTAAATCTTGTTACATCATTCTATGCCCACAAATTATTGGGGTACTCTCCACCGGCAACCAATTTATCAATACTTGCCTGCACAACAGGTGCGTCTTCTTTATACGTTACTCCAAACCATTGCGCAGAAGTGGGAATCACTTTTACATGTCCCTTACCTGATTGTACAAATTGATCTACCACCAAAGGAATAAAGAATTCACCTTTAGGGTTGGTGATATTCTTATCCAGAAAATCATTGAACAAAGTTTCACTGTAATCGATCACATTGGCTGCAAAACCAAAGAAGTTCATGCTAACACTTGCATTCTCACTTACTTCATGCAAACCACTCTCATCTTCATAAGTGATCACTCCTTTTTCATTACGATATATTTTTGTGCGTTCTTTGATATCGGTCAAATGATTCTTTGCATCTACTTCACAAACACCACGGCTCACACTTCCGTTATCACTTAATGTTTTCTTTAATTCATATCCGATGATGGCATAACAATCATCAGCCACATCTTTTGTGAGAAACTGGTAAGCTTTTGCAAAACCGTCGCGACCATAAAAATCATCTGCATTGATCACTGCAAAAGGTTCATTCACTTTTCCTTTGCAACATAAGACCGCATGTGCTGTTCCCCAGGGTTTCGTTCTTTCTGCAGGAATTGTTCTTGCTCCGGTAAAAGATTCCAATTTCTGATATACATAATCTGTTATGATCTTCCCTTTCAATTTCGGTTCCACAATATTCTTGAACGCTTCTGCAAAATCTTCTCTGATAATAAAAACAACTTTTCCAAATCCCGCTTTAATGGCATCATAAATACTGTATTCCATGATCGTTTCACCGCTCGGGCCAAAGGATTGAGTTTGTTTCATGCTTCCATAACGGCTTGCCATTCCTGCAGCCAATATCACCAATGTGGGTTTCATAATTATTAGTTTTATTTCTCAAATTTACAGCTTCACACCAGCACAGCCAATAAATTTGCTGAATATGAGCCCATCAATTGATTTTGACAAAGTATGGCTGCAATCACTATCGTGTGATTCGATAACAGCAAGATCAATTGAAGCAACTGTATTGAGGATCGACAAATTGCATCCGGTTATCAGCGGTAACAAATGGTTCAAACTCAAATATCATCTCGAAGATGCTGTTGGCAAAGGATTTGAAACGATCGCTAGTTTCGGTGGAGCTTATTCCAATCACCTTTCTGCCACAGCATTTGCCTGCAAAGAAGCAGGATTGAAAAGCATTGGCATCATCAGGGGCGAAAGAATGATTGAATTATCACACACCTTACAACAAGCTGAAGCGGATGGGATGCAATTGATCTTTGTGACGAGAAATGATTTTAAGGATATTGAAAATATTAAAATGAGATTCGCTCAACCAAATTGGTATTGGGTGAATACAGGAGGTTACAGTCCGCTGGGTGCAAAAGGTGCATCTGAAATCTTTAACTGGATCGATGAAACTTACACACATATCCTTTGTGCAACGGGAACAGGAACCATGATGGCAGGATTGATCAAAGCAGCAAAAGATCATCAAACCATTATCGGTATTAATTCAATGAAGAATGAAACATTGATCAATGATGTTAAAAATTTATTGGATGAGGATGAATTGCGAAAGAGATATTCATTGCTGCATGATTATCATTTCGGTGGTTTTGCCAAACATCCGCCTGCATTAATCGATTTTATGAAAAAGCTTTGGAAGGAACATCAATTACCAACAGATATCATCTATACATCCAAACTGCTTTTTGCTGTTTTTGACCTGATCAAAAAAGATCATTTCCCCAAAAAAAGTAAACTGATGATCATACACAGCGGCGGTTTACAAGGCAACCTTTCTTTGCCCATCAATACTTTACCTTTTTAAATAAGCCCTGCAATATTATATTTGCTTTGATGAAAGGGATAAAAAGGTTCATACTTGGTTTGATCATTCTTCTGTTTTTTGTTAATGCAAGGATCGCTGCGCAATCTGCTTCCATTGATTTTACAGTGACTGATCTCGGAAAAGGAAAAGTAAAGATCAGTTGGAAGAATACCTATCAAACCTGCATTCAGCTTTCAGTTCAGCGGTCTTTCGACAGCCTGAAATTATTCCGTACCATTTTAACAGCACACTCGCCTGCACTACCTGATAATGGTTTTATTTATAAGAATAACGATACCGATTCAAAAGTGTATTACCGTATCTTCTTTGTGCTGGATGGCGGCAATTATTTTTTCACCAGATCAAAATCGATTGCAAACACTACAACTCAAACAGAGGAATTAACTGAAAGTAACACATCCATGCCCGAAGAGATCAGGATCGAAGACATTCCGTTTCTTTCCAGAAAAAGAAGGGTGAATTCAGACATCATCAGTTCAGATAATCATGACCTGAAAACAAATTCACCTATTACTTTGGCTAAACCTGCTGAAAAAAAGTTCATTCATATTTATTACCACAATAAAGATTCTCTGATACAAACCTTAGAATATCCTGATTATAAAAATTTCAAGGACAGCATCAGCTCCAAAACAAAAGATACTTTATATGCGATCACAAAATATGATGTGATATTGATGCCGTTTGTTCCGAAATATGTATGGAAGCCTTCTCAATATATCTTCACCAATCATAATGGTTATGTTGCCATCAATATTCCTGATGCGACTGAACATCATTACCGCATTGTTTTTATGGAAGAAGATGGTTCTTTATTGTTTGAAATAAAACATTTGAAGGACGCTGAATTGGTTTTAGACAAGACAAATTTCGTCCATGCCGGATGGTTCAAATTTGAATTGTTTGAGGATGATAAATTAAAAGAGAAGAATAAATTATATCTTGATAAAGAGTTTTAATATTCTGCCACGAACTTGCCTACCGGCAGGCAGGTGCATGAATAAAGAAAAATGATTGCCTATATGATAACAGCATCAAACACAATTTCAAAATTGCGTTTTACTTTTTCTTTTACTTCATCCATATCCACTTCTCTTCCCAATTCTTTTTGCAAGGATGTAACCTGCTTATTTTGTATGCCGCATGGGATGATGAAATTAAAATAATCGAGATCGGTATTCACGTTCAAAGCAAAGCCGTGCATGGTGATCCATCGACTGCATTTGATGCCCATGGCACAAATTTTTCTTTCACGGCCTTTTATTTCAGTGTCTAACCAAACACCTGTTTCACCTTTGCTGCGTTCGCCTTTTAAACCATATTCAGCCATAGTGAGAATGATCACTTCTTCCAAACTTCTGAGATACCAACCAAGATCGGTCTTAAATTTATCGAGATCAATAATGGGATAGCCCACCAATTGTTGCGGGCCGTGAAAAGTAATATCACCGCCGCGATTGATGTGAAAAAATTCGATGCCTCTTGCTTTCAATCCTTCTTCATTCAGTAACACATTTTCTACATGTCCGCTTTTGCCCAAAGTATAAACCGGTGGATGTTCAACAAATAAAAGGTGATTGACAGTTGACAGATGACTATTGACAGATGAAGGATCACGATTGGCCGTTGATTTTATTTCAACGTTTTGTTTCAGTAAAACTTCCTGTAAGTCCCACGACTCTTTGTAAGAACGCAATCCCAGATCTTTAAAGAAAATTTCCTGTTTCATGATGCGAAAATACGGTGATGAAATTAATTTATAGGATTATTGAAGCACAAAGACAGAAAGTACAAGTGTGCGACGCAACAGCAGCTTAATAGCAGCACAAAAGCCAAGTACATAACAATAATCAAGCATCACTTACATTTGCAGATATGAGTGACGAGATCGATATACAACAGGAAGAGACCAACGAAGAACTTTACGAACGAAAAGAGTTTGTGATCGCTAAGGGCCAGGAGCCTATGCGCATTGACAAATGGCTGCAACAAAGTATTGAAGGCGCTACGAGAAATAAAATTCAGAAAGGAATTGAATCGGGCTTTTTAACGGTGAACGGGAAGATCGTTAAAAGCAATTACCGCACAAAACCGGGTGATGAAATTGTATTGTTGAGTTTGATCAATCCTGAATATACCGAATTAAAACCCGAGGATATTCCGTTGAATATTGTGTATGAAGATGATGATGTTTTGGTGATCAATAAAAAGCCGAACATGGTGGTGCATCCCGGTGTTGGAAATTATACAGGCACTTTATTGAATGGTGTTGCTTATCATTTATTGAAACAGAACCCAACACTGAGTGAAGAAGACCTGCCGCGTTACGGTTTGGTGCATCGTATTGATAAGAATACAACAGGTTTAATTGTGTTGGCAAAGAATGCAGAAGCGGCAGCGCATTTGGCAAAACAATTTTTCAATCATACCGTACAAAGAAAATATGTAGCGGTCGTTTGGGGTGATGTGGAAGAAAATGAAGGAAGGATCGAAGCGCATATTGCACGGCATCAGCAGTACCGGAAAATGTTTACGACTTATCCTGAAGGTGAGATAGGCAAACACGCCATCACACATTATAAAGTGCTGGAACGTTTTAATTATGTTACGCTTGTTGAATGTGTATTGGAAACAGGAAGAACGCATCAGATAAGAGTGCACATGAAATACATCGGTCACACTTTATTCAATGATTGGGAATATGGCGGCGATAAGATCTTGAAAGGAACCATCTACACCAAATACAAACAGTTTGTAGATAATTGTTTTGAGATCTGTCCGCGTTGCGCCTTACATGCAAAAACATTAGGGTTTGTACATCCGAGAACAAATGAAGAAATGTTCTTTACAACTGAATTGCCGGATGACATGCAGCAGTTGATCGATAAGTGGAGAAGATATATTGCCAATGTAAAAACCATTTCTTGATAACTGCACTGAAAAATATTGTAAAAAAAATAATGCGCTACTCTCCTGTTGCATTCACCAAGAATGAACGATACGACAGGTTGACGAATAAAATAATAAAAGCCGTTTGCAAGCCCGACAGTATCTGCATTGATGTTGGCGCCAACACCGGAAAAATTTTACAGATGATGATGGAAGCTGCACCACAGGCAGCACATTATGCATTTGAACCGATACCTGAATTATTTCAATTACTCAAAAGAAAATTCCGCAGCAATGCAAAAGTGTATTGCATTGCTTTGAGTGATAAAAAAGAAACCAGTTCCTTTAATTTGGTTTTGACTGATATGGCTTATAGCGGATTGCATAAACGGGCGTACGATAAGAAAGAAAAAGACACTTCTATTTTTGTTGAAACGGAATTATTAGACGCCATCATTCCAAGCGATACAAAGATCACCTTAATAAAAATGGATGTGGAAGGTGCAGAATTATTGGTGATGAAAGGTGCAGCACAAACCATTCAGCGATCAAAACCAATATTATTATTTGAGTTCGGCAAAGCAGGTGCAGAAGCATACAATTATAATGATGAGATCATGTTTCAGTTCATCAATGAAACATTGCAATACAATATTTATACTTTGCAAAGTTGGTTAAAAGATAAAATTGCATTGACGCAAGAAAATTTTTCAGATAATTATAATAATGGCAGAGAGTTTTTCTTTGTGGGTGAAGCGAAATGATTTTTTACCACAGAGTTAAAGAGTCAAAGAGATACACGGAGTTTGCTTGCAAAAGCACAAAGGAATGAATTGCCACAGGTTTCAACCTGTGGATCAATAATAAATTAACTATTAGGCTTTAGCCACTTTACTTATAGGTTAATGAATGGCTAAAGCCTTTATATTTTTAGATCTATTATCCCCAAGCTAAAGCTTGAGGCAATTAAAAAAAGCCTAATACTTGTTAAATAGCTTGCTCCAAAATACTTATTGCACCTGCATTTCGTTATTTAAAATAAAAAGTGTATGTTTGCACTTCATATTCTCTTTCTTAGAAGACTAGATAACTTTCCTTCCGTCAAAAAGCTCATCAAGTCATAAGTTTTTGAGCATATACAAATTTTAGCCGCACTTTAGTTTCAATACTTGGTATTGGTTAATCATTATTTAATTTAAACAAATACAATTTGTCATTTATCAAATTACAAGTCATTGCGCCTATATTAAAAGCGCTTGACACCGAAGGCTATACAACGCCTACTCCTATTCAAGAACAAGCTATTCCCGTTGTTTTGCAGGGACGAGATCTATTGGGCTGTGCACAAACCGGCACAGGTAAAACAGCAGCATTTGCGATTCCTATTTTACAAAAATTATACGAACAAAAAACAGACGACAGAGCTCCGAAACAGATCAAAGCTTTGATCTTAACACCCACAAGAGAATTAGCGATTCAGATCAACGAAAGTTTTGAAGCTTATGGTAAACATACAGGATTGAATCATTTAGTGATCTTTGGTGGTGTTTCTCAGCAAGCACAAACAAATGGTTTAAGTCGCGGTGTTGATATTTTAATTGCCACACCGGGAAGATTATTGGACTTGATGCAACAACGTTTTGTTTCCTTACAGCATTTACAATTCTTTGTATTGGATGAAGCAGACAGAATGTTGGATATGGGTTTCATTCATGATGTAAAAAAGATCATCACGAAATTGCCTGCAAAGAGACAAACATTATTTTTCTCTGCAACGATGCCAACTGAAATTGCAAAATTATCTCAGAGCATTTTAAGCAATCCGGTGAAAGTAGAAGTTACTCCTGCTGCAACCACTGCTGAAAAAGTAGAACAAGCTATCTATTTTGTAGAAAAAGAAAACAAACGTGACCTGTTACTGCATATCTTAAAAGATAAGAATATTGCCAGTGCATTGGTGTTCACCCGTACCAAACATGGTGCTGATAAAGTTGCCAAAGAACTGAACAGAGCCAATGTAAAAACAGATGCTATTCACGGTAACAAATCGCAAAACGCCAGGCAAAAAGCATTGAGCAATTTCAAGAACGGACAGATCCGTGTATTGGTTGCAACAGATATTGCTGCAAGAGGTATTGATGTAGAATTATTATCGCACGTAATTAATTTCGAATTACCGAATATTCCTGAAACTTATGTTCACCGTATCGGCAGAACAGGAAGAGCAGGTGCCAGCGGTATCGCTTTATCTTTCTGCGATCGTGAAGAAAAAGTTTTCTTACGCGATATTCATAAACTCACGCTGCAAGCCATTCCTGTGGTGGATGAACATCCCTACAAAATGCTGCAACCGAGTTATGAAGAAACAAAAGCTACGCATGCAAGAACATCATCTAATGCAAGACCATTTGCACCAAGACGTTCTATGAGTCAGCGCAGATGGAGTCAGTAGAATTAATTTTTAAAAAATAATTATAGAACTGCAAGCAATTAAAATGCTTGCAGTTTTTTTATGTAGCAAGCTGAAGTATTTTATTCGA
Organism: uncultured Chitinophagaceae bacterium; assembly: GCA_903904335.1. Classification (GTDB taxonomy): domain Bacteria; phylum Bacteroidota; class Bacteroidia; order Chitinophagales; family Chitinophagaceae; genus CAIQDX01. Next base: position 5,012 of record CAIVCF010000163.1, on the reverse strand, counting down.
CTGTTGCAACAAAAAATCAATTCATCATTTTCACCACCATTTCTTTCATCAGTCCTGCATCGCCGGTTCCGGCATCATGTACACCTACACTGCGGAGATTATATTCGTGCAGGAGTAATAAGATCCTTTCAACGCCATTAAAACTGTAGTTTCTGGCGGCCTGCATATAATCTTTCATGAAATAAGGATTAATGCCGAGTGCAGTGGCAATGGTCTTTTCATCATTAGATCCTGCACCAAACACCATGAACACTTTACTGAAAAAATTATACAAAGCAGGCAGTATCATTTGTATGGGAGCCGCTTTGGGATTGGCTTCAAAATATTGAATGATGCGTATGGCTTTGCTGAAATTCTTTTTGGCAATGGCATCCTGCATTTCAAACACATTGAACTCTTTGCTTACGCCGATATAATTTTCAATATCATCTTCTGTGATATTTTTTCTGGCACCGAGATTAACAGCTAATTTTTCTATTTCGTTTTGTATGCGGATGAGATCGTTGCCGATATGATCAACCAGCATCAGCAGTGCACGCTGATTAATGGTAAGACCATGTTGCTGCACCATTTTATTTGCCCAGTCAGGCAATTGATTATCGTAGATCTTTTTGGTAGTGAGCAACTCTCCTTTTTGTTTCAATGTTTTGGAAAGTTTGCTTCGTCCATCTACTTTTTTGTCTTTATAACTTACTACGAAAATGGTGGATGATAAAGGATTGTCGATATAACTTTCGATTTTATCAATATCTTTCATTTGCTGTGCTTCTTTCAGCAACACAACTTGTCGTTCAGCAAACATGGGATAACGTCTGCAGGCATTTACCACTGCAGCCCAATCTGCATCTTTTCCGTAAAATACAGTGAGGTTAAATCCTGTCTCACTTTCGCTTAAAATTTTATGTTCGGCATAATCTACTAACTGATCAATGAAATAAGGCTCTTCACCTTCTAACCAATAAATGGGCTTGAAGTTGCCTTTCTTCCAGTCAGATAATATTTTTTCGATCATGGGCGCAAAGATAAGCCTTTAGCCTATTGGTGATGATTGATGGGAATTCTTGTGGAAAACGAATTTGAAGAAAATCTATTGTACGATTTTATGTTACCAATATTATTTTTTCTTCACTTAAAACAGATTGATTCATGAAACGGAGGATGATATTGGCAGTAACCACTACATCACGCTGGCAATAATCAACGATTCGTTGGAGATTTTTTTCTTTGTAATACACATCCTGCACCATGCTTCCGTCAATATCTGTTTTGGATGTTGGGATGTCCAAAACAGAAGCCAATAAATGAAGCGATACATAATTTTTATTATCGCCAAACTTCCACCAGTTCATGGTATCGAACATTTTTGTTTCCCAGGGTTTCTTATCATTCAATTGAAGATATTCGGGCAATGGAAGTTGGTTGATCATTAACCTGCGGCAGATATAAGGAATATCGAATTCCTTGATATTGTGTCCCGCAAACTGAAAATTCTTATTGTATTTATACATCTTATCGCATAATGCGATGAATGATCGCAGCAATGCGACCTCATCATCGTCTGAAATGCTTTTCATTTTCAAACACAATTCTTTGTTATCATTTTCCTGAAAAAAAGCAGTGGAGATACATACGATCTTACCAAACTCCGCTAAAATGCCGCCTTTCTTTTTATAGCTTTCTTCCGGGCTTGTGTTTTCTGGCACGGTTTTGGAAATTTTATCCCAGAACAGGGTTTGCCATTCAGGCGCAAGAGTACTGAAATCCTCATGTTGAGGAACAGTTTCAATGTCTAATAATAGTAAATCTGTCAACATAAGTTTATCTTAGCATTATTAAAAATCACAATTATGAGTTACTCACCCGGCACAACACCTCAGGCACCGCAAAAAGACAATCGCAAAACCATTTATGCACTGTTGATCACTGCATTGGTTTTAACTTGGGGTTATTTGATCTATGACAAAAGGAAGAGTAAAGAAGTTATTACTCAAAAAGAAATTCAATATGTAAATGTAAGCAATGCTAAAGATTCTTTGCAAGCTTTATTTAATGATGCCACTGCAAGAGCAGATTCTTTAACCGGCAGCAATGTACAATTAACTGGTGCATTAGCCGAAAAGAACAGTGAAATTTTAAAATTGAAATCGAATATCGGCAGCATCTTAAAGAAAAAGAATGCAACCGATGCTGAACTGAAACAAGCCAAAGAAATGATCACCGAACTGAATGGCAAGATCGATGGATTGTTTACCGAGATCACTAAATTGAAAGGTGAGAATCAGCAATTGACTTCTGCCAATCAACAATTATCTACTGAAAAAACGCAGTTAACAAACGAGAAAGGCGAATTGCAAACCAATCTCTCTAAAACACAAGCGGAGAAAGCGAATGTGGAAGACCTGGCCTCTACTTTACACGCATCAAATATTTCTGTTAATGCTATAAAAGTAAAAGGTGATGGCAGTCAGAAAGAAACATCTTCTGCAAAGCGTGCTGATCTGTTTGTGATCAGTTGTAATCTTGACGAGAACCGTGTTACACCAAGCGGCAAGAAGACCTTATACGTTAGTGTGTTCAATCCCGATGGAACTGCATCCGGTTCAGAAGGTACTTTCAAATCAAGAGACGGAGTTGATGTATCTTATTCTAATAAAGTAGAAGTGGATTACACAACAGGTAAAGTTTTACCCGTATCTTTCAGTTGGAAACCCGGTGCCAAATTTCAGGCAGGAGAATACAAGATCGTTATTTATCATAACGGATTTAAAATTGGTGAAGGCAAAAAAGATTTAAAGAAAGGTGGATTTTTAGGCCTTTAAAACATTCATATATTCAGATAAAGCCGTGAGGCAGTTATTCGTTAACTGCCTCTTTTTTTTGGTTAACAGCATAATATCTGTTTAACTAAGAAATAGGATGTCATGGTGAGCCCGCCTGGATGAACATCCGTTCGGACGGGCACTCGAACCATGATCCATGAAAATTGATTTTTAGAATTCACCCTTCGAGTACCCTGCCTACCGTCAGGCAGGCTCAGAGTGACATTGCGCTATCATTTCAATCTCAGTGCATCTCTTTTACTCTTTAACTCTGTGTTTAAGTTTTCTCCCACATCGTTTCACAATTAATCTTATTTTAGGACCATGATTCAGCAATGGTTCAATTGGAGAACATCATTGGCATTTATTGCCATCTGCATTGTAAGCGGTACCATTTTCTATTCACAATATCTTGCAAAAAAGATCGCTAAAGAAGAACGGCAAAATGTAGAAGCCTGGGTGGAAGCACAGAAAACAATCCTTCATGCATCAGACAGCAGCAGCTTAAATCTTGCGGTAAAAATTTCGAGCGATAATAATTCCATACCTATCATCGAAACAAATGAGAAAGACAGTATCACCGGCAATTATGTGAACATTGACAGCAGCAAAGTAAAAACCGATAAAAATTATCTCACACAAAAATTAAAAGAATTCAATCAAAAGAATAAACCCATTATCCTGGTCTTGAAAGAATCTCCGTACACTGCCAATAAATATTATTACGGAGAAAGTGTTTTATTAAAAGAAGTGAAATATTATCCATTGGTTCAATTGTTGATCGTAGCCTTATTTATTGCAGTAGTTTTTATTGCACAAAGAATCGATTTTCAAAGCACACAAAATCAGGTATGGGCAGGCATGGCAAAAGAAACAGCACATCAATTAGGAACACCCGTTACCAGTTTACAGGGCTGGGTTGAAATGCTGAAAGAAATAAAAGAGAATGAAAGAATAACACCGGAGATAGAAAAAGATGTGAACCGTTTATTATTGATCACAGACCGTTTTGGTAAAATAGGAAGCTTACCGCAATTAGAAGAAAAGAATATTGTTGAGCAAACGCAGCACATGGTTGATTACATTAAACGAAGAGCAGGCTCTCATGTTGAATTTTCATTGCAATCAATTTCGAATAATATCAGCGCAAAAATTTCGCCGCCCTTATTTGATTGGGTGATCGAGAACTTATTAAAGAATGCATTGGATGCCATGGAAGGAACAGGCAATATCCATATCAATATTGAAGAAAATGCTGCGCATATTTTTATTGATGTAAGTGATTCAGGAAAAGGTATCAGTAAAAAAAATGTGAGTAAGGTATTCAAGCCGGGTTTCACTACAAAGAAACGCGGATGGGGATTAGGGCTTACGCTCACTAAGCGGATTATTGAGCAATATCACAAAGGTCAGATCTTTGTGAAACATAGTGAACAGAACAAAGGCACTACTTTCAGTATCGTGCTGAATAAAGATTATTCTGCTTCTTCCTGATCAGGCGCTAACTGGTCTCCATTCAATCCAAAACAATGCATCACCGTGTACCATTGCTGCAATGATTGTGGTGTTGTTGTTTCAGTGTACAGATCAGCTTCGCTGCAAAGATCCAATAACTCATTCTGATGTTTTGTTCTTTCTAACGGAGAAGTTTTTTTGTCAGCCAGTCTTTTAAAACTCTGCCGCATGCGGTTCAGTTTTTCATCAGATAAGTGATCGAATGCATGATCGTGCATTAATTGCCCTGTTGCATTCACTAATAATTGTTCCGATCGAGTTTTCATATTCTACGGTTTTATTGTCTGCAATTACATATATAGACAACAATTAGACGTGTTTTGTCTATTAGCAAATTGTTACTGCGAAATTTTTGTGCATAAGTTGGGGATTTCAGACGTAAAAAATCCTCCTGATATTTCAGGAGGATGGTTATTTCATAGTGAGGGCCAATCAATTTTGCTTTTTTACTGAGCCACCGCTGCTTACATGAATGTCGCGTATCAATCCATCTCCCTTATAACGTATAGAACCGCCGCTGCTTGCTTTTGCAGAAAGTTCTTTAGCCACACTTACTTTCACATCTGCTCCACTGCTTACATCAGCATAACATGTGGTTGTTTTAAGGTCGTATCCGTTAAACTGACTGCCGCTGCTTCCATCCACATTCAATGCTTCTGCACTGCCAGACAGATCTAT
>CAIVCF010000162.1 GCA_903904335.1 uncultured Chitinophagaceae bacterium | reverse complement strand
ATTGTAACTGTATCAGGCAGGATATTCCCGAGGGCCTACCTCAATCTTCAGGGGGACCCGAAAGCAACCATCAACTGCTTTGCCAGCGATATCAAATTGGTTCATGCTAAAAAGCAAGAACAGCTAATCGAACAACAGTCAGCCGAACTCACAGAACCACTGGAAAATCTACCATTTTAAAATGAGGCTTCACTGAAGCCTCATTACATTTTTAAATCAATTAAATAAAACACAATGGCACACCAATTATATCTGAATGAACAGACAGGAAAACACAGTTTTTTCTCGGTTAAAGAAAAAGCATGGCATGGCCTAGGTCAGATCATACACGACTATCCCAACAGCAAAGAGGCCCTGCAGTTTGCGGGACTGGACTACACTGTGGAAAAAAGGCCGCTTTTCACCTACGATACAGAAAACCAACTTGCAGACGAAGAAACCGGTATTAAAATACCAGAAGTAATTGTGCCGGAATATTTTGCCACCATTCGTACTGATATTGATACAGTATTGGGTGTGGTAGGAAAAGACTACGAGGTGGTACAGAACATAGACGCCTTTTCCTTTTTCGACTCCATTGTCGGTGGTGATGGAATACAATATGAAACCGCCGGTGCACTGGGCAAAGGAGAGCGGATATTTATCACCGCCAAACTCCCGGGTTATATTAAGGTAGGTGCTGATGATCTGATTGAAAAGTACCTGTTCCTGACCACTTCACACGATGGATATGGCAGTATCACTGCGGCGTTTACACCGGTGCGGATTGTGTGTAACAACACATTAAATGCGGCACTTAGAAACCACAGTAATTCGATTAAAATTAGACATACCATTAATGCCAAACAAAGGCTGGAACAGGCGCATCAACTGATGGGTATTTCTAACAATCTTACAACAGAAATGGAAGCCATCTTTAATCACTGGACAAAGATCAAAATGGCAGATAAAGAAGTTCGCAAATTGATCCAAACGGCATTGGTTCCAAACAAAGAAATACTTGACAAAATCCTCAATGGGAATGAGGACGAATATTCGACTTATTACAACAACATGTGTAATAACGCATTTGAATATGCTATGTCAAATCAAACCCAGCTGTCTGAAACCACAAAGGGGACTGTTTTCGGTGCCTATAACGGGATCACAGGCTATTTTCAAAATGTCCGCAAGTACAAAGATGACGCCGCTAAACTGAAGTCAATTATGTATAGTGGTCTGGCACAGCAAAGAGGCCAGGTGGCCTTTGATCTCTGTAGGGAATTTGCAAACAACCATTTATTTCTTTCAAATTAAAGTAACTAGAATGGAGATGCAAATACAAAAAAACTGTCTGGTCTGCCCCCGAATTATTCGGGGCAGATCGGACAAAAAATTCTGTTCTGATCATTGCAGGAATATTTACAATAATAGAAATAGACCTTCAGAAAGTCCAGTTGTCAAAAAGATAAAATCCTATCTGCTAAGTAACAGAATGATCCTTGCGGAAGTACTAGCCGAAAGGCGAACATGTATAGTAAGCAGGGCTGATCTGGCATCGAGGGGATTTCATTTTGAATTCATCACACAAGCATACACCTCAAAAAAAGGATCAGTCGTGTATTACTGTTATGAATACGGATACAAAACTGTCTCTGAAACCTCCGTACAAATAAGCAAAATTTCATCAAAATAAACCAATTGAATACTATGAAGGAAATAT
>CAIVCF010000161.1 GCA_903904335.1 uncultured Chitinophagaceae bacterium | reverse complement strand
ATTGCTGATGCAATAAAATAAATCCGCTATGGGTAGGTGCAATGATGTAGGTATTATGCAGTTGCAGAAATGTTGAATGCTGAAGGTTGAATACTGAATTCGAATTATTCTTTTCAAATTCAAAACCTGCATTTTCATTGATGTTCTTAAACTCCCCTTCTGGGGTTGGGGGAATAAAGAAACTTTTCCAATCCTTTAATTCGCTTTTATCATTCGCTTCAATCTTATGTGCCTGATTTTTTTGCGTAAATGTCTTGAAGAGATTCGAAGAAGAAGCCGCTTCTTTATTTTCAATAGTGAACGGTTTGCTGACTGCATCCAGACTTTGTATCTCTGCGTTCAAAGTAAAATCCAATGATGGTGCAATACTGAATTGTGCCAAAGCATGTTTTACTGCGGCTTGCACAAATGCGTAAACTATCTTTTCATCTTCGAATTTTATTTCCTGTTTGGTGGGATGCACATTGATATCCAATTGCGAAGGATCGAGATCAATGAATAAAACATAACTCGGAAAACTGTCTTTGGCGATCATGTTATCAAAAGCACTGTTCACCGCATGATTGAGATAAGCGCTTTTAATGAAACGGCTGTTCACAAAAAAATATTGATCGCCTCTTGTCTTCTTTGCTGTTTCAGGTTTGCCAACAAATCCGTAAATATTCAAATAATCCGTTTCTTCATGCACACTCACCATTTTCGCATTATAATTATTGCCGAGTATTTGAATGATGCGTTGTTTTAAATTCCCCGCTTCCAAATGAAAAACTTGCTGACCATTACTTTTGACAGAAAAAAACACCTGAGGAAAAGCCATCGCCACACGAATGAATTCGTCAATGATATGACGCATTTCAGCAGCATTGCTTTTTAAAAAATTTCGTCGGGCAGGAACATTAAAAAATAAATTTTTCATGCTGATACTGGTACCCACAGGAGCAGCACAAGCTTCTTGTTTCAGCACAGCACTGTTTTCAATCTCAATGAATGTCCCTAATTCATCTTCAGCTTTGCGTGTTTTTAATTCCACCTGCGCAACAGCGGCAATACTTGCCAACGCTTCGCCCCGAAAGCCCATGGTTTTGATGTGAAACAGATCTTCTATCTTTCTGATCTTACTGGTAGCGTGCCGCTCAAATGCCATTCTGGCGTCGGTTTCACTCATGCCTTTGCCATTGTCGATCACTTGTATCAGATTCTTACCTGCATCGGTAACAATTAATTTTATTTCGGTTGCATCCGCATCGATCGCATTCTCCAATAATTCTTTTACAGCACTTGCCGGACGCTGGATTACTTCACCAGCTGCTATCTGGTTTGCAATATTGTCCGGTAATAATTGAATGATATCAGCCACTTCGTTCCTTTTGTTTAAAGTGTGTAAAAATAGAACTATTCGGCTTCTCCAACGCAGGGTTATGCTACATTTGCAGCAGAAAATTTTAATTATGAATTTAAGTGCAGATATAAAAAAGATAGAAAGAATTTTTTTACCAAAGGATTTCACCGTAACCACATGGGAAGCATTAGAACCTTATTTCAAAAATTTATTGGACAGGAAAATTGATTCAAAGGCCGATCTGGAACACTGGCTGAAAGATATGAGTGAAGCCGAAGCTGTAGTGAGTGAAGATGCCTGCTGGCGGCAAATAAAAATGACCTGCGATACAACCAATAAAGGTCTGGAAGATGCTTTCACTTATTTCTGCATGGAAATTCAACCCAAATTGCAACCTTATGCAGATGCATTGAATAAAAAATTAATTGCATCTCCATTCACCAAAGAATTGGATCAACAAAAATTCTTTACTTATTTAAGAAGCGTGAAAAAGAGTATTGATCTCTTTCGCGAAGAAAATATTCCACTACAGGCCGAGTTAAGCGTGATGCAACAACAATATGGTGGCATTGCCGGAAAGATGACCGTTGAAGTGAACGGACAGGAATATACGCTGCAACAAGCTGCTAAATTTTTAGAAAGTCACGACAGAAAATTGCGCGAAGAAGTGTATCGTAAAATTCAGGATAGAAGACTGCAGGATAAAGATGCGATGCATGATCTCTATTCTCAATTGATAGAAAAAAGGGATCAGGTGGCAAAGAATGCAGGCTTTGCCAATTATCGTGATTATAAGTTCGTTGAATTAGGAAGATTCGATTATACAAAAGAAGATTGTTTTCAATTTCACGAAGCAGTGAAGTTGCATGTGTTGCCGATCATTGATAAGATCTATCAAAAGAAAAAAAAGAAATTAGGTTTGACTGAATTAAAACCTTGGGATACGGAAGCAGAACCTGAAGGAGTTGAAGCTTTAAAACCTTTTACTGACGGAAAAGATCTGTATGAAAAATCTGTGCAATGTTTTGAAGAACTGAATCCATTTTTTGCGGATTGTTTAAAGAAGATGAATGAATTAAAGCACTTTGACCTGGAAAGCAGAAAGGGCAAGGCTCCCGGAGGATATAACTGCCCGTTGGCTGAAAGCGGTGCGCCCTTTATTTTTATGAATGCAGCCGGGCAAATGAGTGATGTTACCACAATGGTGCACGAAGGTGGTCATGCCATTCAATCTTTCTTAACGCATCATTTAGAGTTAAATTCTTTCAAAGAATATCCGATGGAAATTGCTGAAGTGGCCAGTATGAGCATGGAATTATTTTCCATGTATCATTGGGATAGTTTCTTTGATAAAGAAGAAGATCTGAAACGTGCCAAAGAACATCAATTGGAAAGAACGATTACCATTTTTCCATGGATCGCCATCATTGATAAATTCCAGCATTGGGTATACGAAAATCCAAAACATACGGTTGATGAAAGAACAGATAAATGGATGGAAATTGCAAAAGAATTTTCTACAGATGCGATAGATTATTCCGGATTGGATGCTTATCGTAAAATAGGATGGCAGCGCCAACTGCATTTATTTGAAGTGCCGTTTTATTATATCGAATACGGCATTGCTCAATTAGGTGCCATTGGTTTGTGGGCACAATACAAAAAGAATCCAAAACAAGCTTTACAGAATTATATTAATGCGTTGAGTTTAGGCGGCACCAAAACATTACCCGAATTATATGCAACCGCAGGATTAAAATTCGATCTCTCACCTGCACATATTAAAACATTGATGGAATTTGTAAACGAAGAAATGGAGAAGTTGTAAAAAGTATCAGCTACTTAACAAGTGCCTGATACTTTTTTGTTGACTTGTAAGGTTTCTTCTTTATGCAACAATTTACCACTGAGTTAAAGAGAAACAGAGTTAAAGCAGAGAACTCAGCGCAACTCTTTAACTCCTTTTCTCTGCGGTGAATATTCCGCTTCGATCAAAATCTTTTATTACTTTTTTATCAATCGAATATTTTTTGCAGATTCTTTGCGCATCACATGCATGGGAATGGCAACACCCATTGCCAACGACATGATGATGAATAATGTTTTAGCACCATTGTTCACTGTTTCTGAAAGAATCGAATTATAATCTGTACCAATTGCTCCTGTTAACTTAATTAATCCCAACATAGTGCGATAGGCGAATACTCCGGGAATTAATGGAATAACAGAAGGGATGGCAAATATCATCGGTGGCACATGCCTGAAATGTGCAATGGGAATACTTAATATACCAACAGCCGATGCACCAACAAAAGAAGCAAACACAACACCCACGCTCATTTGCAACAAAGTAAATTTTAAAAAACATCCGATAGCACCTCCGATCCACAATGCAAATAATGTTCTGGGCGGCACATTAAATAAAATACCAAAACCCAATGCAGCCCAGCCGCACCAAAAAGCTTTACTGAAAATGATGATCCAATCCATAGTCATTAATTCAAATTATAAATTAACATCGCGATCAATAATCCAAATGCAATCGCCATTGAAAACATCAATGCATTTATTCCTCTTACAATTCCATTTAAAATATTACCGTCGATCAGATCGGTGAAAGAATTAATTAACGGAACGCCGGGAATTAAAAACAAAACCGATGTTGCAAAAGCGTGTTCGAAATTGATATTCAATCCTGCCTTAATAAATGCACCTGCAAATAAGGATGCAACCAACGATCCAAAGAAAACACAGATATAAGGATTGAATTTCTTTTTGATAGCTTCTTGCCGAATAAACAGTCCGCAGAATGTTGCACCAAAAGCAATGATCATTTCAGGCGGTTTGCCGCCGAATGAAAAGCAAAATGCAGAACCTGCCAGACTAACAAAAAGCAAAATGATCATTCGAGGATAATGCGGCAATGATAATAATCTGTTCAATTCATTTCTCACTTGTTGTAGTGACAATTTTTTTTCCACTGCATCCCAGCTTAATCTGCTGATACCTGAAATGATCTTAAAATTCACTCCTTGTGAAGGAGTACTTCGCATACCATTAAAAAGAACATTGTCCTCTTCATCATTTAATGTAAGGGAGATCGATTTGGGTGCAATGGAAATATGTGCTTCGTAATGATAAGTTGTGGCCAATCTTTTCATTGTAATTCTTATCCTGCTGCAACTTGCACCGGAACTTAACAAAGAAACGCCTACATCCAATAACAATGATCCCAACTCTTTTGTTTCAGTAATCTTGTTTTGCTCCATCAAAAAATGTATTGGTAAAAGAGTATTTGTGCAAAAGTAAACTTATTTGATGGGTTGATTTATTTCGGGTTTTACAGTGCAAATATTCCTCATTGTCGTTGTTACATTGATGTACAAACAATCTGTTTACATTGAATAATAGTTTAAGCTGATAATGATTTTCATCATTCTCTCTGCGAAAGATCAAGTTTAGCTTTGCATTTTAAATACAGATCTATGAATTGGCTACAACAGTTATTTACACAGCAGAGTATCGCACAAACAGTGATCATTTATGGCTTGGTGATTGCTATTGGTACCTGGTTGGGTAAATTTAAGATCTTCGGGATCTCTCTCGGCGTTACCTGGATCTTATTCATGGGTTTATTGGTCTCTTATCTCGGTATCAATGTAAATAAAGAAATAGAAAATTTTTTAAAGGAATTCGGATTGATACTTTTTGTGTATTGTATCGGTTTGCAGGTAGGCCCCGGTTTTTTTGCATCACTTAAAAAAAATGCATTGGCCAATAATGTTTTGGCCGCAGGAATAGTATTAATCGGCGTTTTGATAACTGTAACATTTTTTTATTCAACCGGAACATCAGTTCCTGTTTTGACAGGTATCATGAGCGGTGCTGTTACAAACACTCCCGGTTTAGGTGCTGCACAAACAGCTGTAACCGATATGCATTTGGCGGCAGACAATAATGCTTTAATAACATTAGCCTATGCATTGGCTTATCCTTTTGGTGTATTCGGCATTATTTTTTCCATCATTATTTTAAAATGGATCTTCCGCATTAATGTAGATAATGAAATTGAATTGCATGCAAAGCTCAGTGCCATCAAAGCAGTGAAACCGATATCTGTTCATCTGATAGTTGAGAATAAACAATTGATCGGTCAACCCATTCGAAGGATATTTGAAATGATGAAAGAGCATGTTGTCATTTCAAGAATGTTTCATAAGGACACGATCATAGCACCTGATCCTGATACCATTTTGAATGAACATGATGTTTTATTGGTTGTTGCACCTAAGCATGTTGTCAATCAATTAAAAATTTTGATTGGAGGTGAGAGTGCGATGAATTTAAAAGAAGCACCTCAAAATGAATTGATCTCCAGAGTAATTGTTGTTACAAGAACTGAAATAACACATCGCCGTTTAGGTGATATTCCGGAATTGCATGCACATGGTTTTACATTAACAAGATTGGGTCGTGCAGGAATTGAAATGGTGCCGCATGGCGATATTGTTCTGCAATTGGGTGATAATATAAAAGTGGTGGGAACACAGGAAGCAGTTGAATCAGTTACCAATGTATTGGGTAATTCTTTGAAGAGATTGGAAGTGCCTGATCTTGCACCAATATTTATTGGTATTGTATTAGGAGCAATCGTTGGAAGTATTCCTTTATCGTTTCCCAATATGCCGGTGCCTGTAAAGATCGGTTTGGCAGGGGGACCATTGATCGTTGCATTATTATTAAGCCGATTTGGAAATGTGTTGTACTTAAATAATTATACGACCAACAGTGCAAACTTAATGGTACGTGAATTGGGCATCACTTTATTTTTGGCGAGTGTTGGATTGAGTAGCGGGAATAGTTTGGCAGAGGCTTTTCATGGCGGTAATGCATGGATATGGATCACCATGGGAATTACCATTACCATGGTACCATTAATTATTATCGGATTGATCGCCAGATATTCTTTGCGTAAAACTTATTTTGAGATTTGCGGATTACTCGCAGGAGCAAGTACCGATCCGCCGGCATTGGCATTTGCAATGCAGATGGCTAAGAGTGATGTGCCATCAGTAACATACGCAACAGTATATCCGTTGACAATGATCTTGAGGATCATTGCTGCGCAATTATTAATATTATTATTTGCATCCTGATCTTTAAATAATGATTGCAACGAATGCGCAAATAGATTTTTTATTCGTGCATTCGTCGCAAAAAAAACAGTTGTTCAAATTTTATTTTAAACAACTGCTCATTTATTTTATCAAAATTTTATTGATCTTTTTTGTCTTGTTTGGGTGGTTGTGGTGGCCTGTTCATCGGCGGACGATTTTGCGGAGGTCTTTGTTGAATAGGTCTTTGCTGTTGTTGCCCGCCTTGCTGCCTTGGGCCTTGTTGTCTTGTGTCTTGACTTCTTGTATCTTGATTCCTTGGCGATTGCTGTCTTGCCCCTTGATTTCTTGAATCTTGTTGCCTTGAATCTTGATTCCTATTATCTCTTTGCTGATCTTTTCTGCGTTTATCGTTTCTTTCCAAACTCTTTAAACTGATCTGTCCAACAACATCCACAAACTGTGGTTCAATTTCTTTTGGTTTGCCGGTAGTAACATCAACAGGTTCTAATTCTTCGGGCTTAATTCCCTGTGCATTCAAACGTTTAATATCTTTTACGCGCTGAATGGTCAAAGGATAATGTTTGCTTCCACCCTGAATAATATACCACATCAGGTTTTTGAAAATATCTTTCTTAATTAGGAATGCTGTTCCCTTTGCAGTTTCGAACGAATCGGCATTATCAGGAAAATGTTGCAAGGCATCTAAATAAGTATCGAGTTCATAATTCAAACAACATTTCAAGCGACCGCATTGCCCGCTTAATTTTGTTTGATTGATGGATAGATTCTGATAACGTGCAGCGGTTGTGTTCACACTCTTAAAATCATTCAACCAGGTGCTGCAACATAATTCTCTTCCGCAACTACCGATACCTCCAACCTTCGCCGCTTCTTGTCTGATACCGATCTGGCGCATTTCCACTTTCAATTTAAAATCACCCGCCAATTGTTTGATGAGTTCACGAAAATCAACGCGATCATCAGCGGTATAAAAGAATGTTGCTTTTTTACCATCGGCCTGAATTTCTACTTCACTTAATTTCATTTGCAAATTCAAATTGCGTGCAAATTCGCGGCTCTTTGCCTGAACAGAAGGTTCGCGGTCCTTACTGATACGATAACTTTCGAGGTCTCTATCGGTGCTTCTTCTCAATATTCTTTTCATTTCTGCACCAAACTCATCCACACTTTTTTTCTTCATCTGCAAGCGAACCATTTCACCTGTCAATGAAACTTCGCCTACATCAAAACCACCAATACCTTCAACAGTAACATAATCGCCTTTATCAAAATATTGTAAAGTGGTATTGCGATAAAATTCTTTTCTGCTGCCCTGTTTAAAACTTACTTCCACCACTTTGCAACTGCCATCTGCATCTGCAATAGGCAAATTCATTAACCAGTCATGAACATTCAAACGGTTACAACCGCCTGTACTGCAGCCGCCATTGCTTTTGCAACCGCCCGGTTTACTGGTACCACATGATCCGCATCCCATGCTTCATTCAATTTAATGTATAAACGTAATTGTTTACGAGAGAGAAGAAATATAAGTGAGCCGATCGGACTAAGGCTGTTCAGGATTGTTGCATTGTTCTAAGAAACCTTGAGGCAAACCTCAATAAAAAAACCATTATTGAACTAATAAAACAACTATACCTATTTTGAAACATCGTATTCATTTCAATAACCCCGATTCATCCGTTTATCACAAAATTTCTTTCCTCAATTTTCAAAAGTAAGGAATTAATTGTTTTGCGTATTACATTTACTTGTAAGTACATTACTCAATTAACAAAACCAACTGTATGAACTGCAAAAAACTGTTTTTGTTTGCGGGCATTATCCCATTCTTGTCTTTACAGGCATTTTCACAAAATATTCCTTCTCCCAAAGAGCATTTCGGATTTTCCATCGGAGATGATTATCAATTGGCCACTTATACACAGACTGAAGCTTATTTTAAAAAATTAGCAGCAACATCAAACAGGGTAAAGTTGGTAGACATAGGCAAAACGGAAGAGGGCCGTACACAATACATGCTCATTATCTCCGATCCGGATAACCTAAAAAACTTAGATCGTTATAAAAAGATCGCACAGCAATTGGCACATGCAGAAAATATTTCTGATGAACAGGCACATGCTTTAGCTGCAGAAGGTAAAGCAGTTGTTTGGATCGATGGCGGTTTACATGCTACCGAAGTGGTGGGCGCACATCAACTGATAGAAACGGTTTGGCAATTGAGCAGCAGGACAGATGCTGAAACTGAAAAGATATTAAAAGATGTGATCGTATTGGCTGCACATGCTAACCCTGACGGACAGGAATTAGTTTCTAATTGGTATATGCGTGAACCCAAACCTGAAAAACGTGTGTTACAATATTTACCGAGATTATATGAAAAATATGCGGGTCATGATAATAACCGCGATTTCTACATGTTCAATCTGAAAGAAACACAGAACATCGGTAAGCAATTATTCATAGAATGGTTACCGCAGATCATGTATAACCATCATCAGGCAGGACCGGCCGGTGCTGTTGTTGCAGGGCCACCCTTCCGTGATCCCTTTAATTATACTTTTGATCCTTTGGTGATGACAAGTTTGGATGCAGTTGGCGCTGCTATGGTGAGCAGATTGAATCTGGAAGGGAAACCAGGTTATACGGAAAGAAGCGGATCAAATTATTCAACTTGGTATAATGGCGGATTAAGAACATCCACTTATTTTCATAATATGATCGGACTGCTCACAGAGATCATAGGTGGTCCGACACCTGCTGATATTCCCGTAGTTCCTGAAAGATTGATCCCTAATAGCGCTACTTCGTATCCGGTGCTTCCGCAAAAATGGCATTTCCGTCAATCCATTGATTATTCCGTTTCCCTGAATTATGCAGTATTGAATTATGCCATGCGTCATAAAGATGAATTGTTGTATAACATTTATAAAATGGGGCGCAACAGCATTGAAAGGGGCGAACATGATACATGGACATTATCACCCAAACGTGCCGCAGAGATCACCAAACTGTTTAAAGCAAGTCAAGCAAATAACAAAAGACCGAATAGTGATTCTGTTCTTGCTGATGAGAATCCTCTTGTACCAAGAAACAATATTCCGTTGAAATTATATGACAGTGTTTTAAAAAATCCAAGCTATAAAGATCCGCGTGGATATATCATTCCGGCCGATCAGGCAGATTTTGCAACAGCGACCAGGTTTGTGAATACGTTGATCACAAGCGGTATGATCGTGCAGAAAGCTTCTGCTGCTTTTACAGTAGATAATGAACAATTTCCTGCAGGCTCTTATGTGATCAAAACCAATCAGGCTTTTCGTCCGCATTTATTGGATATGTTCGAACCACAGGATCATCCAAACGATTTTCAATATCCCGGAGGACCACCTGTTGCACCTTATGATGCTGCGGGTTGGACCTTAGCGTATCAAATGGGTGTAGAATTCAGAAGGATATTACATGCATTTGACGGGCCCTTTGAAAGAATTGAGTATGGTCAGTTGCAAACAGCCAAAGGAAGTATTACTGCTGCAAAAAAGATAAATGGTTATGTGATCAATGCAAGCGCCAACAATTCTTTCATTGTTGTAAATGATCTGTTGAAAGCGGGAGTAGAAGTATATCGCATCAAT
>CAIVCF010000160.1 GCA_903904335.1 uncultured Chitinophagaceae bacterium | reverse complement strand
TTTATCGAAATTCGTTTTGATGTTGTGCATGTTGATTAAGCTTGTTTAGTCACTTACTTAGACAACTGTGCAACATCTTTTGTCCCTTCTTTTTCAAAATTTAACTCCGCCAACGGGTTCTTTAGAAATTAATTCTTCATCTTTTGTGACACTAAAAAAATCTCTGGGCAATTTTGTTTTACTGTAAACAGTGATGTATTCATGATTTGTACTGAAATATTTATCCTGGCTTCTTCCTTTAGGGTTACAGAGTAGTGTTATTTGAGCTACAAAATTGCTTTCGCCAAATATTTCATTCATTAAGCATCTAAGGTGGGAAGTTTCAACTTCATCAAGCGAAATAAAAATTGAACCATCTTCTGCGAGTAGTTTATGCAATAATTTTAACCGAGGATACATCATGCAAAGCCATTTGTCATGTCGGCTTAAATCATCACCTTCTTTTCCAACAACACTCCTTAACCACTTTATGATTCTCGGGTCATTTACATTATCGTTATAAACCCAACCTTCATTTCCTGTGTTGTAAGGTGGGTCAATATAAATGCACTTAATTCTTCCTTCATATTCCGGTAATAAAGATTTCAATGCTTCCAGATTATCACCGTGAATTATTTTGTTACCGCTTTTTGTTTCTGTGGCTGATTGTATTCCGTTGTTAAAACCATAGCTATGTTCCAGCACCCTGTACGGCACATCCATGTGGTGATTGATCACTTTGTTTTTTCCTATCCAGTTCAATACAGGCATTAAAAGCAGTGTTCTGTTGGTCTTGTAAGCAGAATGATGTGTCGTTTAACGACATAAATATACTTAAACGACAAATAAAACACTTTAATGCTGTATTATAATCTTTTAAGGAAAATTATTATGCAGGATGGAATGGAAATTTGAAGCGTGAAAAATAACATCGCATACCGAATACGAAAGCTCAGAGAAAGTAAGGATTACAGTCAGGAAAACATGGCAGGGGAATTGGGTATATCAACAAGTGCATACTCGAAAATTGAAAGGGGAGTAACAGACCCTTCCATTGGAAGAATAACTGAAATTGCGAAAATACTTGAAGTAAATATTACTTATTTTTTCAAGAACAAGAGCATACAAACAGGGCAGATGATGCAAAGCAATCTTATGGTTTTGCCACAAAAAGCGATATTGAAGAATTAACCCGCATGATTAATAAGATAAAACAGGAAATTGCGGGCTTGAAAAAAAGTTTACCAACTACATTGCGTAAGTGACAAATGATATATAGTGGGATACCCTCCCCTTCTTTTATCCAACCTTGACATCCGGTTAAATGCCGTGTACTAAAAAATGCATTCATCCCTTAGTTTGTATAATCTGTACTTCCATCGCATTAAAATCAAAAATAAAAAGTAAATTCGTTTTAAATGCAATCATTATGAATACAACAGGCATCCGTAAAAAACTGCATGAGTTTATTGATACAATCGGCGATAAAAAAGCAGAAGCTATCTATACACTTTTTGAAGATGATATTGATACAGATGCTCAAAGAAAAAGATTGATTCAATCGGAGCGCAAAAAATATCTAATGGGAGAGGGTAAATCCTACAATTGGGATGAAGTAAAAGAAATGGCATTGAACAAAGAAAAAAGACATGCAATATAAGATAGAACTGCCCATTGGCTGTTGTGGAAATCATAGAAGCATACGACTGGTATGAAATACAAAAAGAAGGCTTGGGTTTGGAATTTTTAAATGAGTTAGATCTGTTTTATAAAAGCCTACACCGCAATCCCCATGTATATTCTTATTATGACGACCCAGTTAGAGAAGGCAAAGTAAACCGTTTCCCTTATACAGTTATATATGAGGTAATTGAAACATCAATTGTTATTTACAGTGTGTTTATGGCAAAGCAATCGCCTGATAAAAAAAGAACGTTTTAGTGCTCAGTAGGGCATAAACTTTATTCAACAAAAAAGCCTCTTATATTTCAAAGAGGCTTTCGGTTTTTATACAATTATTTTATTCAAAGTCCGATGCATGCGGCAATATCTCTGCCGGATTATGCAATTTACTTTTTGCTTTACTATAACTGAAGTAAACGACCAAACCAACGATCATCCACACAAATGCGGTGAACAATGTTCTGTTATCCAATGAATAGATCATCGCAGCGCAAACAATGGCGCCGAGGATCGGGATCAATGGAACCAATGGTGTTTTAAATGGCCGTATCCTTTGCGGATCATTTCTTCTCATGATGATCACACCCACACAAACGAGAATGAATGCCAGCAATGTTCCGATACTGGTTAAGTTACCTGCAACATCACCGGGAACAAATCCTGCAAATCCTCCCACAAAAACAAAGAGAATGATATTTGATTTATACGGTGTTCTGAATTTCGGATGCAGATCTGAAAATGCTTTGGGTAATAAACCATCGGTGCTCATGGTATAGAATACACGGCTTTGTCCCATCAGCATCACCAATATCACCGAAGAGAAACCTGCGAGAATACCAACGGTCACTAATTTAGCTAACCATCCATAACCATGCATATAGGTTTCGATCGCATACGCAACAGAAGCTTCTTTACCTGACTTTACGAAATCAGTATAAGGGGCAACACCTGTTAAAACATAAGAGAATAAAATATACAAAACAGTACAGATGACCAAAGAACCTAAGATACCGATCGGCATATCTTTTTTAGGATTCTTTGCTTCCTGTGCAGCAGTGGATACCGCATCAAAACCAATGAATGCAAAGAACACAACTGCGGCACCCGTTAGTACCCCACCCCATCCGTGCCGGAAAGTATCGGCATAACTGTATTCCGTGCCGTCAGGCTGAATAGCAGGTTTTGCATCGGCAGGAATTAAATAAGGATGATGATTGGCAGGATTGATGAACTGCCATCCTATAATGATGAATACAATAACGATCGCAACTTTGATGATCACAATGATCGCATTTACCACAGCAGATTCCTGTGTGCCTTTGATCAACAATGCAGAGATCATAAATAAGATCAATAATGCCGGAACGTTCATGATGCCCGTATGCATTACATTGGCAGCATCCAATGCCCGTTCAAAAGGAGAGTGGCTCCACTCATAAGGAATGCTGCCCCCCACCAGCTTGTTTAAGAATTCACTCCATGCAATACTAACCGTTGCAGCACCTAAAGCATATTCCAAAATTAATGCCCAACCGATGATCCATGCAATGAGTTCACCCATGGTTGCATACGCATAGGTATAAGCACTTCCGGCGATCGGGATCATGGATGCAAATTCTGCATAACATAATCCTGCAAAGGCACAACCGATCGCAGCAACAATAAATGAAAGGGTAACGGCCGGGCCTGCGTGTTGTCCGGCAGCAGCAGCAGTTCGCACAAATAATCCGGCACCGATAATAGCACCAATACCCAGGGCAATTAAGTTGCCTGCTCCGAGTGTTCGCTTCAATCCTTTATCCGAATCACCGGCCTGCGCCATTAAAACATCCAAAGATTTTTTTCTGAATAAACTCATAGTACAGTTAGTTGAGGTTTATAATTTTCTATTTGGCAAAATACTGATTTAATCATTCAATAGTATAAAAGTTTTAGGAAAGCTTCAATTATCTGTCTTTACCGCTTAATTACTATATTGCCGCACTAATTGCTGAAAGAATGAAGGGGAATAAACTCACCTTTTTTATTTTGATTGCCATGTTGCTCGGTATTGCAGTTGGCTATATCGTTCACGAAACGGCTTCTCCCGAAACAGTAAAAGCATTTGCTTCCAACATAAAATTATTAGGGACCATTTTTATCCGATTGGTGAAATCGATCATCGCACCGCTTGTGTTTTCCACTTTGGTGGTAGGTATTGCTAAATTAGGTGACCTGAAAACAGTGGGTCGTGTTGGGGGAAAAGCCATGCTCTGGTTTATTTCTGCTTCATTGATCAGTTTGTTATTGGGTATGTTTCTGGTGAATGTTTTTCAACCCGGTTCTTATATTGATCTGTCACAGGCAGATACAGCAGGATTAAAAGACCTGATGGGAAAGACACAAGAGTTCTCTATTCAAAAATTTGTGGAGCATGTGATACCTGCCAGCATTTTTGAAGCGATGGCCACCAATGAGATCTTACAGATCGTCGTATTCTCCATTTTCTTTGGTGTGGCTGCTGCATCATTGGGCGAAAAAGTAAAACCGGTTATCAAAGCTTTCGATGCATTTTCGCATATCATTTTAAAAGTGGTGAACTACATCATGAATTTTGCACCGGTTGGTGTATTCGGAACATTGGCAGCAGTGGTAGCAGAAAAAGGATTAAGTATTTTTAAATTCTATTTTGTTTATTATGCTTTTTTCATGCTGGGTATATTTTTATTATGGGTGATATTAAGTACTGTTGGATTAATTATTTTAAAAGGAAGAATGAAAGAATTGCTGCAGCGTATCGGCAATCCGTTACTCATTGCATTCAGCACTACCAGCAGTGAAGCGGTCTTTCCTAAACTAACAGAAGAGCTTGAAAAATTCGGTTGTAAAAATCAGATCGTTGCTTTCATATTGCCATTGGGTTATTCTTTTAATCTGGATGGAAGTATGATGTACATGACATTTGCAAGTCTGGCCATCGCACAGGCTTACGGCATTCATCTTCCCATCGGCACACAATTGACCATGTTATTGGTATTGATGTTAACGAGTAAGGGAATTGCAGGCGTACCAAGGGCTTCATTGATCATCGTATTAGCTACCTGTGCCATGTTTAAAATTCCGCCCGAAGGGGTTGCCTTAATTTTACCCATCGATCATTTTTGCGATATGCTGCGAACAGGGACCAATGTGTTGGGAAATGCTTTGGCAACAACAGTAGTGAGTAAATGGGAAGGTGCTTTGGAAAATCCATTAAAAACTTAAAAAGATTTCATGTCAATAATATTAACAGCTTTCGAGTGGCATCAATTATTACAACCTCAATTTTATATTGATAACGGAGGTTTATGGCTGATGCTGTTTATTGTATTTGCAGAAACAGGATTGTTCATCGGGTTTTTTTTACCGGGCGATAGTTTATTATTTGTTGCAGGTATCTTCAGTAATACATTAGCGGCTTATTTATTTGACTCGGGCAGTGATGTCATTAATCTATTAATGATCATAACTTTGGTAAGTGTTGCAGGAATAATCGGCAACACTGCAGGTTATTGGTTCGGCAATAAAGTTGGTCACAGAATGTATTCCTGGAAAGATAATCTCCTGTTCAAAAAACATTATCTGGAACAGGCGCATGAATTCTATGAAAAGCACGGAGGCAGTGCTATCATCTTTGCAAGATTCATTCCCATCGTTAGAACATTCGCACCTATTGTTGCAGGTATCGTTGAAATGGACAAAAAGAAATTCTCTTATTTTAATATTGCGGGTTGTATCGCATGGGCAACAACGATGTTGGCAGGCGGACATTATCTGTATAAATTCTTTATCGAAAAATATGATTTCGACCTCACCAAACATCTTGAAGTAATTATACTCGGAATTGTTTTGGTTACAACGGCCCCCGTCATTATTAAATTGGTTTTTGGAAAAAGAAAAACTACTTCCAAATAATTCAGCACATGAATCAAAAAGAACAAGGCATTTTTTCATTGACAGTGATTGTTGGTGCATTGGGATTCTTCGTGGACATATTCGATCTCTTATTATTTAATATTATCCGCAAACCAAGTCTGACTTCTTTAGGATTATCGCCGCAGGATGTATTGATACAGGGTGAGAATATTTTGAGTTGGCAGATGATCGGTCAGTTGTTGGGTGGTATTTTATGGGGAATGATGGGTGATAAAAAAGGAAGATTAAGCGTATTGTTCAGTTCCATCATACTTTATTCAGTAGCAAGTATCGCCAACGGATTTGTTACCGATCCTCATCAGTATTTGATCTTGAGATTCGTTGCCGGATTTGGTTTGGCGGGAGAACTGGGAGCAAGCATTACATTGGTGAGTGAGATGTTATCCAAAGAAAAGAGAGGCATCGCTTCTACCATCATTGCAACAACAGGAGTATTAGGTGCAATAACAGCTTATTTTGTTTTTAAATTATCGAATGATAATTGGAGGCTCTGTTATTTTGTTGGCGGCGGTATGGGAATACTATTATTGTTGTTAAGAGTGAGTGTGATGGAGAGTTCAATGTTTGCGAAATTGAAAGAAACCAATGTGCATCGCGGAAATTTTTTCATGTTCTTCAATAACAAGGAAAGATTTTTAAGATACATGCGTGGTATTATCATCGGATTACCTGTTTGGTATATGATCGGCGTATTGATCACTTTTTCCGATCAATTCGGAAAAGAGATGGGGATAGAAAATGTTGATCCTGCGAAAGCACTTTTGTTTCAATACGCAGCATTGGTATTGGGAGATGTAAGTGCCGGGCTGTTAAGTAATTATATCAAGAGCAGAAGAAAAACATTATTCATTTATTATGGTATCAGTTCTGTTTTTATGCTCCTGTATTTTTTACAAAACGGAGGCAATGCTACCAATATGTATCTTATCTGTGCAGGACTGGGCTTGGGTTCGGGCATTTCAGTTTTATACATTACGATGAGTGCAGAACAATTTGGAACTAATTTAAGAGCTACTGCAGCCATATCGATCCCTAATATGGTAAGAGGTGCATTGCCATTGGTACTTTTATTATTTAAAGGGATACGTTCTGTAACTAATAATTATTTTACAGGTGGATGGATCTGCGGATTGATCGTAATGAGTTTTGCTGTTATTGCAGCTTACAACACAAAAGAATCGTACGGTAAAGATCTGAATTTTATTGAAACATTATTTTTGATTTAATAATTGTATTTTAGTTTTTCAACATTGCAACACCATGAACCAAAAAAAATACGGCGTGTTATCGCTTCCTGTTATTGTAGCAGCATTGGGCTATTTTGTTGACATCTATGATCTGCTGCTCTTCACCATCGTTAAAAAACCAAGTATGCTGGGTGTTGGTGCAACCGATGCAACGATACTTGCAGACAGTACCAGAGTTATCAACTGGCAGATGGTTGGTTTATTACTCGGCGGAATTTTATGGGGTGTGTTAGGTGATAAGAAGGGAAGACTAAGTGTGTTATTCGGTTCCATTATTTTATACAGTCTTGCCAATTTTGTTACCGGATTTGTGCAAACAGTAGATCAATATGCCATGTGCCGTTTTTTTGCAGGCGTTGGTTTGGCAGGAGAGTTGGGTGCAGGTATTACTTTAGTAAGTGAATTGTTGCCTAAAAATAAAAGAGGCATCGGAACATCCATGGTGGCAGGTATTGGATTAAGCGGTGCGGTGGTTGCATACTTTACCTATCAATTAACGAAAGACTGGAGATTATGTTATGAGATCGGTGGCGGATTGGGAATTTTATTATTGTTCCTGCGGATATCTGTTGCTGAATCCGGCATGTTCAAAGAAGTAAAAGAAAAGAATGTGAGTCGCGGTAATTTCTTCATGCTCATCAATAACCGTAAACGGTTTACAAAATATATTCTTGCTATCTTGATCGGATTGCCAACCTGGTATGTGATCGGTATATTAGTGAACCAAAGCGATCGTTTTGGCAAAGCAATGTTTGGCAGTACCACAATAGATTCCGGTCGTTCCATCATGTTTGCCTATGCAGCCATTGCTATCGGCGATATGTTTGTAGGATTGGTAAGTCAGTATTTCAAGAGTCGCAAAAAAGCATTGTTATTGTATTATTGTTTATGCATTGTTGCATTGATCCTTTTCTTCAGCAGTTATAATTCTTCCGATCAAAGCATGTATATGATCTGTGCATTTCTCGGCTTCAGCACAGGGTTCTGGGCTATTTTCATTACAATGGGTGCAGAACAATTCGGCACTAATTTACGTGCAACCGCAGCAACCACTATTCCCAATATGGTTCGCGGTGCCTTGCCATTAATTAATTTAACCCGTTGGCGGAGTTAATTTGCTAAAGCATGCTTAACTCTGCTAACAGGTTTGTTGTAAACAAATTTATTTAAGAACTGTAAAATTGTAAATCCGGTAACCTTTGCAAGTATCCTGGATTTAAAGC
>CAIVCF010000159.1 GCA_903904335.1 uncultured Chitinophagaceae bacterium | reverse complement strand
GCTCCTGTAAGCCCAATGTTAAGGCAATAAAAGGTTGTACATCTCCTCTTGACCCTGTTGTGATAATACCGTACTTCATGAATTGAACTTAGGTAAATATATAAAAAGTGAGTCAGAAAAATTGCCAAAATCAGTTGAATTATTCCTGGAGAAGTATCCTGATATCTGCGATCACTCTTTTAATTTGTGCAGTATCTGTTGCTGCATAAATACCCCGGATCCTGCTTTTTTTATCAATCAGTAATATCGATTCTGTATGAAGGAATTCGGAACTGTCTTTTCCCAAACCTGCTTTCTTTTCAGAGAAATAGGATTGCCTTCCCAGTATATATATTTTTGTTTTATCACCGGTTAACAAATGCCATTTGTTGTTATGGATATGGTGTGTTTCTGCATACTCATGCAGGCGTTTTACGGAATCTGCCCATGGCATTACACTAAAAGAAATCAACTTTACTGCATCGTTGGTAAGAAAACTATCCTGAACCATTCCCAAGTTATTGATCATTTTAGGGCAGATACTGCCACAACTGGTAAAGAAGAAATTAGCTATATAAACATGACCAGCAAGAGAATCCTGGTTAATCAAATGTCCGGATTGATCTGTAAACTGAAAACAATCGATAGTATGGATCGAAGCATAGGCAGGATCATTTTTATTGATCCATTCCGCTGTAAAATCAGCTGTATTATAAAAAGGAAGTTGCTCATTTTTGGAATGACAACTGTGTAAAGCAACAATAAACAAAGAAATATAGCTTATTTTTTTAATGACCATCCGGTAGGCAGCTTTTAACTGAAATAATGCCATATAATTTCTTATCTTTTATTGTATAATTCGAAATCAGCTCCCCTTTCTCGTTCCATACCCTTTGAATACCTTCTTCATTTCCTGCCAAATAATTACTTTCCTGATGTTTTTGTCCGTTAGGATAAAAAACCAATTGCCTACCATTCATTTTGTCATTCTTATAATTAAACAAGTAACGATAATTCCCATTGGGCCACCATTGCATGAATAAGCCTTCAATTTTCCCCTTTCTATAATTTCGGATCATTAATTTCTCTCCTGTATTATATCTTCCAAAAGCTCTCCCTTCCTCATTTCCTTCAATTACAGGTACCCGATACAAAATATTTTTTCCGTTACTGCTTTTCTCTACTATATACCCATTCAACGGCACATTTTTATAATACCATAAACGATCTATTTTTTTTAAAGCTGGATCAAAATTTTGAACATAGAAATCAGGTATCTTTTTTTTATTAGAAAGATCACAGACACTAAAATAAAACAGTATACAAGCAGCTAAAACATATCGCATTGCACAAGATTACTTAACAATGAATTGCCCCATTAAACCCCCATCTTCATGATTTGGAAAATGACAATGATACATAAATGGCCAAGTTGTATCTGAGAAATCGCTGAATTTAGCAACTACTGAAACAGTCTCACCTAAATGAATAAAATAAGTGTCCTTCCATCCTGTTTCATAAGGAGCAATGGCTCCAGTGCTTCTAGAAACAATATTAAATTGTACATCATGAATATGAACGGAATGTCCAAAGATACTTCCACCGCTAAATGTCCAGTTTACGATAGCATTCAATGGAATGGTTTGATTGATTGTAGTGTAATTATAAAAATTATTATCAAAATAAAATGCTGAACCACCTTGGCCTCCATTTATTGCAGTTGTAATGGAATTCGTTACATCACTTGATTTCCAATATGTATTACTTACTAAAGTGGTGGGTATATTTGTAACAGCTGAAGCTATTGAGGTAGTAACATTGATTTTCAATAGTTGAAAATCAACGTTATTCAGCAAGCTTCCAAATTCACCAGTAGTTCCTGGTTCAGCACCGGGAAAACCAAAGCTTTGATTGGAATTATATGCTTTCAGAGAAAGGCTGGATCCAACAGCATCATTACCTAAATTCACCAAGATCTCATAGCGTTCTCCTACACTCATAACTAATCTGGTTACTGCTACAGGTGTACTTAATAAACCACCATCATTTCCAATTACATAAAATGTTCTATTATCACTGAATCCTAAATTATAAGCCCTTTCGGTCTCTGCATTTAAAATACGAAAACGGACATATTGCTTAGGCAGACTTATTTGCGCATTAATGGTTCCATTTACCAGAGCATAATCGCCATAGGCGTGTGTAGTAATATCAAATGAATTGTCTGAATTGAATCTTCTACTGGTTAATACCAATGGAATGTCATCAGTACCATATTTGCGAGGTAAATTCAATGCTGCTTCTACTGGATCTTTTACAATGATGAAACCACCGGCTCCCATGGTTAACTGCTCAAATGTCTTTTGATGTAAATGAGGGTGATACCAGTATGTAGAAGCATTGTTCATTATCAGAAAATTGGGTGACCATGTTGTGGATGGTGCAATTTTTTGATGAGGACCACCATCCATTTTTGCAGGAATATGAAAGCCATGCCAGTGAACAGTTGTTGTATCTGTTAAACCATTGGTTACATTCATTTGCACATTATCTCCTTTATTCATGATCAATGTGGGTCCCCAGAAATTTTGACCATTATACCCGTAAGTAGCAGTGGAAGAACCCGTTTTAAAGAATTGTTTACTTGATTTTGACAGAGTTAGATTAAAACTAGTGCCCGATAGGGTGGGGGGAATATACAAAGTATTATAGGCAGTATCTGAAGAGCTTGTTCCAGTTGTGGAACTGCTATTGCCGGAAGAACTTTTATTGCAACTG
>CAIVCF010000158.1 GCA_903904335.1 uncultured Chitinophagaceae bacterium | reverse complement strand
CTGCATTGCAGCAAGCCATCAAAGAAAATATCATTGAAAGTAAAGAGCCAATACTTTTGTGTTTTGACGTATTGACACAATATCTCTGCACACTCGCTGTGGGAGAAGGTTTCAGACCGGATGAAATTTTTAAAGAAGTTAAAAGCACTTATTGTTTTAATGATATTACTGAAGATGAGTGGCGGTCCATTTTGCATAATATCACCGAAGGTGGTATTGCATTGCAGCATTATGATGAATATAAAAAAGTGGAAATTGAAAATGGTTTGTTTAAAATAACGAACAGAAGAATTGCCATGCGTCATCGAATGCATATCGGCACTATTGTTAGCGATGCGATGCTGAAAGTAAAATTAATGAATGGAAAATTCATAGGCGTTGTTGAAGAATGGTTTATAAGCCGTATGGAACCCGGCACAGTTTTTACTTTGGCAGGAAGAAATGTAGAGTTGGTCGGTATTAAAGAAATGACGGCGATCGTTAAACCATCTTCCTCAAAAAAGTCAATTGTACCAAGTTGGACCGGTGGCAGAATGTCACTCTCAGCCAATCTTGGTTTGATGCTACGTAAAACATTGGACAGCGTATCTTCTTCATCAAGAAAAAAATTACCGATTGAATTAAAAGCATTGCTGCCTTTATTCGATCTGCAAAAAGAGTTATCTCATGTACCCAAAGCAAATGAATTATTGATAGAACAGATCGAAACAAAAGACGGCTATCATTTATTTGTATATCCTTTTGAAGGAAGATTGGTGCATGAAGCAATGGCTGCATTATTAGCATATCGTATCGGACAAATAACGCCGATCACTTTTTCCATTGCGATGAATGATTATGGTTTTGAATTATTGAGCGATCAACCCATTCCTGTTGATGATAGTAATGTGTATGAATTATTTGCTTCTGAAAATTTATTGAACGATATTCAAAAAAGTGTGAATAGTGCAGAAATGGCAAGTCGAAAATTCAGGGATATTGCAGTGATCGGCGGATTGATATTTCAGGGCTATCCCGGTGAACAAAAAAAAGCAAGGCATTTACAATCCTCTGCAGGATTGCTTTTCAGGGTTTTCAGTGAATATGAACCGAATAATATTTTATTACGCCAGGCTTATCAGGAAGTATTTGATCAGCAAATGGAAGAAGTTCGTTTGCGTAATGCTTTGCAAAGAATTAAAGAAGGCAACATCATTATCAGTTTTCCAAAACAATTAACGCCATTTTGTTTCCCCATTAAAGTAGATGACCTTCAAAGAAATAGTCTTTCTTCAGAAAAAATGGAAGACCGCATTAAAAGAATGCAATCACAATTGGAAAAATAAAAAAGCAGATAAAATATTTCATCTTATCTGCTCTTTTTAAAATCAATAAGAATTATTTATTAATGAGATATTTGCGTTGCAGTGTGTAAAGAATGATGAATAACACTAAAATTCCGTAAATAATATACACCATAAAACCACCGGCAAATGCAGCAGCACCTAAAAATAAAACACTGCCAATAACAGGAAGAATCTCTCCAATCAGCCATAAATAATAACCCTGTTGTTTTAATTTTCGCATTTGCATCGCACCAACGGTGCATAAGATCACACCTAATAATCCGATAATAAGAAGTGGTAATTTGTTAGCGGCTTGCAGTTTTGCAGCTTCCAAAGCTTCCGGTGTCATCATTTTTTTTGCAAAATCAGGTAAATCAGGATTATTCATCGCAGCTTCCATATCTGCAACACCTTTTTCAGCATGAATAAATTGCCAGATACCACCGCAAAATCCAATGGCACTTCCGATAAAAGTAAGAACTGTCAATGTTTTTAAACTACCGTATTCTGGTCCGGTTGTTTCATCTGTAAATGCGTCTGACATAAATTTAGTTTTGGTTGAGGTAATAAAATTTTAAGTCTATAAAGTAACGAAAACTAATAATTAAAAACAATAGTATTGTGATTATTTTAGTTTTACCATTTATTAGTAGCATGAGTGTGCCTGTTTATTACAAATTACAAGGAAATAATTTTTGGCTATCGCCCAAAAGATGTTTGTATTGGGAGGAACAAAAGGCGGTAATACTCTCCGACCTTCATTTCGGCAAAACAGGCCATTTCCGGAAAAGCGGTATCGGCATTCCGCAAAATGTTTTTAAAGAAGATATTCAATGCTTGATCGATCAAATCAGTTCTTTCAATCCGCAGCAATTAATTATTGTGGGTGATCTTTTTCACAGCGAAGCCAATAAAGAGATACAATTATTTGAAAAGTGGAGAAAGGATCTTGCATCCATTCATTTTCATTTGATAAAAGGCAACCACGATATTTTAAAAGATCAATGGTATCAGAATGCAAATATTCAAATTCATCAAAGTGAAATGACAATTGGTAAATTTCGCTTTGTGCATGATATCAATTCAGCAACAAATGATTCAGCATTATATTCTTTCACCGGACATATTCATCCCGGCATTAGACTAAACGGCATTGCCAAACAGAGTTTACGTTTTCCCTGTTTTTATTTCGGGAAAGAATATGCAGTGCTTCCTGCTTTCAGCAGATTTACAGGCTTGCATTTAATTGAACCTAAAAAGAAGGAAACTGTTTTTGCCATTGCGGATGATGCCATCATTCAAATGCAATAAAAAAGCTCCGATAGAAATCGGAGCTTTTACTTACTAACACATCAAACTTACATATTTAATTCATTTTCTTTTTTAAACTCGTTACCTGTTCCTGCAGATTATTTACGATACCCGCCAATTGATTTACATCCCAACGCTGAACCGTATTTGCTTTCTGCATAATGTAAACTGCTTTCCAAACTTCTAAAACATCTTCAGCATTTACATGATAAGGCTCGTACTGCGGATTATCACTTATCAAGGTCAATTTATTTTTTGCCCGATTATTTTTCATCACACGTTTATACACCACACCTTCACTCTTCGATAAAACAACATAAGTATTGCTGTTCTTCAATTCATCAAGATCATCGATCTTTTCACCCACGATCACGCTGCCGCTGGGTGTAGGCAACATACTGTCGCCGAGTATTTCAAAAGCACGGTATTGTCCAGGAGCCAACATAGGCAAAGTGAAAGTATTCAACTCGTCTAAAAAATCAGGATCTGCATAACCCGCCATATAACCTGCCGCTGCTTTTACGGGAACAAACTGAATTTCAGCAACAGTAGCTTCACTCATTTTTAATTTGCGCCGCTGATCTAAGTAACTGGCACCTTTTGCATTGGTCATATCTTTTAATAAGAGGTCTTCAAAACTTATTTTAAAGATGTCGCAAAGGATTTTCTGCACTTCCAATTTAGGTTCGGCACGTTCTTCTTCATAAGCACCGATCAAAGAACGCTTTACTTTTAATTTGTTGGCACATTCTTCCTGTGTCCATCCGCGCAGTTTGCGCAGGTAACGAAGATTTTTTCCGGCGTAACTCATAACTAATGAATTTAGATGCAATTTACTAATTTTTTTAGTTTGACCAAATTTATTTTTATTTTTTTTAGTGAGTTGAAGAATATGTGGCATCGCTTGTTGCGTCGCACACTTGTGCGTTCTGTACTTTGTTGAACTATTTTTTATCCAGAATAATATGATTCCAACAATTTTTTTATCTTACTTCTTCAAACCTAATTTATGCGATCAATAATTTTTATTTCACTGCTTGTATTCGGCTTCAATTGCAGCAATACAAAGAATACTGCAACCCATTCAAATAAATTAAATGGCACATGGATTCCTGTAAGACAGGAAATGGCGGGATCAGCTTTGCCCATCGCCAGTTTCGATAAACAAAAACTTGTCATCAGCGACAGCAATTATACTTTCACCGCCGAGAGTGTTGACAAAGGCATTGCACAATTCAACAACGGGAAAATGGATATTTACGGCAAAGAGGGCGTGAATATCGGCAAACATTTTATGGCCATTTATAAATACGAGAATGATCTGCTGACCATTTGCTACAATTTAAAAGGCGATGGTTATCCCGAAGCATTTGAAACAAAAAGCAAACGTTTATTATTTCTCTGCATATTCAAAAAAGAAAAATAAAATGATCGTATGGCAAAAAATAAAACCGTTGAAACAAAAGACAGTGTTGCGGCTTTTCTCTTAAAAATAAAAGATGAAAAAAGGCGCAACGATTTTTCTGCTATCCTTAATCTTGTAACAAAAAACACAGGCATTGAACCGAAAATGTGGGGAACAGCGATCGTAGGTTTCGGATCTTATCATTACAAATATGAAAGCGGACGCGAAGGAGATGCAACACTGTTCGGCATGGCATCAAGAGCCAATTCAATTACTTTATATATTGGATCTGAATTTGAGAAAAGAGAAGAACTATTATCAAAATTGGGGAAACATAAAGCAGACGGCGGTTGTATCCATATTCAGAAATTAGAGGACATCGATGAAACTGTGTTGATCAAAATGGTGAAGAATTGTATTACCTACCGAAAGAAACAACATGCATGTTGAGGATAGAATGTATCAGCAGAAGGTTTGAAAAATTTATGCATTAGTAATACCGCATTCGGGTATTATTTACCATTCTGCTCTGGCACTCGGATTAACATCCAATTCGCTGAATTCGCCTGCAAGATATTTATAGTAAGCAGTAATGGCGATCATTGCTGCATTATCGGTACAATATTCAAACTTTGGAATAAAAGTTTTCCAGCCATGTTTCTCTCCCATCTCCTGTAATGCAGTGCGCAAGCCACTGTTGGCACTTACGCCGCCTGCAATGCAAACTTCTTTCACACCTGTTTGATCAACTGCTTTTTTTATTTTCTTCATCAAAATATTAATAATAGTGTATTGAACAGATGCACAGAGGTCATTGATATTATTTTGAATGAATCCTTCTTCCTGTTTCTGCAAAAAATATAAAACAGAAGTTTTCAATCCGCTGAATGAAAAATTCAATCCAGGTATTTGCGGTTCTGCAAATTTGAATTTTAAAGGATCACCCAATTTTGCATATTTATCAATTAATGGCCCGCCGGGATAAGGCAATCCCAACAACTTTGCAGTTTTATCAAATGCTTCTCCTGCTGCATCATCGATCGTTTCACCAATTACTTTTAAATCCAATGGCGCATTGGCTAAAACGATTTGTGTATGACCGCCACTGACCGTTAAACATAAAAAAGGAAAGGAAGGTTTTTCATCAGCGATCAAATTAGCCAATACATGTGCCTGCATGTGATGCACTGCGATCAATGGCTTATCTAATGCCAATGATAATGATTTTGCAAATTGTGCACCAACTAATAAACTACCGATCAATCCGGGAGCTTGTGTGAATGCGATGGCATTAACAGATGACAGTTGACAATTAGCAGATGACAATGCCGCATCAACAACAGGAACAATATTTTGCATGTGTGCACGGCTCGCCAATTCAGGAACAACACCACCGTATTTTTCATGAACAGTTTGATTGGCGATGAAGTTGGATAATATTTTTCCATCCACACAAACAGATGCAGATGTTTCATCGCAGGAAGATTCGATAGCGAGAATGGTAACCCCTCCGCCCCTAAAGGGGGACTGTTCGTTCAAATTCATAGCAACAAAACTATATCACAGTATCTTAATTTCTAAGGTAATTTTTTTACTCCCCTTCAGGGGTTGGGGGCTACTTCGTTCTTATTGCAACAACCGGATCCATCCTCGCAGCAATGGTTGCAGGAATGATGCCTGATAAAACTCCGAGAACAGTGCAAAGGCTCAGGGCAAGTCCGATGATATTAGGCGCAATGAAAATCGGAAAAGGGAGTATAGAACTCAATGCCAGCGTTAATATCCACACAAAGAATAAACCAACCAATCCGCCGATGATACATAGAAAAGCGCTTTCTAATAAAAACTCAGTGAGTATGGTTTTCTTTTTGGCGCCGATCGCTTTTTTTAATCCGATCTGACTTGTTCTTTCACGAACCGTAACAAACATGATATTGGCAACGCCAAAAGCACCCACTACCAAACTCAATCCTGCAATGGCCCAACCACCTAAATTTAATTTTTCCAAAAATCCATCAATAATGGTTCCGAAAAATTTCGATACATCATTCACTGTAAAATTATCTTCTTGTTGCGGACTTAACTTTCTCAATTGCCGCATGTTTCCTTTTAATTCATCGATCAATCCATCGATCTGTACACCTTCTTTTGCTTGTACAATGATATAATTTCTGTCAACATTGTCTGCTTTGAACATCGTTGCAAAAAAGTTATACGACACCAAAACACAATGATCGAAGTCATATCCGAAGCCACCTGAGCCCTGGCTTTCGATCAAACCAACAATGGTCATTTTTTTTCCGTTGATGGAGATACGTTTTCCCACAGCGAGTTCAGGTTTCCCGAAAAGTGTTTCTGCATTTTTATAGCCGATCACACAAACAACTGAGCCATCCGAAAATTCAGATTCACTGATATATCTTCCCTCCTGTATTTTAAGGTCCTGTATTTTTTCGAAATCATTTGTTACAGAATAAAAGGAAATATTTTGTAAAGTGGTGGATTCATAATCAACCGACATACTTCTGCTTTGCAGGAACAAGGCAATATTTTCTGACTGATGAGAATTTGATTTTAAAAAAGCAACATCAGCATATTTATTGGCAGGTCTTTTATAATATTTCCACCAGGGGAAATCAGGACCGTCGGCACCATCAGCATAGTTCCATTTATCGATCCACACCACTTTTGCGCCGATCGACTGCATTTTATTTTTTGTATAACGTTTTAAACTGTCGATCGTTGCCAAAACACCAATGATACAGAATATTCCGATAGTGATACCAAACAAAGAAAGAAAAGTGCGGAGTTTATTGACCTTCAGTTCCTGAAGTGCCATTTTAAAACTATTCCAGAGAATACCCAGCAGCTTAAACATCCTTCAAATGTAGGGGCAATAAGTTTTAAAATAAAAACTTTTACAGCAACGAAAAAGAATCATTCATTACAAATATTTTGAATGATTCTTTGCAGCCAATAAAAGAAATAGAAAATTTATTTTGTTCTGATGGCAACTACAGGATCCATTCTTGCCGCAATAGCTGCAGGAATAATACCCGATAAAATTCCGAGAATGATACAAATACTCATCGCCAAAAAGATGATATTAGGAGCAATGAATATCGGGAATGGCATCATAGTGCCCATTATTTTTGTCAATATCCAAACAAGCAGCAATCCCATTAATCCGCCAAGTACACATAAGAAAGCACTTTCCAATAAAAATTCTGTAAGGATGGTCCTGCTTTTGGCGCCTATGGCTTTCTTTAAACCGATCTGGCTTGTTCTTTCACGCACGGTAACAAACATGATATTGGCAACACCAAATGCACCAACGATCAAACTCAATCCTGCAATGGCCCATCCGCCCAGATTAACAGAAGCAAAAAAACCATTTACTTGTTCGCCAAAAAGATTGACATCATTCAAAGAAAAATTTTCTTCCTGGTTAGGCCCTATTCTCCTGTACTGGCGCATCTCTCCTCTTAATTCATCCACCAAAGCAACAGTACTCACATTTTCTTTTGCCTGAACCATGATAAAAGGATTACTATTTTTTGGGATGTACACACTTGCAAAAAAACGGTATGTTGTCAACAGACAAAGATCATAATCAAATCCGCCAACCATACTTTGACCCTGCTTCTGAATAACCCCAACGATCACAACTCGTTTACCATTAAATGTCACTTCCTTATCAACAGCCCTTTCGGCATTACCGAAAAGATTTTCTGCATTCTTATAGCCGATCACCACGGTTGGTGTTCCGCGAATAAATTCAGACTCATTTAAATAACGACCGTAAGCAATTTCAATACTTTGTATATTATTGAATTCTTCAGTAATACCATAAATATTTACATTATTCAAGATAGTTTCTTCATAATTTACATTGGCAGTGGCAGAAACGAAGAGGCAAATATTGGAAGACAGTTGGCTTTTTTCTTTCAGGAATTTCATCTCTTCATACTTTGGTGCCGGGCGTTTATAATATTTCCACCAAGGGTATTCCGATCCTCCTGAATATTCCCACTTATCAATATAGATCGTATTGTTTCCGAATGATTTTATATCGTTCTGTACTTTTTTCTTCAAACTGTCCACTGTAGCCAACACACCGATGATACAGAATATACCAATGGTGATGCCGAATAAAGAGAGGAACGTACGCA
Organism: uncultured Chitinophagaceae bacterium; assembly: GCA_903904335.1. Lineage (GTDB taxonomy): Bacteria > Bacteroidota > Bacteroidia > Chitinophagales > Chitinophagaceae > CAIQDX01. The sequence continues at coordinate 10,831 of CAIVCF010000158.1, read as the reverse complement.
GTTTATTCACCTTCAATTCCTGAAGGGCCATGCGGAAACTGTTCCAAAGAATACTGAGCAGTTTAATCATGTATCAAATATAAGTTACCTGAATAGTGTATATAAATCTTTTTATACAAATGGTAACAAATCAGGCTTAATGGTTTTGAAGCAGCAGGAAGAGTTGCATTTGTTTAAAATTTCCCGCTTAATTACTTACTTAAATTAAACCTGTTGATTATATATGACGGATATCAGTAAAAAATTAAAGCTATTTAAAGGATGGCATTAGTTCCTGTGCTATTTTTGCGACGATTCTTCAACATTCAACTTCTCATTTATGACCTGGAAACAAGTCTTTACCTCTTCGGTTGGAAAGAAATTAGTGATGGGATTTACCGGTATATTTCTCATTTTGTTTTTAATCGTACACGTTAGTCTAAATGCATGCATTTGGGCAAATGATGGTGGCGATATGTTTAATAAAGGTGCTCACTTTATGGGAGCCAATTGGGTTCCGCGTATTTTGGAGATCGGTTTATTTGCCGGACTTATCATACATATCATTCAGGGTTTAGCCCTTGAATTATCCAACCGCAGCAAAAGAGGCATCGGATATGCGGTAAACTATGGTAATAAAGGCAGCAAATGGTACAGCAGAAGCATGGGATTGCTGGGAACGATTATTTTATTATTCCTCATTTTACATTTATCCAATTTCTGGTTTCCAAACAGATCACATCAAGGATTTCTTTTGGGAGAAGAAATCAATCTCTACCAAAAAATGCAGGAAGTGTTCAGTGAATTATGGGTAGTGATCGTATATGTTTTAGGATGTATTTCTCTTGGCTATCATTTGGCGCATGGTTTTCAAAGTGCTTTTAAAACTTTGGGTGTTCATAATAAAAGATGGCATGCATTGATCAGTATTGTGGGTTATTCGTTCTCAATCATCGTTGCACTAATGTTTGCATTGATGCCATTGAGTTTTTATTTTGGATGGATCAGTTAATGCAACAATTCTTAATTATTAATTATTAATTTTTAATTCTTAATTGAATAAAATGATAGATGCTAAAATTCCGGCAGGACCATTAGATGATAAATGGACAGATTATAAAGGTCATTGTAAATTGGTGAACCCTGCCAACAAAAGAAAATTAGAAGTCATTGTGATTGGCACAGGACTGGCCGGAGCCAGTGCTGCTGCGAGTTTGGGCGAATTAGGATATAAGGTAAAAGCATTTTGTTTTCAGGATTCTCCACGTCGTGCACATTCCATTGCTGCACAGGGCGGAATTAATGCTGCAAAGAATTATCAAAACGATGGTGATTCTGTTTTCCGTTTATTTTATGATACGATCAAAGGTGGCGATTATCGTGCAAGAGAATCAAACGTTCACCGTTTGGCTGAAGTAAGTGCAAATATCATTGATCAATGTGTGGCACAGGGCGTTCCTTTTGCAAGAGAATATGGAGGTTTATTAAGTAACAGAAGTTTTGGTGGAACACAAGTGCAAAGAACATTTTATGCTGCCGGACAAACAGGTCAGCAATTATTGATAGGTGCTTATCAGGCATTGGAAAGACAGGTTGCTTTAGGCAATGTAAAAATGTATAACCGCCATGAAATGCTCGACATCGTTAATATCGATGGCAAAACAAGAGGCATTATCGCAAGAGATTTGGTGAGCGGAAAATTAGAAAGACATTTTGGGCATGCTGTTTTATTGTGCAGTGGTGGATATGGTAATGTATTTTATTTATCAACCAATGCCATGGGCAGTAATGTTACCGCTGCATGGAAAGCACATAAAAAAGGTGCAGCATTTGCCAATCCTTGCTTCACACAAATTCATCCAACCTGTATTCCGGTAAGCGGCGATCATCAAAGTAAATTGACTTTGATGAGTGAAAGTTTAAGAAACGACGGAAGGATTTGGGTTCCCAAAAAACAAGGTGAAACAAGAAAAGCAGTTGATATTCCTGAAGAAGAAAGAGATTATTATCTGGAAAGAAGATACCCTGCATTTGGAAATTTAGTACCTCGTGATGTTGCATCAAGAGCTGCAAAAGAAAGGTGTGATGCGGGTTTCGGCGTTGGCACAAGTAAGCAAGCTGTTTATCTTGATTTTGCTGAAGCCATAGTTCGTTACGGTAAAATTGAAGTAGGTAAAGAAGGAAGAGAAAATGTTTCTGAAGAAGATATCATTGTGTTAGGCAAAGAAGTAGTGAAAGAAAAATACGGCAACCTTTTCGATATGTATGAAAAGATCACCGGAGAAAATCCTTATGAATTACCGATGCGAATCTATCCTGCTGTTCACTATACGATGGGTGGATTGTGGGTTGATTACGAATTGCAAACATCAGTTAAAGGTCTGTATGCATTGGGTGAAGCAAATTTCAGCGATCATGGTGCCAACCGTTTAGGCGCAAGTGCTTTGATGCAGGGATTGGCCGATGGTTATTTTGTTATTCCCTACACTTTAGGAAATTATTTAGCAGACGAAATTTACAGCAAAGCCATTCCAACTGATCATCCTGCATTTGTGGAGGCTGAGAAAGAAGTGTCTGACAGGATCAATACTTTAATGAATATCAAAGGTTCTCAATCTGTTGAAAGTTTACATAAACGTTTGGGCAAGATCATGTGGGATAAATGCGGTATGGCACGTAATGCAGAAGGATTGAAACAAGCCATTGAAGAGATCAAAGCATTGAAAAAAGAATTCTGGAGTGATGTAAAAATCCCTGGCATCATCAATGAATATAATCCCGAATTGGATAAAGCCAATCGTGTTGCGGATTTTATTGAACTCGGTGAATTAATGTGTATCGATGCATTGAACAGAAATGAAAGCTGCGGCGGACATTTCCGTGAAGAATACCAAACTCCTGAAGGTGAAGCTTTACGTGACGATGCAAACTATATGTATGTTGCAGCATGGGAATTTAAAAGTGAAGGCAATTGGGAATTGCATAAAGAGCCCTTGAAATATGAAGTGATTAAACCAACTCAAAGAAATTACAAATAAGCGAAGCATGGAACATTACAACATGAATCTTACTTTAAAGATCTGGCGGCAAAAAAATAAAGATGATAAAGGCGGATTTCAATCTTATCAGGTAAAAGATATTTCTTCTGAAATGTCTTTCCTTGAAATGCTGGATGTGTTGAATGAACAATTGATTCATTCAGGACAAGATCCTATTGCATTCGACCATGATTGCCGTGAAGGCATTTGCGGAATGTGCTCTTTGTACATCAACGGAAAACCACATGGCGAATGGAAAGGGAATACAACTTGCCAATTGCACATGAGAGCATTTAAAGACGGTGAAACTGTTACCATTGAACCATGGCGTGCAAAAGCTTTTCCCGTAATTAAAGATCTGATCGTTGACAGAAGTCCGTTCGACAGAATCATTCAGGCAGGGGGATATATTTCTGTAAATACCGGTAATGCAGTTGATGGAAATTCTTTGCCCATTAATAAAGACAAAGCTGATGCATCATTTGCAGCTGCCATGTGTATCGGTTGCGGTGCCTGTGTAGCTGCCTGTAAAAACAGCAGTGCCATGTTATTCTTATCGGCGAAAGTTGCGCATTTGGCTTTGTTACCGCAGGGAGAACCTGAACGTCATTCAAGAGTAATGAATATGGTGGCACAAATGGACAAAGAAGGTTTTGGCGCTTGCACTAATACCGGAGCATGCGAAGCAACTTGTCCAAAAGAAATTTCCATTGCAAACATTGCAAGATTAAATCTTGAATATTTAACAGCAAGTATTGTTGCTGAAAAATAAATTCAAAAAAATATTTTTTTGAAACTGCTTCCCAAAGAAGCAGTTTTTTATTTTGATACCGGCAATAGTAACTCAAAGCATCTTTTGTTGCCTTCGAATCATCCAGTGAATGATTCGCACACTTGTACTCCATAGCTTTATGCGTCGGAGTACTTATTCATCCTATCTTCATTCATCAGAGTTTCAAATGGCAAATAACTTTTTTCAGTTCAAAGAATTCACTGTTCAACAAGAACATTGTGCTATGAAAGTAACAACAGATGCCTGTTTGTTTGGTGCATGGTGTGCTGCTGTCGTCAAAAGTCAACTGTCAACCGTAAATCGTCTTCTCGACATTGGCACCGGAACAGGCTTGCTTTCTTTAATGATCGCACAAAAAAATAACAATACTCTTTTCGATGCCGTTGAAATTGACGAACAAGCTGCAACACAAGCTGCATCAAATTTTCACTCATCGTTATGGCATCAAAGATTACAAGTGCAACATTCATCAATTCAACAATTCAACGAATCAACTAATAAACTTTTTGATTTCATTATTTCCAATCCGCCATTCTTTAATAATGATTTAAAGAGTGATGACACAAAACGCAACCTTGCTTTGCATAGCGAAGCATTAAGTCTGGAAGAATTATTAATTTCAATTCAAAAGAAAATAACAGAGAGTGGAAAATTTGCTGTGCTTCTGCCCTATCATCGAACTGAATATTTTGAAGGATTAGCAACGAAAGAAAATTTTTATTTGGAAGAAAAAATTTCAGTCAAACAAACTCCGCATCACCCGTATTTCAGAAGTATGTTATTATTCTACAAACAATCAGTAAAAACAAAACAAAAAGAAATAACGATCAAAGATGAATTCAATGATTACTCCATTGAATTCAAAGAATTATTAAAAGATTATTACCTGTATCTCTAACATCAATGCTTGGCATAATCACTTAAATAAGAAAAATGTTCAGTGAGTTTACCTTCTTTAAGCATGATGGCACGTTCTGTCATTTCATTTCCACCCTTTATTAATTCCGGCAAAACAAATTTCAATAACTGTTCCCCAAAATATCTGCTGGCATCTCTTGGCAATTCGTTCGGCAAATTACTAACAGCGATCACATCAATATTTTCAGTTAAAAAAGCGGCTTTTTTTTCAAAATTTTTTCTGTCAACTCCATAAACAGGATTTTCAATATTTTGATCTCCGAGGTTAATGGGAACGGAACCAAAACTATCATCCGTAATATCGGATATCACCTGTATCTTAAAGTTATCGTCTATATCTTCTCTTTCAAACAATCTCGGCATCGATGTTTCCCAATAAATGCCGTTCATTAAAATATCGGTGCAATGTGTATAAGGCAAAAAGCGGCTTCTATATTCTTCCGGATACTCGTGAAAATGTTCGCGGCGATACGTTTTTAATTTCCGATGTGTGTACAGATCATGGCCTTTCAACTGCACATAAACAGGATAAGAAAATTTTTTCTCTACATATTCATCGGGCTCCACTTCTGTAATGCCCATTAAATTCATTACTTCAACAATACCATGAGCGACCCTGCCACTGCCGGTTACAGCGATTTTAATATTTGGTATTTTTAATCCGAAATAAGTATGTATCAGATCACGGTAATCTTTCACTTCAAACACCCTGCCTAACTCATAGCTACCGCTTCTTTTTCCATATACCATCATTCCGTTGTGCGCACCCACAACCCCTGCAAAAAAACCAAAGCCAATGATCCGTTGACCATCTTCATGTTCCAAGCATTCATAATCGAGCAATGTGATCTTTTTATCCATCATTGCATGAAATAACTGCTGATTGAAAGCTTGTTGCTTTTTTGTGTGTGAAAAAAATAAATAGGTCTTATTTTCTATCAGCATATTGACAGGCACTTCTTTAATACCCATTAATACATCGCAATTATGCAGATCATCCGATATTTCAATACCCACACGTTTATACTCCTTATCGCTGAAACACCTGTGCGGAGAAGATTGTACCACTACTTTCAGTTTTCCGCTTTTATTGATCAGTTTGCATTGTTCGGGTGTTAAGGCAACGCGGTTGTCGGCAGGAACTTTTCCTTCTTTAATAAGGCCAATCACTAACATTAGTCCTAATTTTGAACGGAAAGGTAAAATTTATTGTGTTACCAACAGAAGAATAAGAATTGATCTTCGTTGCCTTCGTTTCTTTCAGTGAAAGAAACGCACACTTTTCATTTAAATCTTTATTCATCAATATGAACTATTTCGAATTATACGATATTCCCGTTTCTTTTTTTCCCGATGCAGTAGTGGTCAAAAAAAAGTTTTATGAACTGAGCAGGAAATATCATCCCGATTTTTTCAGTAATGCCGGTAAAGAAGAACAAACGGAAGTATTGGAAAAATCATCGCTCATCAATAAAGCATTTAAAACTTTAGCTGATAACGATGAAACCATTAAATATGTGTTGCAATTAAAAGGTTTACTTGAAGAGGAAGAAAAGTATAAATTGTCTCCCGATTTTTTAATGGAAGTAATGGAACTGAATGAACAGTTAATGGATGCAAAAATGGAAGATGATTCAGTTGCTGTTTCAAATATCAAATCAGCGATCTCAAATTTTCAATCACACATTTATGAACCTGTTCACCAAATTATGGAACAATATCAGGAAGGTCTTGTTTCCGAAAAAGAGTTGTTGCAAGTAAAAGAATATTATTATCAGAAAAAATACTTGAACAGGATTTTGGCTGGATTGAATTAGTACAGTAATATTGCACCCCGCAAAGCCCATGTGGCGGAATTGGTAGACGCGCCAGACTCAAAATCTGGTATTCGCAAGGATGTGAAGGTTCGATTCCTTTCGTGGGCACTTTAAGCGACATTTGGCGATTCTTCATTGAATCGCCATTTTTATTTTCGGCTATAACCTTTACCAGTAGAGGGATTGAAGCGAATAGACTATTCACTCTTGAAGTTCGAACTGCCTCTTTTTTCTTATTATACAGGATACCATCAGGAAATACCAATTGTTGAAGCCTTTGTTTATTTTCGAATGATGCTGTAACCCAAGTACTGCTTACATTCTGTGCAATTGTCAAACATTTTTCAACAGCCAATTCAAGGTTCGAACCATTTATTTCGCATTTACCCAAATCTGCTTTTAATTGATTGATCTCATCATTATATTTTACCGTGTACTTATCGTATAACTCTTTACTGATCGTATCATTCAAAAATTTTTCTTCCATCTTCTCCAGTTGTGATCCCTTTTCACTGATCTTTTTCTTTAGCATTTTTGTTTCTTCAACAGTCTGGAATAATCTTTCTTTCAATTTTTCATTCAATAATTTTTTAAGCTTTGGCTGGTACTCTTTCTTATATTCAAAACCAGAGAGATAAAAGATAAAGAGTGAATTTAATTTTTCTGCTTTTATATTAACTGGTATCTGTGTCTTCTTCGTTTTATAATACCAATTACCCTTTGTAATATATCCTGTCAACGGCTGTTTACTAAATTCATCTTTCGCAAAAATCTTAAGTGGTACTTCATTGTGCTTTGTAATTTTCGGCTTTCCAACATTGGGATATTGCATCAATACGTTATTTGCTTTCAAAAATGTCTTTAGATCAATAAGAGCAGGATGATGCCCTTTTACAAGCTTGCCTTCCAATAATTTTCCAGTAATGAACCCTGCATAGAATGGATTAGAAAATATAAGTCTAAAGTTCTTTGCTGTTATATTAGCTCCTCTTGATTTTAGATACGCAACAATTTCTTTGTTATTCATTTTACCTGCGGCTTTCAGAGCGAAGGCTTTCTTCAACTGTTTTCCATCTTCAGTAATAATATATTCATGAAAGCAAGCTCTTTGCTTCTTCTTTAAATTTTCATACCCGAAAGGCGTTGCATAAGGCCAATATCCCTTTAACATTACTTCTCTTGTATTAATAGATGTCCTATCACTCTTTGCCTGATTGTCATAATTATTCATTAAATGAAACATATTCTCTTGAAGCCTGCCGGAAGCGGTAGAGGTATCAATATCTTGCGTAACTGACTTTACAATAACCCCATAATCCTTTCTTAAGTCTTGGCTTAGTTGTGCAGCCGCTGCACCAGTTCTTGAAAAACGATCATAATTAAACACTATTATGTAAGTGATCTCTTTATTCTTTCTCACATACCCCAACATCCGCTGGAACTCCTTACGACCATCAGTCTTTGCGCTCTCATATGTGCCGCCGAAATATTCCATAACAGGAATTTGATTTCTCTTGGCATACTCATTGCAATAATTTAGCTGTACTTCCAAACTTCCATTATTTTGTGCTTGCTCTGAAGAACTTACTCTGGTATAAATTATACCACTCTTGCCATTTCGTTTCGGCTTCTTTTCATATTGACGAACCAGCAATTCAAGTTGTTCCATTTCAAGATTAACTTTCTTCATGGATTTCAATTTTTTGTTCTGTTTCCAAATAAATATCAATTAGTATGTCTGCAAACATTTCCAACTGTTCAGTAATAGTTAGTTCTTTTATAACTATTGCTTCTTCCTTTTTCTTTTGCATCTGAATTGATCAATGCAAATTCTGTCGGTCACCTACCGCACAGGCTTTATTCTAATAATAGGTCTGATTCGTTCAGCACCTTATTTTTTTGTATCCATCTTTACAATATCAGTCTCTTCATATCTCACGATTGTTCCATCACGAGAAATAATATCAATTTCTTTAAAGTCTCCTCTTTTTAAAAGTCGTTGTATTTTCATCAACAATTGACTATCATCTTTCTTTGTTGAACGAAACTGAGTTATCGATCCATCTTCCAATTTTACAATGATCTGTTTATACTCCCCACTTCGTATTCTTTTAATCAGTTCTCTTTCATGTGTATTCATGATTCCAAAATAAAAATCATTCTTACTATCGAGTTTATCATTATCAAAGAACTTTGTAATCAAGCTTTTTAAATTTATAAGTAAACAAGAGTTTGAAGTGATATTTTGAAAAAACTCATTTAGATTTTTTTCATGTAGAGAGTTTTTAGGGATATCTAAATTAATACAACCAATTCCCTCTTCAGAAATCCAATATGCGAGGTTTATTTTCATCAGGATCACTGAAAGCAAAAATGATGCAAAAGGACTAAACTGGCTTGAATCTAATCCCATTTTTAATTCATTATCATCTTGCGGAAGCTGTTCTCGAATATGGTTTCCATATTCATTTACATGATTTCCCAATTCTTTTTTGTCAGCTAATGTATCAGCTAATTCTCTGACAAATACAGGGTCTATTGAAAAAAGAGCATCCTTTATTTCTTTTATTTTACTTAATGCTACTCCAAAGAGACGCAACTCAATGATAAACTTTATCCAAATAGCTTCTACTAAACTGAATTCCCTCCATTTCTCTTTATCAATCGCCTCATTTAATAAACCTGCTTTTGTCCAATCATTTATCAATTTACTTCCAATTCCCACCTGTTTTATATGAAAATTGGGCTTATTAATTTCCATAACATAAGCCTTATAATTCTCGATTACTTGAGGACCTCCCGCAATCATTTCTTCTACCTTAAAAGAAGGAAATTTATCTATTTCAAACATTTTATTACCTTTATGTTATCAATTATCTACCATGAAGGTAGCATTTTTTAATCAAACCCATTAATCATGAAAAAAAAATTTTTAAAGGATGGTGATCAATTTACCTACCTCAAAAACAGGGTTTGCCGCCAATGCGGTGAGCCGATCGCAGATCAGGATAAGATAACAAAAGAGTTCTGCGAGAAGACGTACGACAAGTTCGGGAAACCTAAAGACTGCAAAACAGCTTGGCACCGAGAAAACGATAAACCGAACCGAACAGTACATTCAAGGATCATTAATAACCTGAATGCCATCTCCTCACGTTTAGATTTTCTCATTAAGCGGAAAGGTGAACAGGTATCGACTGAAGACCTTGATATCTATGAGATTAATTTGTCTGAATGCCTCAATTATCACATAGAAAAAAACGGCACATTAACCTCTGAGTTCTTAAATCATACTATCGTTTCAAACCCATTTACTGAAATACATAAAATTCAATATCATGAAAAATAAAGATCTCATTAGCCTGTTGAAAAACACAGCCATTAACAATTACGTACTCAGAGTTGCGTACATTTTGTGCGGTATTACTATAATTGGTGGAGTTGCCTATTATATAATAAATCAAAAACATCAAACAGCAATATCAAACAATAAATTACTACAAAGAGATAATGATAAGCTTAACGGCAAGGTAGAGGAGATACAACACCGTCTTAACAAATCTGAGGTAACCCAGCAAGAAATGTCTGATGATCTTCAAGCCAAAGATGCAAGAATTGGGTCATTACAACAAGAAAACATGAACCTACGACAGTCGCTTTCTTCGCTTAAATCTGAGTCTTAATTTTAGCTGTATGTTTATTGATACCCCAATATGGATTCACGTGAAATCACCCTCGTTCACGTGAATCCATTTGAGTTCACGTGAATTCACGTGACTTTACTTTTTCACGTGAATTCACGGTTAACATCCTCAGACTAATCGATGAACTTCGAATATTTTATAGAAGTTTTCGTCTGTTTTATCTGCAAACAAACATTTCTCCTTTAGCTCACATAATCAATAAAAAAGGATTTTTTCTCTTTCCCTAACTTTAATTATACCACATTGCTCTGATGATTTACCTTACCCACTCCTTCTTTCAGTACTTTTTATTAATCAAATAGCCCAACATAATGCTGAGCTATTTGATTAATTAATGAGTGAAGATGATTCTTAATCTACTACAATCTTCTTACTGTTGTATTTCACATCAGCGCCACCCAGTGATACAATATGTATTCCATTGGTACCTGATTTCAGTGCTACCGGAACCACATTCAATCCCTTGATCGCACTTACCTGTTGTGTGGCTACTGTTCTTCCCATCACATCCGTTACATGCAGGGTTAACTGGAAAATCCACGAGATTTGAACCCTTAATACCATCTCTGCTTGACCCCCAGT
>CAIVCF010000157.1 GCA_903904335.1 uncultured Chitinophagaceae bacterium | reverse complement strand
GGATGCATTTAAAGGAATTATCATCCGATACGAAAAACTGACAAGAAACTGGTGGAGTATGCTCTGGTTGTGTATTACATCTATTTTTATCAGAAAATTAAAAGTTTAAACAAGTTCATTTTATATTTTCCTCAATGCAAGAAAAAATTATTATAAAAACACTAAGAAGCTGTCTAGAAATGAAATTTTAGAATACCAGTATGTGTAAAAGTGGATAAAAAAAGCTGTTGCAAAAAGTTGGCTTGTCGTTTTTAATGGATAACCAAACCACATTAAAATGACAAGTTATCCAACCAATGTAAGCAACAGCCAATGGCAAGTTATTTCAAAACATTTGGATATACAAAGAAGCAGAAAATATGATTTAAGAGAAGTAGTAAACGCTATTCTATATTTGGTTAAAACAGGATGCCAATGGAGAATGTTGCCGAGTGATTTTCCCGGATGGAAAATTGTGTATTATTACTTTTCAGCATGGAAAAAATCATCAATTATAGAACAAATCCATGAAGCATTGGTAGAAAGAACAAGAAAGGTTAGTGGGAGAAATGAAGAGCCAAGTGTTGGTATAATTGATGCACAATCGGTAAAGAATACGCTTGTAAGCAGCGAGGACAAAGGGTTTGATGCAGGTAAGAAAATAAAAGGCATCAAGCGTCATATCATAGTTGATACGATGGGACTGATACTTGCGGTAGTTATTCAAAGTGCATATGTGCAAGATAGAGACGGGGCGTTTGATGTAATAGGTAAGTTATTTGAGAACTGGAAAAAAGTAATTAAAATTTTTGCTGATGGTGGTTATGCCGGTAAGCTTATAGAAAAAGTAAAAGCAATATTTAATGTAGAGATTGAAATAATAAAACGCAATGAATTGCATACATTTAAAATATTGCCGAAACGATGGATAGTGGAAAGAACTTTTTCTTGGATAGACACCAACAGAAGGAACTCAAAACATTATGAGCGGCTCAATGAAACAAGTGTAGCAATGGTGCATTTATCCGCTATACGAATCATGTTGAACCGTTTTTAGACAGCTTCTGAGACAAATATAGCCCAAGTTTTGATTTTTACAACGTGAAAAACACCCATTTTTTGAAGTACATTCGTTGTTTACAAAAATTTGACAATAGAAGAATTTAACAGAACAAAAAAAGGGAACATGACATTTGAAGAATTAGTAAAAGATCATTCTGCTGCAATGATTGAAAAATTAGCGACCTGGGTTTTGAATGAAACGGCTGTGGATATTCGTTTTGATTGCCTTGATGAAGATCAATGGTCGATCGTGACGATGTATCAATATGAAGAAGATAAAGAACTGTCGCTAAGATTGCATCTCAACAATCGCTACGATCTCTATTTTGGTTATTATGATGATGAAGATGAATTCCATGAGATCACCAAAGACCTGAGTGAAGAAGAAAAAGAGATCATCCCTGAAGTATTGAGAAAATTGATGAAGCGGGTTTTGGACGATGAAAAGGATATCCGCATCAACGGTACCTTCATAAAAGGAAAGAAATAATTATCTCATTTTATTTCACTAATAATTTATACAACTTTTGAAGGGAGTATCTTTCTGCTGTTGAGAGTTCATGTTCTTTTTGAAACTTTGATTGCAACTGCAACACAGTCTTATGTTGGGGGTATCTGGAAAGAATGGAATTTAACTGCATGACCGTTTGTTCGTCTTCAAGAATAGCGGGTTGCTTTTTAATGATGGGCGATTTATCGCGGTTTGGCAATTTCGCGATCATTGCTTCAATGGTAGCCAACCATCCGGGCGTTATGTCGGGTATCTTTTTTGCTTTATCATGCAATCCTACCAATTGCTTTTTGGTGAGAAAGCCCCTGTCTTCATACTGATGCATCAGGCTCATGATAAAAAGAGAATCTTTATCTGCTGCATACACAGCTTCGAGTACTTTATTGATAATATCTACTCCTGATTTTTTTTGCAGCATGCTTATAAATGAATTATAAAGATAGCCAACTAATATTTTCTTACTTCTTCAATTGCTTTTCCGTTCTGCAAGGTCACGATCCAGTAAGTGCCGTACTCCGCATCATCCAATGCAGCATATTTATTTTCTTTGATGAGTAGATCAACCAATGCCGGCGTGGTATTTGAATGCCCGACAACCACAATTGTTTTTCCTTTTACCAGCAATAAGCTGTCAGCAAATAATGGCAATTTTTTCGGGTCATATAGCTGAATTTCTTTCCCCGATTGTGCAGCTAAAGGGGCTGCAGTAGCTTTGGTTCTTTTATAATTGGTACTGTAAATGATATCGGGTTTGAATGCTGCTAAAACATTTATTAATCTTTCTGCTCTTAACTCGCCTGCCTTGCTTAAGGGCGGATCGGCATTCATCATCATTGAACCGTAACTTGAAGTATCTTTTTCTGCATGCCGCAATAATATAAAAGTGGTGGTTTGGGCATTAACAGCAGCCGTAAAAAACAATAAGACAATTACACCAATCAAAGATTTCAAATACATTTTCATAATGGCAATTTTATCAAAGGAATAAAAATATCCATTTATTTAATAGCATAAATTATAAACAGAAATTTTCTTTTACTGTCGTGATTTACTTCTGTATTTTCTGAACGCTTTATAAAAATGTGCTATTATTATCTCCCATTCTCTTTTCTGTAAATCATGTAAGTTTTATATGGACTTGTGTAAGTTTTCTCTTTTTTTAATACTCAATTTTATATTCATATAATCATTTCATTTTACTAACCCCTTGCACCATATTATGGAAGACATCAAACATTTCGAGTTTCTTGCCATCAATTCAAAAGAGATCGTTGAAAAGCAGGTTGACTCTTACAGGCAGCAACATTCTTATGCCGGAACGGTCATTGGTGCAGCGGCTTTGTTCATTCCTTTCTTCTTAAACAGCCTGGATGGCACTTATTTTTGGATCCAATTGATTTCAGTTGTACCTGTATCCCTTTTTGTATGGGCCATCCTGTTAATGCTGAGCATCTTCCGCACAAAACCGCTGGATCAGGCTTTCGGGGTAAAAAAATATACGGAGCTTTTAGATAAACCCTATCAGGAAATATTATTGCACGAAATAGAAGCCAATACCAATTCATATACGCTCAATACTAAGATAACCGAAAAAGGTAACAAGTCTTATACCAAAGGCATACAGTTGATCACAGTAGGCCTTCTTATTTCAATCGTTCTAATGATGGCCAATAAATTCATTGCCATAGAAAAAAAGCCTACCAAAGTACAGGTGGTGAACAACAGCCAACAATATTAATGAACTGTTTCTTGCTGATCCCATAACTATCCTTATTTTTAAATACAATTTTTTTGTATGAGAAAATACTGTCTGTTTATCCTTTTGTGTATTGTTAATCATCTTCCTGCTCAAATACTTCCTTTACGCGATCAGGCGAAAGTGATCGATGAAATATTGAATGAACGGATCAATCATCTGCTCCCTGAACTAATGGAAAAGAATGGCATTGATCTGTGGGTGATCATCAGCCGGGAGTATAACGAAGACCCTGTTTTAAAGACCATGTTACCCGCAACCTGGCTTAGTGCCAGAAGAAGAACGATGCTTGTTTTTTATTTTGATCCGCAAAAAAAGGTTTATAAAAAAATAGCAATCGCACGTTATAATGCAGGTGACAATATTCAGGCTGCATGGGATATGCAAAAGTTTCCGGATCAATGGGATGCATTGGTTGATGCTGTAGGAAGTTTTCATTCCAAAAAGATCGCCATCAATGTTTCTGAAAATTTTGCACATGCTGATGGGTTAGATCATTCAGAGTATCTTCAATTCTTACAAAAATTATCAGCAGAACAAAAAGCAAAGATTGTTTCAGCAGAACCTTTGGCTGTTGCATGGTTGGAAACAAGAACAGCAAGAGAGATACAGATCTATCCACAATTGATCAGTATCACTCATAAAATAATAAAAGAAGGTTTCAGTGAAAAAGTGATCACACCGGGCATCACAACATCAGAAGACTTAGTATGGTGGTTTCGTCAAAAAGTAAATGATCTCGGTTTAACCACTTGGTTTCATCCATCCATTGAAATTCAGAGAAATGATTCAGCTACATTCGATCACCTGAAAGCATTTACGAATGTGGATGCCAAAAATATTGTTCAGCCGGGCGATCTGCTGCATGTAGATTTCGGCATCACGTATTTGCGTTTGAATACAGATGTACAGGAACATGCGTACGTTTTACAACCCAATGAAACCGAAGCCCCGCAAGCTTTGCAGCAGGCATTTAAAAACGCGAACAGGTTACAGGATATCCTTACTTCCAAATTCGCATTGAACAAAATAGGTAATCAGATCTTAGCAGAAGCATTGGCAGAAGCTAAAAAAGAAAATATTGTTCCAAGTATTTATACGCATCCTATCGGCTATCATGGTCATGCAGCAGGGCCTACGATCGGTCTATGGGATCAGCAAAATGGTGTTCCCGGCAGCGGCGATTTTCCGATGCATTACAACAACTGTTACTCGATTGAATTAAATGCTGCAACAGAAATCCCTGCATGGAAAAAATCAGTACGCATCATGCTAGAAGAAGATGGTTATTTTGATGAGAAAGGTTTTCGTTTCATTAATGGCAGGCAAAAAGAAATGTATCTTATTCCACGAAATAATAAGTATATCGGAAATTGATTTTGGTCAATACATCAAATCATTTTGCTGAAAAAGATATATCCAATAAGGACTGAATATTGTATTCGTATTTTATTTATTCCCGTAATATTTTTCTGTCAACTCATAATAGGCATAAGGCATGTGATGTTCCCATATCTTTTTTGGATCATCGGGATGTTCTTTCATATATGCTTCATCAGGTATCAAAACAATAGGAACACCTGCACGCATGTAATTGGCTACTGCTGCATATTGCGGTTCTTTCAATTGCGGCAATACTTTTTTCACCTGACCGTAGATCGTCCCGCCTAAATATTTATTGATAGAGGATTGTGCTTTCGTTGTTCTTCTGTTTAATTTATTATACACACCATTCAGATACCATCGAACAACTAATTTTTGTTTCGCTAAAACATCTTTCACATTCACAAAAGGATTGACTGCGTTAAAATCTGTTATTCTTTGCACGGTGAAAGGAGATTCCGGTACCCAATCTTTTGCATTCACGATCGTAAATGCCCAGCCATTTCTGGTGATGAAATCAAAATCGTACGCATAATATAAATTGCCCGGCTTGGGTGCAGCACTGCAATAAGTTTTGTAAATAATATCCTTCGGTAATCCACCATTCTTGGTGAGATAAAATAAATAAGAACGTAATAAAAAAGCCAATGCGCCACCCTGACTATGCCCTGCGATCACAAATTCTTTTACACCATTGGCATATTGCTCTTTTATTTTTTGTACAATACCGGGTGCTAAATATGCAATGCCGATCGTCCATCCTACATGTACAGACGCTTCCCGATTTTCTGCGAATTGATAATCAAATGTTGTGCTGTCATTCAATTGCAGCGTGCCTTTTGCAGGGATCATCGCTGCATAAAAATTTTCCAACCAGCTTGGTAATTCATTTACGGTTCCTCTGATACTGATCACAGCAACATGTTTATCTTTCTGCAACCATAAACACCATTTGTTCTTGAGTCCGACAACAGGTGAAGAATATATTTTATCGAAATGAACAGGCGCCGGTGTTTTATCCCATGCAGCAACGGTATCTCCCATCCTCGAAAACATACTGATGGTCTCTACATATTCTTTCGCATTAAAACCTGACTGCAAATATTGTTGCGCATAACTGCTGAGAAAAGAAAAGCAACAAATGATGATGAAAAATTTTTTCATAACAACCAATATCATTTCAACTTTTAATTAAATTTAGATCATACCAAAAACATCAGTCCGATCAATCCGATGATGTAAACGATCAACACAAGAATAGAATCGATACCCAACCGGAAGTATTGTTTCTTAGAATGCAATACCATGCCTATTAAATATATTCCTGTAAGAATGATTCCTAATCCTGTTAAATACATATCCGATGGTTGTAGTGAAGGCAGTATGGCATCACCACCTATTGCTGATGCCATTAAAAATAATACAGGAAGAAATGCATTGCCGCCGAATATATCACTCACCGCCATTTGATATTCTCTGATCTTCGCAGATGCAATGCCGGTGGATATTTCAGGCAGGGATGTACACAATGCCAGGATCGTTCCGCCAAATAAAACGCCACTCATGCCAAAGCGTTTGCTTAATACATCACTTGTTATTTCCAATGCCCAACCGGATATCAAAGTAACCAATGCACAAATAATAAAAACAATGATCGCCAACTGAATGGTTCCTTTGAATTTTGCTTTAGGGTGACGAAGATGTTGTGAAGGATCAGAAACAATTTTCTTTTCTTTTTTTGTAACATCCACAAAACGGGAGATCAGATACACACTTCCGAGCCAGATCAATAATATCAGCCATTCAAATGGCGTGGTATGGAAATAAATCAGATCAGGAGAAAATTGTTTTGCCATCATAACCATTGTCAGAACGAAGATCAGTGCAATGCCTTCGAGCACTAAAACATTGGAATGCCCTTTTAAAGTCAAAGGCGCTTTTCTTCCTACACCAAATGCATCGATCAATACCAAAACCACTGTTTGAATAGCGATACCACCCAGTAAGTTGCTGACAGCAATATCATAATTGTGGTGATAAGCAGCAACAGCAGTGATAGCAATTTCCGGAAGATTCGTCACCACCGCTAAAAACACCATACCGCCAAACGCCTCTCCCAGATTAAAATGCAGCGTAATGGCATCAATAGCGGAAATGATCTTTACACCCACCAGCCAGATAGCGATCGTGGAAAGAAGGAAAATGGCAATTAATATAAGTGTTGAGAATTGAGTGAAGTCCATAGTAATGTTTCAGGTAATGTAATATACAGATTGAAATGCTATTTATTGATTGATTCCAATAACCGTTTTACAAAACCATCTAATGCACTGTTCTCGATCCATCGCACTACTGCAACAAAATCATTCTGCATATCCACATAGATCATATTTGTTCCGTTACCCAAATGTGCAAATGCGGTGAGCGGTGCAGAAGGAAATAATTTTTTATCGGTGTTCAGGAACCAATTCATATAACCATAACCTGTATTTGCAGTTGTTGGAGTCAATGCCTGGTTCACCCATTGCTCACTGATGATCTGTTTGCCGTTCCAATTGCCTTTATGCAAACTCAATAAACCAAAACGTGCCATATCATACGCATTGATGAAAAGCCCGCCGCCAAAATGCCCGCCGCCGCTGACGGATTGAATGGCTTGTCCATCTAATACGATCCATGAATTTCTGTAACCCGTCCAATGCCATGTATTCGATGCACCGATGGGATTCATGATATTTTCACGCAATACCTGCGGCAAAGGTTTGCGCCAAACTGTTGTTGTTGCCAATGCCAATGCATTCACTCTGGTATCATTGTATTTCCAAACAGTGCCGGGCTCATTGCGTTTGCGTGTGAGCCATTCGTTGGGTTTATCACTCGGACGATCCGCCCAATCGGGTTTGCCCCATAATGTTCCTTCCCAATCACTTGTCTGTCGCAACATCACTTCCCATGTCAATTTTTTATTGTGTGCAGATGCGAAGGGATATAATAATTGCGGCTGGCCGATCTTTTCTGCACCACGATACGGATCATTATTGAATACTTCAATCGGCGGAACATAATCAGCAACCATATCATTCACTGATCTGATCAATCCTTTTTCTACTGCTAATCCCACAACAGTTGACAGCATGGATTTTGTAACACTGTTGGTCATATCAACACGATTGGGCTCACCCCATTCTGCAACGATATATCCTTTGTAGATAATGATGCCTGTTGGTTCTCCGCGTTCTGCCAACGGACCGATCGCATCACTGTAGGTTCTTTACCGAATGTCATGGCCTGTGCTATCTCCTGATTGCGCGGCAACTTCGCTTCATTCTCTTTTGCGAACTGAATGGCTGCATTTATTTTACTGCTGTCCAATCCTATGGATGATGGATCCTTATGTTCCCAACTTTGTGCAGATGGAAAATAATCTTTAGCGACAACAGTTTTATTTTCTTTATTTTTTTGTGAGAAAGAAAATGAACTGATTAAAATGAATAGAAGTAAAATATTTTTTCTCATGATGATGAAGATGTAAAAATGAAAATACAATTTTATTTTTCAATGCCGCACAAAGAACTGAAAGTACAAGTGTGCGACGCAAGTAAAGTTTAATAACAATTCAATTGCTTGCAACAAAAAAGGATCACAAATTTCTTTGCAATCCTTTTAATATTATTATTCAAGCCAAATTAGATATCTATCGCTTCGCCATAAGCCGCTGCAGTCGCTTCTTTCAGGCCTTCGCTCATGGTAGGGTGCGGATGTACTGCATTCAATATCTCATGTGCAGTAGTTTCTAATTTACGTGCCACAACAGCTTCTGCCACCATTTCAGTAACATTGGCACCGATCATGTGGCAACCTAAGAACTCTCCGTATTTTGCATCATAAATTACTTTTACAAAACCTTCTGTTGCTCCTGCTGCACTTGCTTTACCGCTCGCCATGAATGGAAACTTACCGATCTTTAATTCATAGCCTGCTTCTTTTGCAGCTTTCTCCGTATAACCCACACTTGCAATTTCAGGCGTGCAATACGTACAACCCGGAATATTATTATAATCCATCGGTTCGGGTAAATGATTATATTTTTTCTCGTTATAGCCGATATGTTCTGCAGCATTGATGCCTTCTTTAGCAGCAACATGCGCTAAAGCTTGCCCCGGACTGCAATCACCTATCGCATAAATTCCTGCAACAGATGTTTGCTGATATTTATCAACAGCAATTTTTCCTTTCTCTGTTTTAATTCCGTTTTCTTCTAATCCAATATTTTCAATATTCGCAACAACACCAACTGCACTTAATACAATATCGGCTTCTAAAAATATTTCACCTGTTTGTGTTTTTACTTTTGCTTTAACGCCGTCACCATTTGCTTCTACTGATTCAACAGATGCATTCGTTAAAATATCGATACCGTTTTTCTTGTATTGTTTTTCTAATTCTTTGGAAATATCTTCATCTTCTACAGGAACAATGCGTGGCAGGAATTCAACGATGGTCACTTTTGTACCCAGACTGTTGTACACATAAGCAAACTCAACACCTATCGCACCGCTTCCCACAATGATCATGCTCTTTGGTTGCTGCGGCAATACCATGGCTTCTCTGTAACCGATGATCTTTTTACCATCGATGGGAAGATTCGGTAATTGTTTGGCACGACCACCTGTTGCAATCACAATATTCTTTGCTTCCACTATTTGTTTACTACCATCGGCAGCTGTTACTTCTACTTTTCCTTTGGCAGCGATCTTTCCGTAACCCATGATCACATCGATCTTGTTCTTCTTCATCAGGAATTGAACGCCTTTGCTCATCTTATCAGCCACGCCCCTGCTGCGTTTGATCACTGCGCCAAAATCAGCAGTGCCTGTTGCATTGATGCCATAGTTGGTGCTGTGTTTCACATATTCAAACACATTGGCACTTTTGATCAAAGCTTTGGTTGGGATACAACCCCAGTTCAAACAAACACCACCCAGACTTTCTTTCTCAATGATCGCCACTTTAAAGCCCAATTGAGATGCACGGATCGCAGCAGGATAACCGCCCGGTCCGCTTCCTAAAACAATTACATCATACGCCATAGTTCTATACGATTTAGATTGTTGATTCTTTTTAATAGAACTGCGAAAATACTTGCAAATAATTAAATGGAGAAAAGAATGATGTTACGAGCTTGGGTAATTCTATTTATCTTCAGTTGCGTCGCACACATCAGCGTTTAATTCGCTACTCAAAAAAGATGCGTACTGTTTGATAAAACCATTTATTCTGGTTGACCATATTCTGTTGCTGCATTTTCTCATTAAAGCCCTGCAATCCGAATAATCCGGCAATATTGCCTTTGTTGATGGCGATCTCCAGATAACCCGCTGAATTGAACCATGCTAATTTCTCTCCCTCAAATACTGAAGAATAATTATTGTGGATGGTATCGATCACTTCATCTCTTTTGAATACTATTTTAAATGGCCTGCTCTTACGCTGTTCCTCAAATTCAACTTTGGTGATATTGATCACCACATTTTCAAACTGATCGATGAATAGGATCTGTCCTTCCATCCAGTTATTACCAATGGTTGCACGCAACGGATATTTTTCATTGATAGATCCAATTTTTTCGCCAAGCGATGAAAATGTTGCACTATCATTTATCTTTCTCACTACCTCTGCGATCTTTTGAGTGAATTCCAATAAAGTATTTTGATCACTGATATCGATCGCGATTATTTCTTTTGGTCTTTCGCCTGCGATCATGGTAAGGATGCCGTTATCAGGGCAAGCAATATATTGATCTTTGTATTTTGCAATTAAGATATGCTTCGCATCATTTTCAAATAAATTGAGAATGATGATATGAAAACTTTCTTTCGGAAAATATTTGAATGCATTGCTGCACACATACGCAGCCTGCGGATAATTGGAAGGCGATAAATAATGTGTGATATCGTGTATATGTAATGCAGGATCTACTGAGAGCAATTGCCCCTTGATAGCGCCCACGAGATAATCCTGTTGGCCTATATCAGTTGTTAACGTTATTACCTGCATCCAACACAATAAACGCTGAATACAAATAGTTATTTCACCAGCTCTCCGTTCTTATAGAAAAATCTTTTTACTAATTTATCTGCTAAAGAAGGAAAGAATCTGTTCAGGAAAACAGTTTGTTTACCATTGGCTGTTAACACCAGTGTACGTTTCCTTTTTTCGATCGCTTTGATAATATATCCTGCACATTCTTCTGCAGGCATTAATTTCTTTTCTTCCAACGGACTTTCTCCCTGTGCATTACCGTTTTTATCCAATGCAACATTGCGGATATTGGATGCTGTAAATCCGGGACAAGCCCACATCACATTTACACCGGTATTTAATAATTCAGTGCGTAATGCTTCCATCCATCCGTTCACTGCAAACTTGGAAGCAGAATAACCGCTTCTTCCGGGCAATCCTCTGTAACCTGCAATGGATGATATGGCAACAACAGATCCTTTATTACGAATGATATAAGGCAATGCAAATTTGGTACTGTTCACCGTTCCCCAAAAATTAACATCCATCACTCTTCTTAATGTGTCTAATTCCACATCATTGAATAATGCACGCATGGAAATGCCAGCATTGTTGATCAAAATATCGATCGTACCGAAAGTATCGATCACGGCTGCAATAAAATTTTTACAATCTAATTCTTTGCTCACATCAGCAGTATGGATCATCAATGGTTCACCTGCATGTGTTGATTGGAGCAAATACAGTTTATCATAATTCCTGCCGCAAGTGGCTACTTTGGCGCCTTTTGATAAAAATAATTCCACCAAAGCTTTACCGATCCCTTCAGAACCTCCTGTTACAACAACTACTTTATTATTAAAATCTGACATATAAAATCATTATATTACAAAAATAAGCCTAAGCATTTATAACATTGTGAATATTCTTGTGGGAAAATGATCGTAATTATTTTTTTAAAACTTTGGTTCAATGCTGTTTTCGCCTATTTTTGCACTCCCAAAATAAAAGGGATGATTCCGTAGCTCAGTTGGTAGAGCATTACACTTTTAATGTAGGGGTCCTGGGTTCGAGTCCCAGCGGGATCACAATCAAGCTAGCAAATAGCACTAAAAACTCCGAAATCATAACGAAATCGGAGTTTTTTTATGTACTTATGGCACGCTTTTGTAGTCTTTTGTGTTGAATTGTGTGGCTCGGTTGGTAAGCTTAACTATTTTGAAAAATTTTATAAAGTTCAACATTTGAAGCAATGCCAAGCTTTATAAATATATTTTTTTTAAAAGTAGAAACTGTGTTTGATTTAATACCTAATATTTTTGCAATATCATTAGTAGATACCCCATTGGTAATATAAAATGCTACTTCCTTTTCACGAGGGCTTAGTTTATTCATATTATTTAAAGTATCAGGAGCTTGCATAAATTAATTATAGCTTATTTACTCAAATTCATTACTTGCGTTACAGTTGGCATAATAACAATGCGAATACGGCGATTATTTAAACGTCCTGCTTTAGTCTTATTATCATCTATTGGAACATACTGACTACGACCTGCTGCAATGATGCGTTTAGGATCAATCTTATATTTAGTTTGTAAAATACGCGCAACTGCAGTGGCGCGGTTTACACTTAAACTCCAGTTATCATTTTTAGTATTGCTTTTAAAGGCTTTACTATCCGTATGCCCTTCAATCATAAATGTCAAATCGGGTTGTGCTTGTAATAAACCAGCAATAGTGGTTAATACTTGTTTCGATTTTTTTGTAAGCGTGTAACTACTGCTATTAAATAAAATTTTATCAGAAACATCTATAAATACATAGCCTTTGTTCAATTTAACATCGGCATCAGCAGCTGTATATTTTTTCATATCTGCTTTAAAGCTATCTAACCAAAGATGATCCCCGCCATTTTGACCTTTAGTAGTTTTAATACCTGCTAACTCTGACTTGCTAAGCAAGGAGAGTCCTAGCATTTGATTTAAAAACACTTCTCCCTCAGTAATTACTGGTGGCTTAGAGGCTAATGCGCGGTAGTAGCTAACACTATCTTTTAAAGTATTTACATTGTTGTTTAATACAACAAGGCTTGTTGTAAAATTAGTAACCGTGTCGGTTAACTTAGTTTTTAATGTATCATACTTATTACTTAGTAAAGTATTAGCATCCAACGCCTCGCTTAATTTACCCGGAGGTATGCAAGAAGCAAAAGAAAAGATAACTGTGACTATTGTTATAATTTTAATTTTCATAAAATATTTTTAAAGACCGAACGATGCTTTTTGAGCATTAAAAATTGCAGTAATATCTGCTGATGTTAAAGCCACTGAATATACCATTGCAGTTCCCATTTTACCTATGACTGCTCTATTAACAGGGTCATAAGGATCATAGCCAATCTGAAAATTAGTAGCGCCCTTGCTTGTCAAAGAATAATGAGTCGTTCCATTTGTTGCAGAACTGATTCCACTAGCATTGCATAAATAAGCAGTTACCGAAACTGCATCCACTGTAATCACAATCATGGACCATTGATTATTAGGCACAATTAAATTGGATCTCCACCCATAATCAGTGTTATCCCAACTATAACATAAATTGCTATTAGCCAGGTATAAATAGGTACCACCATTATTAAAAGTTGGATCAGTTCGACGACAAATCGCAGCGCCAGAAAAAGACTGAGATGGATTTATCCAAGCTATATAAGTTATCTCATTATTAATAGTATAAGTTTGCGTTGTTACAGCATTTACGTTTGAACCAAATGTGAAACTACCCGAACCATTTGCTAAACTAGATGAGCCAAATGCTGGGCTACCTACTAAAGTTGCATTACCAGCTGGGGTTAAACCACTTATATCAGCCCAAGTATTTCCTGAACCACTATACGATGCAGAACGTGTTGCATCTAAGTATAACATTAGTCCGTTTGTAACAGGATTTGCTCCGGTAGGAACATTCTCAAATGGCATAGTTGTAAAACTTTGTGCTGCACCATATCCTGTACCTATAGCGTTGGTCGCATAGGCTCTTACATAATAAGTTGTACCAAGCGCTAATCCAGTCATTGAACTTGTAAAAGTGCCAGAGTCAGTTCCATCTGTTGTTATACTATTTGCGATAGTTGGCGTAGCTGATGTGCTCCAACAAATTCCAGAAGAAGTTATTGCTGAACCACCATTAGCGGTAATTGTTCCGCCAGAAACTGCATCAACCTTTGTAATACTACTAGCAGCTGTGGTACTAAGTATTGGTGCTGAAGCTGATGATGAAAAGCTAATTTCTGGTCCATAAACAGTTCCCACACTATTAGTTGCAAATGCTCTTACATAATAAGTAGTTACTGGATTCAATCCTGTTAAACTAATTGTATAAGTGCCAGTACCAGTTCCTGTAGTTACACTAAATGTTGATGCACCAGCACTTGTTCCGTATACGACACCTCGCGCTGTT
>CAIVCF010000156.1 GCA_903904335.1 uncultured Chitinophagaceae bacterium | reverse complement strand
TCTGATGCACTTGATTCGATATTTTGATTATTGAATAAATTATTTATGCTTCCATGCAGGAATAAAAATGTTTTATGTTTATTTCTTTTTTTAGAAACTCGCAAAGAATATCCACCCGAAAGGTCAACAGTAAATTGATCTTGTAAAGCAGTTTGCTGAATAATACTGTTCCATTGATCGCTTTGATAGATCGTGTTTTGTACCGCACGATAAGTACGGCGAACAGGATTGATGTCCATCCATCTATCTTTAAAATAGTTACCCGAAATATTGATATAAAACTGATTGGCTGTTTGATATTGAAATCCTGCACTGTAAGCCTGTTGAGGCATTCCGCCGATACAATAATTTTTAAGATACAAAATATCTCTTGCAACAATTGACGCAGTATTGTCAATCGTAACAACAGCATTAGGTCTGCTGTCATAAGAATACTTGCCAAGCGCCGCAGCAGCTCTCAAACTAAAGCCTGCAAAAAGTTTTGCATCGATTCCAAATTCTGCTCCGCAGTGCAGTTTTGAGATATTACTCAGTGCATAATTTACATAATTCAGCAGGTCATCATCATAATAATTGATCACATCAAGCTGATGATCGAATCTTGTATAATATGCGGTAGCTCTCAATTTTAATTTGGGTGCGTGCAAAATATATCCGGCTTCAGCAGTTTGAATATTTTCATTGTCCAAATTATTCTGTATTTCATTTCTTGTTTTAGCAGAAACAAAAACGTTTTGCGAAGAAGGTGATTTACTAATAAAAGCAGTATTGGCATATAAATAATTTCTTCCATTTATTTTATAAGTGATTCCAACTTTAGTACTGTATCCTGCAAATTGAAGTGTCGGAGAAGCGCCATAAGAATTATTTGGGAACAATCCACCTTTTATATTTCCGTTTCTGCTGAATTTGGTATCAGAGCCTTCCACAGCTATAAAAAAGTCAACCCTTTTAAATGTAAAGGCTGCCTGCATCCAGCCTTTTATTTTTGTGGTGATGATATTATAATCCCATCCGTATGAATCGCTTTGTGAAAGGATTCTGTTGGGACGATTGAGATCATTTTGATTGGCAATGCCATTTAAAGGATATGTTCTTTCTGCGAACTGATTGAGATCAACAAAAAAATCACCACCCAATAGATCATCCAACTTTTTATAATACCGGGAATTTTGTGATTGATAAGTTGCACCCAAACTGAATTGCAAATTTTTTCCAATAACTGTATTGAAGGTTGAATTGAAATCAAATTTTGTTGTGTGCGAAATATTCTCAGCCAACACATAATGCGATCTTTTTCCCGTTACACTATTTCCGGTTATTCCATTTGCATCCTGAATGGTTTCTATACTTCCTCGATTCACATCATACAATCTTTTCCAGTTGATCTGACGGGTATTTTCATCATGCAGCATTGTTTGCTGCACTAAGAATTTTTGATAAGGATCTATTTGATAGCTTGGTAAATAGCGGTAATAATCAGGACGAGGATCGGGTGCATTATACCAATCTAAAAATGTTGAGCCATGATCACCGAAAGAATATGCCAATGCAGTGATCAATGATGTATTGTTGCTCATTTTATATTCATGCGAGAAAATAAAATAAGGTTGATTTGTTTTTGCAAC
>CAIVCF010000155.1 GCA_903904335.1 uncultured Chitinophagaceae bacterium | reverse complement strand
GTAGTCCCCATAATGTTTCTTTATTGGTTGACGGGCAATTCAAAATAAAAACATTGCAATTGCTGAATAAAGGATTGTTTGGGTTATAAAATAAATTAAAAACATTTTTTAATATATTTGAGGCTATAAGTTTGTAAAAACTTATAGCCTTTTTTTTATGAGCGCAAAAATTATCATCAACAAAAAAACTGGATTACTTTTCAGAGCTGCCTCTTTTACTGTTTATTTTGATGGGAAGGAAGTGGCCCAAATGCTGAATACAAAAACATTTATTTTGGAAGATGCTGGCATGTATGCGGTTCAATTAAAAATGAAATGGTTGAAAACACAAACCCTTATTGTAAAAGCAGAAGATGGGCAAGAAACATTTTTAGTAATTAAAAGTGGGTTGAAGTATTATTCTGTTTTATACTGGACATTTTTGATTTCATTATTTGCGGTGCCAATGTTTTTTATTTTAACTAAACTGCAAAAACCTGAATGGTTTATATCTATACAAGTATTATTTGCATTAACTCTGACTGCTTATTCACTATTCTATTTTATTTTTAAAAGAGGAGAGATTTGGATATTAGAAGATGCGAATAAATAAAAAATCCCGATGAATTTCATCGGGATTTTTTTATAATTTTCATTACAGTTAAATGATCATCAACGCATCACCATAACTGAAGAAACGGTATTTATCTTTAATTGCTTTTTTGTAAGCTTCAATTGCAAGATCGTATCCTGCAAAAGCACAAGTCATAATTAATAAACTTGTTTTTGGTAAATGAAAGTTTGTTACCAATGCATCAGCCACATTAAAATTATACGGTGGATGAATAAAATGGTTGGTCCATCCTTCACTCGGTTTCAATAGTTTTTGTGCAGTAAAACTTGTTTCCATGGCACGCATGGTGGTGGTGCCGATACTGCAGATACGATGCCCGCCCAATTTTGCTTTATTTACAATATCACAAGCTTCTTGTGGTATGCGATAATATTCAGCATCCATTTTATGTTTGCTCAGGTCTTCCACTTCGATCGGCCTGAATGTTCCCAAACCGGTGTGCAGTGTTAATTCCGCAAAACGTATTCCCTGAATTTCGCAACGCTTGATCAATTCTTTACTGAAATGCAAACCTGCAGTTGGTGCAGCTACTGCACCTTCATATTTTGCATACACCGTTTGATAACGCTCTTTATCTTCTTCATCCGGTTTGCGTTTGATGTATTTAGGTAAAGGTGTTTCGCCTAAGAATTCTAACATCTTTTTAAAACTTTCATCGTCATCATCCCATAAAAAACGAATGGTACGACCACGGCTGGTGGTGTTATCAATTACTTCAGCTACTAATTCTTCATTCTCACCAAAATATAATTTATTACCTACGCGAATCTTTCTTGCGGGATCAACAATAACATCCCATAAACGGTTGGGTTTATTTAATTCACGCAATAAGAATACTTCGATCTTTGCACCTGTTTTTTCTTTACGGCCATACATTCTTGCCGGAAATACTTTTGTGTTATTGACTACAAACACATCCTTATCATCGAAATACTCGAGAATATCTTTGAAATGTTTGTTTTCCATGTGCCCAGTTTTGCGGTGCACCACCATCATCCGGCTGTCTTCTCTTTTTTTGGTAGGGTTTTGCGCAATAAGGTTAAGTGGGAGGTCGAAACGGAACTGTGATAATTTCATGTGTCTGATCCTTTGTTTTAAATGATAGCCACATTCAGGTTGCCGCCGCCTTACGGGGCGACTCGCTTCATGTTACGGCATGAATTTTTAGAAGTGGGCAAAGGTAAGGTAACGCAGGCAATAAGCCAATTTGAAACAAATTTTTGTGAGAATTATGGGGAAATCGGCTTTCAAGCTTTGGGAATCGTCCCTTGTGTCACTCACTTGTGCTCCATAACCTTATGCAGCGAAGGACTTGCATGTTCTGAGATTTGCTCAACTGTTTTGACTTATGCATTTCATCAATTATACTTTTTACCTTCAAACAAATAATTTCAAAGCTTTTATTCAAAACCTTGAAACTTTTTTAAGCAATGAATATGTGCTTAATAGTTGTGTAAATTTTGTGTGATGTGTTCTTTTGTTGCAATACATTCCCCTAATTTTGTCGCCACAGATTGCATGCCTGTTGCTTGCCACTTCATGGCTGTACTGTAAAATTTAATCTATGATTCGTAAACCTTGGTGGAAGATAATCGCATTTGTTTTGTTGATGTATGTATGCATAATGGGTTTTTTAGTGAAAGTGCCAACACCTCCGGGTGTTCCATTAGGGCACAGTATCCGTAACCTCTTCTTTCATGTGCCTATGTGGTTTGGCATGATGATCTTATTTTTTACGTCATTAGTATATGCAGTAAAATATTTGCGTAATCCCAGTCATTTATTAGATACCTACTCTTTAGAGTTTGCAAGAACAGGTGTTGTCTTTGGTGTGCTCGGATTAATTACAGGCTCTATTTGGGCCAAAGCTCAATGGGGAGCATGGTGGAGCGGTGATGCCAAACAAAACGGTGCAGCCATTGCATTGTTGATGTACTTTGCTTATTTTGTTTTACGCGGTTCATTGAATGAAGAGGAAAAGAAATCGAGAATTGGTGCTGTTTATAACATCTTTGCATTCTTTATGTTATTTCCAACTTTGTGGATACTGCCGAGATTGGTAGAATCTTTGCATCCCGGCGGACAGGGAAGTGAAGGTAATCCCGGTTTAAATCCGAAAGACAGTAATTGGCAAATGAAGATTGTATTTTGGCCGGCAGTAATTGGTTGGACTTTATTAGCTGTTTGGATCACTACTTTAAGAATCAGATTACAAATTTTAAAAGAAAAGAAATTATCAAATGGATAAATTAAAAAGAATTGCAGCAACTTTTATCATGGCAATGATCTCTGTATTTGCAAACGCACAGGATGCAGCAGCTGACGCAAATGATGTAATGAAAGCCAATGGAAAAATTTATGTGGTGATGTCTGTTGTGATCGTAATTGTACTCGGACTTTTTATTTACTTGATTAATCTTGACAGAAAGATTACCAAATTAGAAAAAGAATAGGTGAAAGATGAGTAGTAATTGCAAGTTTAAAAAATAAAAATTGTTATTACTTGCGATTCACGATTTACGTTGTTCAATAAAGTTATGAAAGTAAAAGTGTTGAATCATTCACCGGATGATTCGAAGGCAACAACAGTTGAATAAAGTTTTTAAAGATTGGCTCCATATTAAATACCTAAATAAGAAATCTTATGTCAAATCAACAGTACAGTTTTTTTGAAAGTGTAGAAAAAAGTTTTGATAAAGCAGCAAAATTTACCAAGTGGGATAAAGGTTTGCTCGAACAGATCAAAGCCTGTAACAGTATTTACAGCATGAAGTTCCCTGTAAAGATGGATGACGGAAGAATTGAAGTGATCGAAGCTTACCGTATTCAACACTCGCAGCATAAAACACCGTGTAAAGGCGGTATACGTTTCAGTGATGCAGTGAATCAGGATGAAGTGATGGCATTGGCAAGTTTGATGACTTACAAATGTGCCATCGTTAATGTTCCTTTTGGTGGTGCAAAAGGTGGTATTAAAATTAATCCTCGTCACCACAGTGCGTATGAATTGGAAAAGATCACCCGTCGTTATACAGCGGAATTGGTAAAGAAAAACTTTATCGGCCCGGGCATTGATGTTCCTGCACCTGACTATGGGACAGGCGAAAGGGAAATGTCGTGGATCGTTGATACTTACTCATCATTAAAACCCGGTGAAATTGATGCAGTAGGTTGTGTTACCGGTAAACCCATTTCACAAGGTGGTGTGAACGGTCGTAAAGAAGCTACAGGATTGGGTGTTTTCTTTGGTATTCGGGAAGTATGTAATATTCCTGAATTGATGAAGAAGACAGGATTAACACCAGGCGTTGTTGGAAAATCAGTAGTAGTGCAGGGCTTGGGTAATGTTGGATTTTATACTGCAAAATTTTTCCGTCAGGGTGGCGCAAAAGTGATTGCCATTGCTGAATATGAAGGAGCTATTTATAATGCAGACGGATTGAATGAAGATGATGTTTTTGCACACAGAAAAGCAACAGGTTCTATCTTGAACTTTCCGGGAGCAAAAAATATTCCTAACAGCGGAGATGCATTGGAATTGGAATGCGATATTCTAATTCCTGCTGCATTAGAAAATGTAATCAATGCAAGTAATGCCGACAGAGTAAAAGCAAAAATTATAGGTGAAGCGGCGAATGGTCCTTTAACACCGGATGCTGATGAAGTATTTGTAAAAAAAGGAATATTGGTGGTGCCTGATATGTATTTGAATGCAGGTGGTGTTACCGTTTCTTATTTTGAATGGCTGAAAAATTTAAGTCACGTTCGTTACGGCAGAATGGAAAAAAGATTTACGGAAAATATGAACAGACATATTTTAAGTCAGATCGAAAATTTAACGGATAAAAAAGTCACGCCTTCAGAACGCAATTTTATTATGCACGGTGCTGATGAAATTGATCTGGTGCACAGTGGCTTGGAAGAAACCATGATCTCTGCAACAAGAGAGATAGTAGATATCTGGCATGCGAATCCTGAAATACCCGATCTGCGCACTGCAGCTTATGTTTGCTCGATCAATAAAGTAGCGATATCTTATGTTGAATTAGGAATTTTCCCATAATAAAAATGTTATTTAAAATAAAAAGCCGTTTCATTTGAAGCGGCTCTTTTATTTCATAAAGTCAGGAATGGAATTAAGTTCATTTGCTTTTCCATCTGCAATATTCCATGCATGGATATTGGTGCCATTAGTGATGACGAGATACTCCACTTTCATCACCATATTATATCGCAGGATTTGTTCAATGGTACTTTCATTCAACACTACATTCATCTCTTTGCATTCAACGATCATCCAGGGTTTATCATTCTTGTAAACAACGATATCGCAACGTTTTTTTAGTTCACCCAATTTTATTTCTTTTTCAATGGCAATTAATATGGCAGGATATTTTTTTGTGATGATCAAATATTGCAAAAAATTTTGTCGCACCCATTCTTCAGGTGTTAATCGCAACCATTGTTTGCGGACTTCATCAAAGATGAATTCTTTCTCATCTTCCTTTTTGAAGCGGAAGTCATGTTTTGGATAATTTATTGTGATCATGACGATGGACGGTTGACGATAGATAGTAGAAAAGCCGGCGAAAGATATTGCATTTATGAAATATTTGTAACTTTAAAATAAAATGCCATTTAAGTTTGAAGGACTGAAAGTTTGGCAAGCGTCTTTAGAATTAGGAGAAAAAATAAATCTACTTGCTGATGAATTTCCGAAAAAAGAAATGTTTAATCTCAGCTCACAAATAAGGCGTGCTGCAGATAGTATTGGATTAAACATAGCAGAAGGTTCAACAGGACATAGCAATCCAGAACAAAAAAGATTCTTATTATTTTCCAATCGTTCAGTTTTGGAAGTGGTTGCCTGTTTAATCAAAGCAAAACATCGTAATTACATAAATGAAACTATATTTGCTGATTTATACAACGATTGCGAAGTGCTTTCAAAAATGCTGAACAGTTTTATCAGGCATCTCGAATAAAACACTACTGTCAATCGTCAACCATCAATAGTCTTAATTATGAAAACTAAATTAGAAATCATCAATAATTGGTTACCGAGATATACCGGAGAAAGTTTAGAAAATTTTGGAGAATATGTGCTGCTTACCAATTTTGCAAACTATGTAGATATGTTTGCAAAATGGAATAAAGTAAAAGTGATCGGCAAAGACCGTCCTTTTCAATGTGCCACTGCAAACGGTATTACCATTATTAATTTTGGAATGGGCAGCCCCGGTGCAGCAACTGTGATGGATCTGCTTGGAGCTATACAACCCAAAGCTGTATTGTTTCTCGGTAAATGCGGTGGTCTGAAAAAAAGAAATAAACTCGGCGATTTAATTTTACCCATTGCAGCGATAAGAGGCGAGGGTACATCAAACGATTATTTTCCACCCGAAGTTCCTGCACTGCCCGCATTTGCTTTGCAAAAAGCTATTTCAACAACTATCCGAGATTATAAAATTGATTACTGGACAGGCACTGTGTACACAACCAACCGTCGTGTGTGGGAACATGATGATGCGTTCAAAGCTTATCTCACAAAAGTTCGTGCTTATGCAGTTGATATGGAAACAGCCACCATTTTTACTGTCGGTTTTTATAATCATATTCCAACAGGAGCTTTGTTATTAGTAAGCGATTCGCCCATGGTGCCCGATGGTGTTAAAACAGAAGCGAGTGATAAAAAAGTAACGAGTGCTTTTGTAGAAAGACATTTAAAGATCGGCATCGATTCTTTAAAACAATTGATTAATAATGGAGTTACTGTAAGACATTTGAAGTTCTAAACCTCAAGATTAATCCTTCCACAAAAATGGAAACAAAATAACTGCAAGCAATGCAACCATTGCATCCAAAGCAATTAATAATAGGATCATTTGCCATAAGCCGCCTTGCACTACTTGGGAGAATGCGATAGTAGAAACTTTCATTAATAATAATAATTGCGGAATAATCAAAGGGAAGCCCATGATGGCCATTAAAGCGGCTTGTTGTTGTGCTTTTGCAGCTATGGCTGCGAGAAATGTAAATACCAAACTTAAACTTGCACCTCCTAAAATAGTAATGCCGATAAATGCTAAACCATTTTCTAACGGATTGCCGAGCAAAACTGTAAACACTGCCAAACTCAATAAACTCATCAGTAACATCAACAATAAATTGAAAGCTAATTTTGCTAATACAAAATCTCTGGCACCTGCAATCGAATAGAAGTAAAGCATTCTTCCCCTGTTCTCTGCCAGAAAACTTTTTGCCACTGCATTCACACAAACAAATAACTGGATGATCCAGAATAATGCGTTCCATGTTTTTTCATCGGGTTGTCCCATCGATAAATAAACCACGAAAATGGTGGAAGCTACATAGAGCAGTATTCCGTAAAAAGTGTATTGCTGTCTTGTTTCGAGCAATACATCTTTTTTAATGAGTGCGATAATATGTTGAAAAGAGGAAAGTTTCATAGAAGTTGCAAAAATAGTATCATAAGATTAATTCATTTAATTTTAATTCTATGAAGCGATTCGGAAAATATTTCCTATCAGTTTGTTTGATAGGAATGATGCAACAGTCATCTGCACAGATCATCAATATCGATAAAGTGGATACCACTCCGTACATTCACAAAGCTCAATGGGACGGGCAACTTTCATCCGGATTGGAAATCGACAAACAAAAGGCAACTTTATATGATGCCACGAGCGGTTTTGATGCATCACTTCAGAAATATCATGAGCTCTTTATTTTTTCAGCAAGCGACCGATTTACTTATAATGGCCCTGATGATTTTTTGAATACCGGTTATTTTCATCTTCGATGGAGACACGATTATAAAGACCAATTGCATTTGGAATCATATATCCAATACAGTTGGGATACAAAATTAGGTTTGGAAAAAAGATACATCGGCGGTGTAAACATACGTTATAATTTCTGGCATCGCAGGGCATGGGAAATGACTTTTGCAACAGGATTGATGTATGAAAATGAAACATGGGATTATTCTGCAGTTGACTCTGCAAAGATTCCGCCTAATCCTGTTAATATTCAAACAAGCCTTGTAAAGAGTAACAATTATATTAAATGGGAAGGCAAAGTGTCAGCGAA
The DNA here is from genome assembly GCA_903904335.1 of uncultured Chitinophagaceae bacterium. Lineage (GTDB taxonomy): Bacteria > Bacteroidota > Bacteroidia > Chitinophagales > Chitinophagaceae > CAIQDX01. The sequence goes on along the minus strand of CAIVCF010000155.1, from coordinate 15,999 downwards.
TGCAAATATTGCTATTGCTGTTTTTTATCAGGCAAGCTTTGCTGATTTTTTTGAACCGAGAATCGCCACCAATGTCAGTTTTGATGTAGATATTTCCAAACACTTTACAATGGGATTGAAATATGCCGGTGTATATAATTCAAAACCGGTGGTGCCGATCTTTAATTTTTATTACAGCCTGTCAAATAATATCACGTATAAATTTTAAATAACTATTTATTGCTTAATAAGTTTATCGCCTTCGAGAGCCTCAGGCTGACAGCCTTTTTCATGTTGAGCTTGTCTAAACATAGACAAAATATTCTGTGTCCTTCTGTGATTCTGTGACAATATTATTTTAATGTGCTTTTTCTTCAGCCCCTTTTTGTGCACAGATTCTGCAACGAGGTTCATAAATATCTTTTTCACCAACGAGAACCTGTCCGCTTTGTGTTGTTTTGCGGTAAGAAACATTGGCAATATTGCCGCATTGCACGCATATCGCATGAAGCTTTGTGATATAATCTGCTATCGATAATAGATAAGGCATCTGACCAAATGGGCGACCGAGATAATCCATATCCAATCCCGCTACGATCACACGAACACCACGCAGGGCAAGAGTTTCACAAACATTGATGATCTGATCGTCAAAGAACTGGGCTTCATCAATACCCACCACATCCACATCCTGTGCCAGCAATAAAATGGTTTGAGAATTTTCAATGGGTGTTGATTGAATGGCATTGGCATCGTGGCTTACCACTTTAGTCTCATCGTATCTAACATCAATGGCAGGTTTAAATATCTCCACTTTCAGGTTGGCGATCTTTACACGTTTTAAACGCCTGATCAATTCTTCTGTTTTACCGCTGAACATGCTTCCGCAAATCACTTCAATCCATCCTCTCCGTTCGCCGCTGAAATTAGGTTCTATAAACATGCTGTAAACTTACGTTTGTTGAAAAAACTTGTTAACTTTAGCAAAAGCTATTTAACCCCCAAATGTATTACATCCCATGGAAAGATTGGGCACATTGATCACTAAATTAAAAGAACAATTTGATCAAAAAGCAGGATCAGAAAAATTACTGATGACAACTCAGCTGATCTTGGCTGAATTACAACAACACGAGTCGCAACATGCAGCTATTGGAAAAGTGTCGGTGATGATGCCGGTGAGTAATCATACAGCAGAACCAAGAGTTGAGATCAATTTTGTTGATCCGAAACCACCTAAAATTTTTCAGCAAAAAAAAGAAGAAAGCAGTGGTTGGTTATTTGATCCTGTTGAAACCATTCCCACACTGGCACATCAGGAGCCATTGAAAAAAAAGGAAGTGAATGATACCCTCTCTAACAAAAAAGCAAGTTTGAATGATCAGCTAAAAGAAGAGAAAACAGAATTGGCAACAGCATTGCACGCAGCGCCTTTAAGAGATTTGAAGAAAGCCATCGGTTTGAATGATCGTTATTTATTCATCAGCGAATTATTCCGTGGCGACGAGAACATGTATGAGCGAAGCATTAAGACCATCAACAGTTTTTCTATTTATCCCGAAGCAGAATATTGGATACAACGCGAATTAAAAGTGAAATTAGGCTGGAAAGAAAAAGATGAAGCAGTTGTATTATTTGATCAGATCGTCAAAAGACGTTTTTCATAAATATATTTCAAGATCTTTTCTGTGGCGCCGGCTTTACTTCTTACATAATTACCTGCATCAGCAGACATTCTTTTGTAAGTATCTTCTTCATTCAATAATTTATTGAAAACACTTTCGGCTTCCAATGCATTTTCAATGGAGAACGCACCATTTGCATCGATCAATTCGATCGCTTCAAAATATTTATCATATTCCGGGCCGAATACAACGGGCTTACTGTAAACAGCAGCTTCCAGAACGTTATGGACACCGTCATCTCCAAATGCGCCGCCAACATAACAAATGGTTGCATATTTATACAATTGGCTTAACATGCCAACATTGTCAATGATCAAAACGTTTTTATGCAAATCTATGTTCTCATCTTGCGATTTACGATTCACGATTTCCGAATACAAAATCGCATTCTTGTACAAAGACAAACATTCTTTAATTCTGTCTTCATCAATATCATGGGGAGCAATGATGAATTTTATTTCAGGATGTGTATTGGCATAATGATCCAATTCTTCATCATCTTCTGTCCATGTACTTCCTGCCACGATCACCTGATTATTTTGTACGAATCTTTCAATGATCTCTATCGTAGCAAATTGTTCAGCAATATCTATCACACGATCAAACCGGGTATCTCCGCAAACAGTGATATTATTTTTAAATCCAATGCTGTTCAATAATTCAGCCGATGACTGATTTTGAATGAACAGATAAGTAAAACAGCAGAGCATTTGTTGATGAAAACTTCCATACCATTTGAAAAAAGGCTGTTCTTCCCTGAATACTCCTGAAATAAGTAACAATGGAATATTTCTTTTTTTTGCTTCATTCAAATAATAGTACCAGAATTCATACTTTACAAAAACGATCATTGAAGGGCGAACAATTGCATAAAATTTCTTTGCATTGATCTTTGAATCCATCGGCAGATAAAATATCCAATCTGCTCCTGTATAATCTTTCCTTACTTCATAACCCGAAGGGGAAAAGAAGGTCAGCAATATTTTGTGTTGCTTATTTTTCTTTTTGATGGATTCGATCAATGGCCGTCCCTGTTCAAATTCACCCAATGACGAACAATGGATCCAGATCACTTTATCCTGATTATTTCTGAAAGCTTTTTCCAGTAGTGAAAATAGATTTTTTCTGCCGGCAATCCATTGTGCGGCTTTTACATTTTTACTGCTGATCAACCATGCAGCTTTTGGGTATAAAAAAATAAAAATGTTGTAGATCAGTTTCACTTCAAAAACAAATTATGATACAAATTAACGATTATAATCTCGGCAGAATATAACTGTGGACAATATAGTCCTGTTTCCATATTGTAAAACATTTTAAACTACTTTTGTATGGCTTAAATTTTGCTATGAGACCAATTCAAATGGTAGATACTAAAAATCAGTATCTCAAGATCAAAACAGAAGTGGATGCTGCCATTCATGAAGTATTAGACAGTGCCGCGTATATTAACGGAAAAGCCGTACAGGGTTTTACCAAATCTCTCAATGATTATATCGGTTCAACATTCACTATTCCCTGTGCAAACGGAACGGATGCATTGCAAATAGCAATGATGGCATTAGGACTTGAGCCCGGTGATGAAGTGATCACTCCGTCATTCACTTATATCGCAACAACTGAAGTCGTTGCTTTATTAAAACTGAAGCCGGTGTTCGTAGAAGTGGATGCAAAAACTTTTTGTATCGATCCGCAAGCGATCAGAAAAGCGATCACTCCAAAAACAAAAGCAATTGTGCCGGTTCATTTATACGGACAAGCAGCCAATATGGAAGCGATCATGCAAATTGCTGAAGAACATAATTTATTTGTGATCGAAGACAATGCGCAAGCTATCGGTTGCGATTATACTTTTAATAACGGAACTAAAAAGAAAACAGGCTCCATCGGTCATATCGGATGCACTTCATTTTACCCCAGTAAGAATTTAGGTGCTTACGGTGATGGTGGCGCCATCTTCACCAATGATGAAGCATTGGCAAAAAAAATGAAGATGATCGCCAATCACGGTCAGGAAAAAAGATATTATCATGACATCGTAGGATGCAACAGCAGATTAGATTCTATTCAGGCAGCCATTTTAAATATCAAATTAAAAGAGTTGGATAATTATATTGTTGCACGTCAAACGGCTGCTGCATTTTATGATAAAGCTTTTGCCAATCATCCAAAGATCACAACCCCATTTGTTGCTCCATTCACCAATCATGTGTATCATCAATACACATTAATTTTAAAAGATACAGACAGAGACGGATTGAATACTTATCTCGCTGAGAAAAAAATTCCTTCCATGATCTATTATCCCGTTCCGGGTCACCGGCAAAAAATGTTTGCTGCATTCGGATTGGATAAATACGATTTGAAAACAACCGATTGGTTAACAGAAAGAGTGATCTCATTACCGATCCATACCGAATTAGATGTGGAACAACTTTCTTATATTACATCTGAAATATTGAATTACTTAAATAAATAATCTATGAAAATCGCAGTAGTTGGTACCGGATATGTTGGATTAGTTTCCGGTACTTGTTTTGCCGAAACAGGTAATCATGTAACATGTATCGACATTGATAAAACTAAAGTAGATAAACTATCCAAAGGAGAAATTACAATCTACGAACCGGGTCTTGAAAAAATATTTTTACGTAACCTTAAAGACAACCGTTTAACTTTTACAACTGATCTGGCTGAAGGAGTCAAAGATGCAAAAGTTGTTTTCTTAGCATTACCGACACCTCCCGGCGAAAATGGTTCTGCTGATCTGAAATATGTGTTGGGTGTTGCAAAAGATCTGGGAAGTATTTTGACTGAATACAAAGTGATCGTTGATAAAAGCACTGTTCCCGTTGGTACCGCAGAAAAAGTAAGAAAAGCCATTGCAGAAAATTATAAGTATGAATTCGATGTAGTAAGCAATCCTGAATTTTTACGCGAAGGTGTTGCTGTGGATGACTTCATGAAACCCGATCGTGTTGTGATCGGTACTTCTTCAGAACGTGCAAGAAAAGTAATGAGCGATCTGTATGCACCTTATGTTCGTCAGGGTAATCCGGTAATTTTTATGGATGAAAAAAGTGCTGAGCTCACTAAGTATGCAGCCAATTCATTCCTTGCCACAAAGATTTCTTTCATGAATGAGATTGCACAACTCTGCGAAAGAGTAGGTGCCGATGTGGATATGGTTCGTCGAGGAATTGGCAGTGATGATCGTATCGGAAAAAGATTTTTATTTCCCGGTATCGGTTATGGCGGAAGTTGTTTCCCGAAAGATGTGCAGGCCTTAATTAAATCATCTGAAGAAGTGGAGTATGATTTTCAAATATTGAAAGCCGTTGAAGAAGTTAATGAAAAACAGAAATTGCATTTGATCCCCAAGGTCAAAGCATATTTTAACAATGACCTGAAAGGAAAACATTTTGCTTTATGGGGATTGGCTTTCAAACCCAATACAGATGATATTCGCGAAGCGCCGGCTTTATATTTGATTGAAGCATTAACAGCTGCAGGTGCTACTGTTGCTGCATTTGATCCCGAAGCAATGCCGAATGTGAAAAGAGTTGTAGGCAATAAAATTAAGTTTGTTGAAAGCCAGTATGAAGCATTGGATAATGCTGATGCGTTGATCATTGCAACTGAGTGGAGCGAATTCCGTACACCCGATTTTGAAGTGATCGATGCAAAATTGAAGAACAAAGCCATCTTCGACGGCAGAAATGTATTTGAAGTAAAACAAATGCTTGAGATGGGTTATCATTATGAAAGTATTGGTCGTCCTTAATTTTAAAATCTCAATATCAAAACATGGCAAAACGAATATTAATAACAGGTGCTGCCGGTTTCTTGGGCTCACATTTGTGCGACAGATTTATCAAAGAAGGTTATAATGTTGTAGGAATGGATAACCTGATCACTGGAGATCTCCGAAACATTGAACATCTTTTTAAATTAGAACAGTTTGAGTTTTATCATCATGATGTTTCTAAATTCATTCATGTTCCCGGACATATTGATTACATTCTTCATTTTGCTTCACCGGCAAGTCCGATTGATTATTTGAAAATACCCATTCAAACATTAAAAGTGGGTTCATTAGGCACACATAATTGTTTGGGATTGGCTAAATCAAAAGGTGCAAGAATGCTCATTGCATCTACCAGTGAGATTTATGGTGATCCTGCAGTGCATCCGCAAACAGAAGAATATTGGGGTAATGTAAATCCAATTGGTCCGCGTGGTGTGTATGATGAAGCAAAACGTTTTCAGGAAGCCATCACAATGGCTTACCACACTTTTCATGGATTAGAAACAAGGATCGTCCGCATCTTTAATACGTATGGCCCGAGAATGCGTTTGAATGATGGAAGAGCATTGCCGGCATTTATCGGTCAAGCCTTGCGGGGAGAAGATTTGACATTGTTTGGAGATGGCAGTCAAACAAGAAGTTTTTGTTATGTGGACGATCTGATCGAAGGAATTTATCGTTTGTTGTTGAGTGATTATGCCTACCCTGTAAACATCGGAAACCCGAATGAAATCTCCTTGAAAGATTTTGCTGAAGAAGTGTTGAAATTAACCGGCTCATCCGTAAAGATCGCCTATAAACCATTACCTGTTGATGATCCTAAACAACGTCAGCCTGATATTACAAAAGCGAAAGAAATTCTTGGATGGGAACCGAAAGTGTACAGGGCAGAAGGTTTGAAAAAAACCTATGAATATTTCAAATCATTGCCCAAAGAAGAATTATACAAATTGCCGAAAGAGTTTACTAGTAATAAATAATTTTCTCATTCTGCAACATCAGTACAATCATGAGTAAACCTTTAATTGCAGTAACAGGAAAAAATGGTCAGCTTGGTTGGGAGTTGCAACAATTGCATGCATCTTATTCAACAGCATTTGATTTTATTTTTACTGACAGAGAAGAAATTGATTTGTATCGACCCGAAACCATTTTATCTTTCTTTCAGAAATATCAGCCGCAATACTTTATTAATTGTGCTGCTTACACTGCTGTTGACAAAGCTGAAACAGAACAGGAAAAAGCATTAAAAATAAATGCTGAAGCAGTTGGGATCATCGCTGCAGCATGTACCAAGATCAATTGCACACTCATAACCATTTCTACAGATTATGTGTTTGACGGCAATGGAAAAAAACCTTATGCTGCTGATGAAAAAACAAACCCTTTGAATTATTATGGCTATTCCAAGTGGTTGGGAGAAAAGTTGGCATTAGAGAATTGCCCCCAATCTATTATCATCAGAACTTCATGGGTGTATAGTGTTCACGGGAATAATTTTGTAAAGACAATGTTGCGATTGATGAAAGAGCGGAACGAAATTAAAGTCGTGAATGATCAAACAGGGTCTCCAACTGCTGCCGCAGACCTTGTTGCTGCCATTCTTCAGATCATTGAACAGTTAAGTAGGGGCAATAAAAAATATGGTATCTATCAATACAGCAACAAAGGAATCATTTCATGGTACGATTTTGCAGTTGCCATCAGATCCATATCCGGATTGACTTGTAATGTGTTGCCTGTTCCTTCGACTGAATATCCGACTCCGGCAAAAAGGCCTTTTAATTCTGCAATGGATACACATAAAATAGCACAGGATTTTTATGTTGAGCTGATCGATTGGCAAACAAGTGTAGAAACTTGTATTAAAAAATTGGCTGCTGCATAGATGAAACAATGCATTATCATATCTATATTTTTGATGATGATGTGCAATAGGTTATTTGCTTCAGAGGATTCTGTTTTCTCTTTTCGCTTTCGCAATGATGTAACTGTAACTGCAGATTTTTCGAAAAATTTTTCTTCCAAGAAAAAAACGCAAGTTATTTTATTTGCATTACCCAATGGTAATTCAATAGCACAAACAATGGGCAAGCAAATGAAGGCAGGGGATGACTGGCATTTTGATATCCAGCATATCGCTGCACAAACAAGATTTGTTCGGAATGAATTGCCAAATGAGAACATCGTAGTTGTTTATGTGGAGAATGATCTGAAAGCATGGCCGCAATGGAAAAAAGTGCATGAAAATTATACAGTATTAATTCCTGCACTTGTTGATACAATTGAAAAAGTGTTATCCATTAAAAAATATTCTTTGCATCTGAATGGTCACAGCGGCGGCGGCGCATTTGTTCTCGGATATATTCAATCACAAAAAAATATTCCCGATCATGTCAATCGCATCACATTTCTGGACAGCGATTATGGCTACGATTCAACTTTTACTTTGAAGTTTGTTGATTGGCTGAAGAAGAAGAGCTCAAATCGGTTAACGGTTTTTGCATATAACGACAGTGTTGTTATTTACAACGGCAAACCTTTGGTTTCTCCAACAGGAGGAACATGGTATAGAAGTAAATTGATGATGAAAGATTTGTCAGCTTATTTTGATTTTAAAACAACAAGAGCAGATTCTGTTGTACAATATTCTTCGAATAATCAGATCAATTTCTTTTTGGTGGATAATCCCGACAAGAAAATCTATCATACTGTTCAGGTAGAAAGAAACGGATTTATCCATTCAATATTGATAGGAACAAAAAAAGAAAGTAAAGATTATTCTTATTGGAGTAAGCGTGTATACGAAAATCTTATCGAATAAAAAAAGGTGACCTTATTGTCAGATCACCTTTTTCTTTATCCAAATAACTTCTTGGATCTAAACTAAATCAAAACGATCAAGAGTCATTACTTTGTTCCATGCTGCTACAAAATCATGCACAAACTTTTCTTTACCATCTTCACATGCATATACTTCAGCAATGGCACGTAGTTCTGAGTTAGAACCAAAGATCAAATCTACTCTAGTGCCAGTCCATTTAAGTTCACCAGTTTTACGGTCACGTCCTTCAAATATATCTTGGGTATCTGAAGTAGCGCTCCACTTTGTGCCAAAATCAAGCAGGTTCAGGAAAAAATCATTTGTAAGAACTTCCGGTTGCTTGGTGAATACTCCATGTTTAGATTGATCGAAGTTTGTATTCAGTGCACGCATACCTCCAATAAGAACAGTCATCTCAGGTGCGGTAAGTGTGAGTAATTGTGCTTTATCTACCAGCATTTCTTCAGCAGATATTGTGTATTTGCCTTTTAAGTAGTTGCGGAATCCATCTGCAAAAGGTTCAAGTACAGCAAATGATTCAATATCGGTTTGCTCTTGTGATGCATCTGTACGTCCAGCAGTGAAAGGCACTGTTATTGTATAACCAGCATTCTTTGCAGCCTTCTCAATACCCGCACATCCTGCCAAGACAATGAGATCCGCAATGGAAACATTTTTATTTTCAGATTGAACACTATTGAATTCCTTTTGAATGCTTTCTAATATTTTTAATACTTTATCAAGTTGGACTGGATTGTTGACTTGCCAAAACTTTTGTGGGGAAAGACGAACCCTTGCACCATTGGCTCCTCCGCGTTTATCGGAGCCACGAAATGTTGATGCTGAAGCCCATGCTGTAGATACTAATTGTGATACAGATAAACCTGAATCAAGTATCTTAACCTTAAGTGCTGCTATATCTTTTTCATCTATCAATTTATGTGTAACAGCAGGAATAGGATCTTGCCAGATCAACTCTTCAGCAGGGACATCTTTACCAAGATATCTGTTACGTGGTCCCATATCTCGGTGTGTTAACTTAAACCATGCACGGGCAAATGCATCTGCAAATTCATTCGGGTGTTCGTAAAAATGCCTTGAAATTTTTTCGTATGCAGGATCCATACGCAAAGCCAAATCAGTTGTAAGCATGGATGGTGCATGAGTTTTTGATGGATTATGCGCATCCGGTACTGTGCCTGCACCTGCACTGTCTTTTGGTTTCCATTGATGTGCACCCGCCGGACTTTTGGTTAATTCCCATTCATAACCGAAAAGGTTCTCAAAGTAATTATTACTCCACTTAGTAGGCGTTGTTGTCCAGGTAACTTCAAGACCGCTTGTAATGGTATCATCAGCATTACCTGTACCGAAACTATTTTTCCAACCAAGGCCCTGTTCTTCAATGCCCGCTGCTGCAGGTTCTTTGCCAACATATTTGCCGGGATCGGCAGCACCATGCGTTTTGCCAAAAGTATGTCCACCGGCAATTAATGCAACTGTTTCTTCATCATTCATGGCCATGCGTGCAAAAGTTTCACGAATATCACGAGCTGATGCAAGTGGATCGGGTGTGCCATTAGGGCCTTCAGGATTTACGTAAATAAGGCCCATCTGAACAGCAGCAAGGGGATTCTCTAATTCACGGTCACCTTTATAACGCTTATCATCTAACCATACTTTTTCATTACCCCAATAAATATCTTCTTCGGGTTCCCAAATATCTTCACGACCGCCACCAAAACCGAAAGGTTTTAAACCCATCGACTCAAGCGCACAATTACCAGTAAGGATCATCAGATCAGCCCAAGAAATTTTCTTACCATATTTTTGTTTGATCGGCCAAAGCAATAATCTTGCTTTGTCAAGATTCACATTATCTGGCCAACTGTTTAATGGTGCAAAACGTTGACTGCCTGATCCGCCACCACCGCGACCATCTGTTACACGATATGTACCAGCACTATGCCAGGCCATACGAATGAAAAGCGGACCATAATGACCAAAGTCTGCAGGCCACCAGTCTTGAGAATCAGTCATCAAATCAAAAATGTCTTTCTTAATAGCATTCAAATCAAGTTTCTTGAACTCTTCAGCATAGTTGAATGATTCACCCAAAGGGTTAGAAAGCAACGAGTGCTGACGAAGTATACTTAATCTTAACTGATTAGGCCACCAGTCACGATTTCTGGTACCACCACCTGCACTTTGTTTTAAGACATCTCCGTGAAAAGGGCATTTACCTTCGTCGTTATTTTTACCAGTTGTATTCTGTGATTTATTTTCCATATCTTATTATTTACGTGATTATTTTCCATAGCAAAATTATGACAATACCAATCAACTTCAGTAATCAGCTTAGGGAATCAATGATATATATTATAAACATCGTGAAGTTTAAAAATTCTTTGATGTTCATAAAACAAAAAGAGTAATGAATTGTTTACCTGGATTAACAAAACATGTAAAAGTATTTTATCCCTTGGCGAGCATTATCTTGCATTCAAGAAAAAAAATATTATAAATATTCCAAGCGTAAACTATTTTGCAACAAATAAAACATATAATATGAAAATTGAAATTGGTCAGACAGCACCTGATTTTGCTTTATTTGATTCAGACAAAAACAAAGTGACCTTAGCAGAACAAAAAGGAAAAAATGTGTTGCTATTATTTTTCCCGCAGGCATTTACAGGTGTTTGCACCGCAGAGTTGTGCAGCATCAGAGATAATATTGCGCTGTATAATAATACGGATGCTACTGTATTTGGCATTTCGGTAGATTCCATTTTTACACTCGGGAAATTCAAATCAGAACAAGGATATAATTTTCCTTTGTTGAGCGATTTCAATAAAGAAGTTTCAAGAGCTTACGGAAGTATTTACGAAAACTGGATATTGGATATGAAAGGTGTTTCCAAGCGTTCTGCATTCCTCATCGACAAAGAAAGAATTGTTCGTTATGCCGAAGTTTTGGAAAATGCAGGAGAGCAACCCAACTTTACAGCTATCCAAAGCACATTAAAAACGCTTTAAAAACTATATTTTTTAATTAAAAAGATGCGTCGCACAATCGAACGCATCTTTTTTCGTTTATGCAGCAAGCGAAAACGATGCTTAAGTCATCTTATTTTTATAACTTTACGACGAAGAATCCATCAATGAAAAAATTGTACACTCTTTTTTTAATCAGTTCACTCATGTTGGTCAGCAGTTTTACTGTTGCCCCTTCGGGTGATTTTCCTGATTATCAGCAAAGGACTGTTCAGTTTTATCCTAACCCTGCTACTTCTGTCATTTACTTCGAATTCCCTTCCAATTTTGAAAAAGCAAATTACTCATTACACATTTATAATTTCCTCGGCAGAAAGATGAATGAGTTTCAGGTAAACAGCAGCAAGATTTCTGTACAGTTAGACAATTATTTTCGTGGATTATATGTTTTCCAGATCAGAGATAGATCCGGTAATATTATTGAATCCGGTAAGTTTCAGGTGGTGAAATAATTTCTTAATCGAGTCTTCCGATATATAAGTCGATTACATTTACAGATATCCCAATACCTATCAAATCTTTTCTTAATGTCCTAAGATTTGTTTCACTTACACTATCTGCTCTGATAAGTGTTGAATGTAAATCTTTGTCGATCATTTCAACATAAATCCAACCTCTTCCTCGTCCTTTTTTTATATTAACCGACTGAATAGTGTTGAGATAAAAAGCATCATTCTTAAATTGATTGTAATAATTTCTTACAGTAATTTTTTCCTGATCAATAATAAAATAATTCAATTTTATAAATGCCACAAATAAAAGTGATGACTCAAAACATACTGTTACGAGAATACCCATCAGCAAACCTCTTCCCGAACTTTGCTTTGTTGTTAGATATACTATGGCAACACAAACGGGAAATATCAATAAAGCAATTGTATAAAAATAATAAAATGCACCAGCCCCATATTTTCTTTCTGTAGAAAAATCAATATTTTCTTTTTGTGCATTCATATAAATTTCTACTTGCAACTTGCTTCTTGAACCTTGTTTTTTCTTTTATTTATCTGTGACTTCCACAATTAAAAACTTCAAATAATTCGTATTCTCCATTCCCCAAATAATAGGATGATCACTTGCCTGTGCATTAAATACAACCTGCCTTATTTTTTTTCTGGCATCTTTTGCTGCCATTTCAATGGTTTGAAAAAACATGTCAGGATGTACTAAATTGGTACAACTTGAAGTCACCAAAAAACCTCCATTCTTAATTAATTTCATGCCACGCAAATTAATTTCTTTATAACCGGTGATGGCTTTCTGAATATTTTCTCTGCTCTTTGTAAATGCAGGCGGATCAAGCATCACAACATCATACTGTCTGCCATCCTTACCCCATTGTTTCAATACATCAAATGCATTCATCGCTTCAAATTTGCAAATATGATCTAACCCGTTCAATGCTGCATTTTTATTAGCCTGTACCACCGCATTCTCACTGATATCTAATCCCAACACAGATTTTGCACCGTAATGTGCGGCATGAATTTCAAAAGTTCCTGTATATGTAAAGGCACCCAACACATCGGCACCTTTCACAATATGCTGAATGGCTCTGCGGTTATCCTGCTGATCTAAAAAATATCCCGTCTTTTGTCCGTTCTCAATATCAACATGAAATTTCAAACTATTCTCATTGATGATGATATTCGTGTCAAACGGTTCGGAAAGAAACCCTTTCACCTGTTCTAATCCTTCCAATTCTCTAACGGGGACATCATTGCGTTCATAAATTCCTTTCGGATGGAATATTTGCTGCAATGCTTTTACGATGGCAGGTTTCCATAGATCCATTCCCAATGCCAATGTTTGTATCACAAAATGATCATTGAATTTATCGATGATCAATGCCGGCATTTCATCGGCTTCTCCGAATATCAATCTGCAGTTTTCTGTATAACCGATCTTTTGACGGTATTGCCATGCATGTAATATCCTGTTGTAAAAAAATTGTTCATTGATTTCTTCTTTTTTTCTCGTTAATAAACGAACAAGGATCTGCGATTTTGGATTGATATACCCGCGGCCGCAAAATTTTTCATCATTATAAAAAACATCAACGGTATCTCCGGCGGTTACTTCGCCCACGATCTTTTCCACTTCATTGTTGAATATCCAGGGATGCCCGTTGAAAACACGGTTTGCAATTTTACGTTTTAAAAAGACTTTAGTCATGCGGCAAAGATAAAGGAGAAGGAACGCCGATGATATTCATTTACACAAGAGCATAAATTAACCAAGAATATATGATTCATAGGCTTGGTGAAATTTGTATTCAAGCTATTCGGGATTCCACTAATTCTTTTGATAGCAGGATTTCCTTTAAAGATTAACAGATACCAGTTTATATGTACTAAAAAAGATGATTGGCAGGGGCTTAAAGGCAAATAGCGTATTATTTAAAACTAACCTGAACTATATGAAATACAGGTTTAACCCATCGATAAGCCTTGTCTTTAAAGACATGGCTTATACAAGGCTTATAGATGGCTTATATAAGGCTTATATATGGCTTATCTATTGTTTTAGTACCCTTTCTCATATAATGAATAGACACCTTAGTGCAAATGATCTTTCCGTTTTGATTAAAATAATCTGGAAATCAGGCTCATCTGCATCATATGGGTCTCTGTTATTCAAACTTCTTTCCTGCCAATTTTTCCCTTTTCTTTGCTTGGCAAAAAAATTGACCGATAGGGAAAGACTATTAAAAACTATTATGGAAGACAAAGAAGTGCAGCAAAACGATATGGCTGACAGTAATGTGAACATTCCTACTGACGAAAATGCAGCAGGTAATACACTTTTACAGGAACCTATTGCTGAAGAAAATGAAATGGAAAAATTACAAGCCGAATTAGCTGAGCAAAAGGACAAATACCTCCGTTTGATGGCTGAATTTGAGAATTTCCGAAGAAGAACGGCTAAAGAAAGGATAGAGCTTATTCAAACCGCCAGTAAAGATGTTGTTATTTCTTTACTCGATGTAATGGACGACTGTGACCGTGCTGAAAAGCAATTGCAAAGCGGTACAGATATCGCTGTTCAAAAAGAAGGCATTCAGTTAGTATTTAACAAAATAAGAAGCACTTTGCAGAGCAAAGGATTAAAAGCAATGGAAAGTATCCATACGGATTTTGATGTGGAGAAACACGAAGCAATTACCGAAGTACCTGCTCCCAACAATAAATTAAAAGGTAAAGTGATGGATGAAGTGCAGAAAGGTTATTACTTGAACGAAAAACTGATCCGCCATGCAAAAGTGGTGGTAGGAAAATAAATGCCCCCATCCCCTAAAGGGGAGTAAGGCGATTTTTAAAATTTAAATTACCCCTTTAGGGGATAGGGGCATGAGTAAAAGAGATTATTACGAAATATTGGGAGTAAGCAAAAGCGCATCGGCAGATGAGATCAAGAAAGCATACCGTAAAGTTGCCATGCAATTTCATCCGGATCGCAATCCCGGCGATAAATCAGCAGAAGACAAATTCAAGGAAGCTGCAGAAGCGTATGAAGTGTTGAGTGATGTAGATAAAAAAGCAAAATATGATCGTTACGGTCATCAGGCATTTGCTCCCGGTGGCGGTGGCGGAGGATTTCATTCAAGTAATATGGAAGATATCTTCAGTCAGTTCGGAGATATTTTCGGCGATGATATGTTTGGTAATTTCTTTGGCGGGGGTGGCAGCAGAAGAGGAGGAGGTGCAAGCAGATCAAGAGGACAGAGAGGAAGCAATCTTCGTATCAAAGTAAAACTCACTTACGAAGAAATTGCGAAAGGCGTTACCAAAACCGTTAAAGTAAAAAAGCATGTGCTTTGTACCACTTGCGGCGGTAATGGTGCAAAAGATAAAAGCAGTATCCAAACCTGTGCAACCTGCGGTGGCAGCGGACAGGTAAGAAGAGTGACCAATACTTTTTTAGGACAGATGCAAACCGTTACTACCTGTCCTACCTGTAACGGTGAAGGTTCAACTGTTACCTCAAAATGTACAGCATGCAAAGGTGAAGGAAGAGTATATGGCGAAGAAACGATTGCTATTGAAATACCTGCCGGGGTCCAGGAAGGAATGCAATTAAGCATGAATGGGAAAGGTAATGCAGGAGAACGTGGCGGTGCACTGGGAGATTTAATTATTCAGATAGAAGAGGAGCAGCATGCAGAATTGCATCGTGACGGATTGAATGTTGCGTATGATCTGCATATCTCATTTCCTGATGCAGCATTCGGAACAAGCGTAGAAGTGCCCACCATTGATGGTCGTGCTAAAATAAAAATTCCTGCAGGAACACAGAGTGGAAAAATATTCCGTTTAAAAGGAAAAGGATTTCCTGAAGTGCAGGGTTATGGTAAAGGTGATCAATTAATTTATGTGAATGTTTGGACACCGCAACATCTCAACAGTGAAGAAAAAGATTTGTTAGAAAAATTAAACAGTAGCCCTAATTTTAAACCGCAACCGGATAAGAACAGCAAGAGCTTTTTTGAAAGAGTGAAGGAAGCGTTTAATTAATGTAAGCGTAGATTTTTTCAACGCAGAGGCGCAAAGATTTTTTGAGTTGGTGAAGCGTATTTTTTTCAAGATTGCATAGTTAAGTACGCAGAGGAAAATCCTTCGGGTTTTTATAATACAAGAATTATTCTTTTG
>CAIVCF010000154.1 GCA_903904335.1 uncultured Chitinophagaceae bacterium | reverse complement strand
TTATAAAATGTAACTATTTTTTATAAAAACAACCTTGTTCAACATCTTATATATCTTGGGATACTGCTTTTCTGTAAAACTTAGATATGAACAATTTGCAATTAGTCTTATAAAACCAAGGTTTATTTGAACCAAAGCTTTCGTCTAACAACAAACTTCCCATCACTCCCCTAATCAGCAAGACATAAATTTCGTAGTTTCCCGAAATCAGAGAAGTTGAAAGAAACTGATCAGTTCATAAAAAAGGAAAAAGCCCCCATAGATAAAGTATTTATACACTATTCTCTGCAATAGATAGCAATTCTTACCATATAGCAATAAATTAAAATTCACATAACATTTATAACTTCAGCTTGGCTCATAGCTTCTCCTGCTTAACTTCGCCATGTTATGAATATTACAGCACAAACCGCCATAGAGCTTCGATTAACGGAGGAAGAATTCGAGCTCATCAAACAAAAACTTGGTCGCACCCCTAATTTCACTGAATTATGCACATTCAGTGCCATGTGGAGCGAACATTGCAGTTATAAGAATTCGATCAAGTGGTTAAAGACCTTACCCCGTGACGGAGGTAGAATGTTAGTGGCAGCCGGAGAAGAGAACGCAGGATTGATGGATATGGGCAATGGTTTTGGCGTAGTATTTAAAATTGAGTCGCATAATCATCCTTCAGCAATCGAACCTTTTCAGGGAGCAGCAACTGGTGTTGGCGGCATTCAGCGCGATATTTTTACCATGGGTGCAAGGCCCATCGCATCATTGAACAGTCTTCGCTTCGGAAATATCAATGATAAAAAAACGCAACGTTTATTGGCAGGCGTAGTTCATGGCATTGGTCATTACGGTAATTGTTTTGGCGTTCCAACTGTGGGTGGCGAAATTTATTTTGAAGAATGTTATCATACCAATCCATTGGTAAATGCCATGAGTGTTGGTATCATGGATTCAAAAAAAATGATCAGTGCTACTGCAACAGGAATTGGTAATCCCATATTTTTTGTGGGAAGTGCAACGGGTAAAGATGGGATTGGTGGTGCATCTTTTGCATCTGCAAATATTACTGCAGAGAGTACGGAAGAGTTACCAGCCGTTCAGGTAGGTGATCCATTTCAAGAAAAGAAATTATTGGAAGCCTGTTTAGAATTGGCTGAAACAGGCGCTGTTATTGGTATGCAGGATATGGGTGCAGCAGGTATCATTTGTTCAACTGCTGAAATGAGTGCAAAAGGCGGTGTGGGTATGCGTATTGATCTGGATAAAGTTCCTACTCGCCAAAAAAATATGAAAGCATGGGAATTATTGTTGAGTGAAAGCCAGGAAAGAATGTTGATCTGCGTGGAGAGAGGAAAAGAAGATTCTGTTTTAAAAGTATTCGAGAAATGGGATTTGCCTTGCAGCGAAATTGGTGAAGTGACCAATGATGGATTACTTAACTTTTATATGCATGGAGAATTGGAAGCATCTGTTCCTGCTCACGAATTGGTATTAGGTGGCGGTGCGCCGCAATACACAAGAGAATATAAAGAACCAAAATATTTTGAAAAAATAAAAGCATTTTCAATCACTGATATTGAAGATGTAACCGATATTAAAACTGTTGCAGAGCAATTGATTCAAATCCCGAACATTGCGAGTAAAAGGTGGGTGACGGTTCAATATGATAGCATGGTAGGCACCGCTAATGCAAGTACCAATGCACCAAGCGATGCATCCATTGTCTTAGCAAAAGGAACAGGCAAAGCTTTAGCGATCACAACAGATTGTAACAGCAAATATGTTTTTGCTGATCCATATAAAGGTGGAATGATCGCTGTTGCCGAAGCCGCACGTAATGTTGTTTGCAGCGGTGCTGAACCGATTGGTGTTACGAACTGTTTAAATTTTGGTAATCCTTACGATCCTGAAGTGTATTATCAATTTGTGAAAGCCGTTACAGGAATGGGTGATGCTTGTCGCAAATTCAATACACCTGTTACCGGTGGTAATGTTAGTTTCTATAATCAAAATCCCGAAGGTCCTGTTTATCCAACACCAACAATTGGAATGGTGGGTATCATTGATGATTTTGACAACAGAATGACTTTGGATTTTAAAGAAGAAGGTGATGTGATCTTATTGATTGGTGCACAACTAAATGATATAGCTTCATCAGAATATATTCATAAAATAAAAAAGGTAGAGTATTCACCCGCACCGCATTTTGATATTGATGAAGAATATAAAGTGCAACAATTTGTTTCATCCATCATCAAAGAAAAATTAATTCGGTCAGCACATGATATCAGTGAAGGCGGATTAATTGTAACACTATTGGAGAAAGGATTTAACCGTGATCTTGGATTTGCTGTTAATGCTGATACATCAGGCTTCAGGAAAGATGCTTATTGGTTTGGTGAAGCACAAAGCAGGGTAGTGGTTACATGTTCAAAGGAGAAGGCTGAAAGCTTAAAGCAGAAAGCCCGCTCAAATAATATTGCTTTTACCGATTTAGGTGTTGTTACAAAAAATGAAATAAAACTGAATGGAGAAAATTGGGGAAGTATTTCTGATTGGAAAGAAAAATATGATACAGCAATTGAAAAACTATTAAGATAAAAAATGAATCATCAATCAACAATAATCGTTACAGGTGCTGCCGGATTTATCGGAAGTTGCATGGTGCAATATTTAAACGAACAAGGCTTCGAAAATTTAATTTTAGTGGATGATTTTGGAGTGGAAGAAAAACGCATCAATTGGGAATCAAAAAAGTATTTGCAAATAGTTGAACGCTATAATTTATTTGAATGGTTGCATAAAAATAAACCGCAAATAGATTTTGTAATTCATTTGGGTGCCAGAACAGACACTACTGAATTCAATTATGCCATTCATGAAGAATTGAATCTTGAATACTCACAGGATATTTGGAATTATTGTACAGCATATCAGGTTCCGTTAATTTATGCATCTTCTGCTGCAACTTATGGTGCAGGCGAGTTTGGTTATGATGATGATCATGCAGTGATTGAGAAATTAAAGCCATTGAATCCTTATGGCATCAGTAAAAATGAATTTGATAAATGGGCATTGCAACAACAAAATCAACCTCCATTTTGGACAGGTTTAAAGTTCTTTAATATTTATGGCCCGAATGAATATCATAAAGGCCGCATGGCAAGTGTGATATGGCATTCATTCAACCAAATAAAAAAAGATGGCGTTGTAAAATTATTCAAAAGCCATCGACCTGATTTTAAAGATGGCGAACAACTTCGCGATTTTGTGTACGTAAAAGATCTGGTGAAAGTTATTAATTGGATGATGTTATCAATGGTGAATGGCGAATGGTCAAAAGTGAAGAGTGGTATTTATAATTTGGGTACCGGAAAAGCAAGAAGTTTTTATGATTTGGCCGCATCTACATTTCGCGGATTAGATATGGAGCCGAATATTCATTTCATTGATATGCCTGAAGATATTCGTGACAAGTATCAATATTTCACAGAAGCGAATATGAAGAAGTTACATGATGTCGGTTATACAAATGAATTTTATTCTTTAGAAGAAGGTATTGATGATTATGTGAGAAACTATTTAAAAGGCATGAAAGTTTATTAATGCGTAATTGAATTGTATGAGCAAGAAAATAGCCATCATCGGCGGAGGTAATTTGGGAACAGCAATTGCTGAAGGATTGATCAGCAGTGGCTTTGTATTGCCGAAGGATATCATCATTACCAAAAGAAATATCGAAACACTGTCTTCTTTGCAAGGAAGAGGAATCAGGGCGATCACTGATAATAATGAAGCAGTTGATTTCGCTGATTATATCATTTTGGCTGTTAAACCTTTTCAATTGAAGGATGTCTTGACAAGTATTAAGCCGCAGCTCAATCCAAACAAACATGTATTGATCAGCGTTGCTACCGGTGTTTGGATAAAAGACATGCAGGAAATTTTAGATGAACCATTCCCTGTTTTCCGTGTTATTCCTAATACAGCTATTGCCATTCAAGAGAGCATGACATGTATCAGTCATCATCATGCAAATGAAGTTCAAATGAAATTTGTTGCTGATGTATTTAATCAGTTGGGCAAAACAGTTATAATAGAAGAAAACTTAATGGATGCCGCTACGGTTTTGGGGGCATGTGGTACTGCGTATGCAATGCGTTATATTCGTGCCAATATTCAGGGAGGGATCGAGATTGGATTCAGTGCCAAAGTTGCATCTTTGATCGCGGCGCAAACAGTAAAAGGTGCTGCAGAATTGTTATTGAAAATGAATACCCATCCTGAACCGGAGATCGATAAAGTAACAACCCCGAAAGGTTGTACCATTGCTGGGTTGAACGAAATGGAACATCAGGGTTTCAGTTCTTCGCTGATTAAAGGGATTGTCACCAGTTATAAAAAAATAGTGAATGATATGTGATAATGGCAAACTTTTAGGTTTACAGGCAACAGTTTGTTTTATTAATCGTATCATTATTCATAATTGAATTTTTCATCTAAACGGGCAGCATTGCGGAAACAATATTTTCTTTTATTCTTATTTTCTTTAATATTTTTGAATGTCAGTTTTGCACAGATTGATACATCGAATTCATTTTTAGCTGCGGATACTTTATTATTCAGAAATGTTCCCGACTATTCCAAAGAACGTGATCTTAAAGATGTTTTTCGGAGTAAGTCAAAAAAGCAAAGCACTTTTCTCGAAAATGAAGATGCCACCAGCGGAAGGCAAAGCCATTTTTCTTTTGTTCCTGCTGTTGGATATACCTTGCAAACAGGTTTTGCGGCAATTTTAAGCGCCAATCTTGCTTACTTCAACGATAATAATGCCGATACCAAATTATCAAGTATTTCTACCAGCATCACTTATTCACAATACAACCAGACCATCATTCCGATATTCGCAGATATCTGGACAAAGAACAATAAGTTTAATATCATTTCGGATAACAGATATATTCAATACCCTTCCGATATATATGGATTGGGGGGTAGGACAGACCCCAATAACGGTCTAACGATTGATTTCACAGGCTTAAAATTGCATGAAACAATTTTAGCATCTGTAGCGAAAGATTTTTATTTAGGCGGAGGTATTTATTATGATGCATTTTGGAATATAAAAGCAATAGATCCGTTAACCAGAAGACGTGATTCTCTTTTCACAAGGGTATTAGGTACAAGTGAGAAAGCTGTAGGTTTTACTTTCAGAATGTTGTACGATTCAAGGCTTAATCAGATCAATCCGGATCAAGGTTGGTATTATAATTTAGTATATCGCGCCAATACCAAATTTTTGGGAAGCGACTCGAATTGGAATTCTTTAATGATCGATGTGCGAACTTATTTTCATTTTCCTGAAGATTCCAAAAATATACTTTCGTTCTGGAATCTGGACTGGATCACGACATCAGGGAAGCCTCCCTATCTATTATTGCCCAGTACGGGTTGGGATGATCAATATAATTCAGGCAGAGGATATATCCAAGGCCGCTTTCGCGGACAGAATATGCTTTATTTAGAAAGTGAGTATAGATACCGTATTTCGCGAAACGGCTTGTTGGGAGGTGTATTTTTTGTTAACCTTCAAAATTTCTCCAGTGATATCTCGTCTCAGTTCGCTACCATCATACCCGGATATGGTTTGGGTTTAAGATTGAAGCTGAATAAACATTCGGGTGCTAATCTTTGTGTGGATTATGGTTTTGGAAAAGATGGTTCACGAGGTTTCTTTGTTAATCTGGGAGAAGTGTTTTAGTATTGAACAATACCTAAATTAAATTAATGAATAAAAATCACTGGTTACTTTCCCTGAGTTTTGTATTCATTAGTTTCAGTCTTATTGCTCAGGACTCTTCAATTACTCAAAGCCCCCCACAAAAAATAATCCCTAAAGAAGGATTGGATTTTATTGATGTTGCCCGTTCTATTTTTCATAAACACCCTTCTCCAAGAACAGATACAACTGATAATAAAACAGGCAAATTTCATACTTCTGTATTGCCATCTGTTCAATACACTTTACAAACAGGATTTGCTGTTGCCGTAAATGCAAACACAGCTTTTTATACCAGTAATCATGAAGATGCCAATATTTCCAGCGTTGCATTGAGTGTAAATTATACACAGAAACATCAGTTTTTCATACCGATACAGGGTAATTTTTGGACACCCGGAAATAAGATAAATATCTTGACCGATTGGCATTATGAAAAGTATCCCCAACAAACATTTGGGTTAGGTGGGTATACAACTTCTGCAGACGGTTATAATATTGACTATAATTATGTCAGATTATACCAGGCTTTTATGAAAACTATTTCACCCGATTTCTTTATTGGTGCAGGATATGATTTGGATTATTACTGGAATGTCTCGGAAGTGGATCCACCGGCAGGCGTTCTTACTGATTTTCAAAAATATGGACTTACTAACAGATCTGTTTCTTCAGGCATC
Organism: uncultured Chitinophagaceae bacterium; assembly: GCA_903904335.1. Taxonomy (GTDB): domain Bacteria; phylum Bacteroidota; class Bacteroidia; order Chitinophagales; family Chitinophagaceae; genus CAIQDX01. The sequence continues at coordinate 2,619 of CAIVCF010000154.1, read as the reverse complement.
ACACTGAATGTCCTCTATGATAGAAGGAGAAATTCCTTAAATCCCAAACCAGGCTATTATGCAAATATTGTGTTGAGAAATAATTTTACCTTTTTGGGAAGTGATGTAAACTGGCAATCACTTTTGATCGATGCAAGAAAGTATATTCATTTTCCTGCAACGTCCCCAAACACTTTAGCATTTTGGACATATGACTGGTTTACAGTCAGCGGTAAACCACCCTATTTGAATTTAGCCAATACTGCCTGTGATACTTATTTGAACATGGGAAGAGGCTATATTCAGGCAAGATTTCGAGGACAAAATCTGGTATATTTTGAATCTGAATACCGGTTTAAAATATTGAATAACGGATTAATTGGCGGAGTGGCTTTCTTGAATGCCCAGAGCTATACCGAACAGGAAAGTAAACGTTTTGAAGTTGTATCTCCCGGATATGGAGTAGGATTAAGATTTAAGTTTAATAAATTTTCAAATACAAATATTGCCTTAGATTATGGTTGGGGTAGTCACGGCTCACAGGGTATTTTTGCCAACTTAGGTGAAGTATTCTAATGAACATAAATCTACTTATTTCATTAATGCGATACTCAACCATTAAAAGCTCATTTTTGTGGTAAATTAAGATTCTGCACATTTAATTAAAAGGCTTCTTACTAACTTTATGCCTCAAACAATTGCTCTATGAAACAAATTTTTCTAAGCATAATTATTTCTATGCTTTTTTTATGTCGTGTAAAAACAAACTAATCCAGCAAACTTCAACCGACTCAGCCAATCAAAAATGGTGGAAGGAAGCTGTGGTTTATCAAATCTATCCCCGCAGTTTTAAAGACAGCGATGGTGATGGAGTAGGAGATCTGAAAGGCATCATTTCTAAATTGGATTATATTAAAAATTTAGGGATTGATGTAGTTTGGTTGAATCCAATCTTCGGTTCGCCCAATGATGATAACGGTTACGACATCAGTGATTACCGTGGCATCATGAAAGAGTTTGGAACCATGGCAGATTTTGATGCATTGTTGAAAGGCATGCATGAACGAGGAATTAAATTAGTGTTGGACCTTGTTGCTAATCACAGCAGCGATGAACACGAATGGTTCAAACAATCACGAAGTTCAAGAACCAATCCATACAGGGATTATTATCATTGGTGGCCTGCCGAAAAAGGAAAACCTGCACACCGATGGAGTTTCTTTGATGTAAATGCAGATGCATGGATGTATGATACTGCAACCAATGCATATTACCTGCATTATTTTTCACGCAAACAACCTGATCTCAATTGGGAAAATCCGAAAGTGCGTAAAGAGATTTTTGATATGATGAACTTTTGGTTCGATAAAGGTGTGGATGGTTTTAGAATGGATGTGATTCCTTTTATTTCGAAAGACACCACCTTCCCAGAATTACCAAAAGAATACAATGGTGATTTTGTAGCGTATTATGCAAACGGCCCGCATTTACATGACTATTTGAAAGAAATGAATAAGGAAGTATTGAGCAAACACAATGTAATGAGTGTGGCAGAAGGGGCCGGTGTTACTGCACAAACAGCACATAATTTTGTGGATGAAGACAGGAACGAATTAAATATGCTCTATCATTTTGAAGGTGTGAGTTATGGTTATGTGGATGGCAAATTTAAAACACCTGTTCCCGGCGGTTATAAATTAGTGGGCTTCAAAGAAATTTACAGCAAGTGGGACAGCATTTTCGCGAATAAAGGTTGGGGAACTATTTATCTCGGTAATCATGATCAACCAAGAATGGTAACCCGTTGGGGCAATGATGCGCCTGAATTCAGAGAAGCTTCTTCTAAAATGCTCACAACATTTTTATTGACCATGCGTGCCACACCTTATTATTATTTTGGTGATGAGTTGGGCATGAGCAATATCAAATTTGATAAGATCGAAGATTATAATGATATCGAAACTAAGAATCATTATAAATTATTGCAAAGCCAGAAAGGTGATCTGAAAGAGTTTTTAGAAGCGGCAAAAATTTCTGCACGCGATAACGGACGTACACCATTTCAATGGGATGCGACTGCCAATGCAGGTTTCACAATGGGCAAACCCTGGTTGAAAGTGAATCCTAATTTCACAACAGTAAATGTTGCAACTGAAGAAAAAGATGCTAACTCTGTTTTGAATTATTTTAAGAAAGCTGTTCAGCTTCGTAAGAGTAATAAAGTATTGGTGTATGGCAAATATGAATTGTTGGATAAAGCCAATGAAAAAGTATACGCTTATACAAGGGGAGAAGGAGCAGATAAAGTGCTGGTGGTATTGAATTTCAGTAAAGATAAATTGAATTGGAATCTTCCTGCTGGATTAGCAGTTGATGGAACTCCGTTGATAAATAACTATACAACGTTCACTGCGGGCAATTCAATTGCATTAGAGCCTTATCAGGCAATTGTGGTGAAAGTGAAATAATATTTATTCTTTCTGCAAATAAAAAGAGCCATCAAATTTTGATGGCTCTTTTTATTTGCAGATTAAATTTTATTATTCGCAGTTCTTTTTAATGCGCTTTTAAAAATGCAATAGCTTTTGTATGCGCATCTTCAGTCGCTTCTTTATTAAATGCAGGATTGGAAGGATTGGC
>CAIVCF010000153.1 GCA_903904335.1 uncultured Chitinophagaceae bacterium | reverse complement strand
TTGAAAACTCAATCGCATTGATCCCTTTAAACATAGCTAAATATTTTAGACTTCAAATTACTAATATATTTAGTCGCATCCAAACCTTTTATTATTCTTTGCGAACATTATGCCTAATCCTATAATTTTTTTTGTTCAGGGAATTCATACCGAAATGCAGCTCCGTCATCAAAAATCCTAAATACCAATTTGATGATGATTCCTGAATTATTTTTATCAGCTAATGTTAATGTCAATTGTTTGTAATGATTTCTGATGTTTTTCAACTCTCCCCAAACCGGCTGCCAGCTTTCATCTACAGCGGATGAATCAATCGCTGTAATAATAAATTGTTGTAAAACAACTTCGGGTTTGCTTAATTTAAAACTGAAAGTAGATGGCAGTATCACAGCTTTCTCTTTTCTGTTAACACTGTACCAAATAGAGCCGTCAGCTTCAGTGGTCACTTTTAATTGAACGATTTGATTGGGTGAGTTTACTGTAATATTTGTGCTTGCATTTGCCTGAAAAATGATCAGCATTAAAAATGCAACTGCAAAAGTTGGTATGAATTTCATATTGGCAATTTGAACAGTAAAGTTATTTACAGCAGTTCATTAAACAATAAAAGAAAACCTTTGCGGTTAATAAGTTTGATGCAAAAAAAAGAGCCATCATGATTTTGATGGCTCTCTAAAAACTTATTGCAATTAATTATCTTGCGGGCATATTCAATGGTGTATCGCGTTTCAGCATATTGTCTCTGTTCGCCATTTCCCATGCAGTATAAAACACTAATTGTGCACGTTTTGCCATCAACTCAAAATTAATTTTATCAACTGTATCTGTTGGCTGATGATAATCTGCTTTCAACATCCCGTCATAGAAAAATAAAATAGGAACTCCTTTGCGAGCAAAGTTATAATGATCGCTGCGATAGTAAATCATGTTTGGATCTTTGGGATCATCAAACCGATAATCCAATGTGAGCTTGGTATATTTATTGTTTACCCCTTCATTGATAATAGGTAATTCGCTGCTCAATTTATCATGACCGATGACATAAATATAATTTAATGTGTCGGGTGTTTTGCGTTCAGTATCGACTCTGCCATCCATATCCGTATTCAAATCAACACTTGTTTTTTCCAATGGATAAATCGGATGTTCAGAATAATATTGTGAACCCCATAATCCTTTTTCTTCACCGCTGACTGTCATAAATACAATAGTTCTGCGTGGCTTGAAACCCTTTCTGGCAGCGGTACTAAAGGCTTCAGCCATTTGCAATACAGATGTTGTGCCCGATCCATCATCATCTGCGCCGTACCAAATAACATCTCCTTTTTTACCAAGATGATCGTAATGACCGGTTAAGAAAACATACTCATCATTTTTATCAGTTCCCGGTAATACACCCAGCACATTACTACTTTGCAGATCGGAATTTTTTTTGGTTGCTTTGATTTTTATTTCTGAGACATAATCACCTTTGGGTATCTCTTTTATTTGCGCTAATGAAAGTTTTGCCGTTCTGCCTAATAAAAGAAAAGCTATGTTTTCTGAAACAGTTGTTGTTATAAATGAAGATGAACTTGTTGATTTGTTTAACGACATATTCCCTTTTGTACTTGTTGCATTTATTTTGGGAAAATCTTTTGATATTATAAAAATACCGGCAGCTCCCTTAGTTCTTGCAGTACTAGCTTTTGCAAATGCTGAGCCCGGTCCGCCAAATCCTCTTCTTCCTTGTTGAACGGGTGCTGTGTAATTATCGGGTACACCATCCAAAACAAGAACGATCTTATTTTTTACATTCAAATTCGCATAATCATTTATTTTATTTGCAGCATCATCCATTCCAAATCCTGCAAATACAATATTGTTATACGTTGTATCGATGTTGGGAATTGAATTCAAGGAGAAAATAAAGTCTTTGTCCCATTCAAACACAGTTCCGTTCACCTGTAATTTTTTTTCTGTTAACTCATCCTGATACACAGGATAATATTGCTCATAGCTTTGTCCATTGCCCGGTTTTAATCCGAATTTTTTAAACTGCTCTGTGATATAAGCTGCAGCTCGTTTTTGTCCGGGTGTTGCAGTTTCTCTTCCTTCCATTTCAGCACTTGCGATCACACTTAATTTTTCTTTTAAGCCTTGCGGCGTGATTAAGTCAGCAAATTTTTGCGCAGGTTCAGTATTTGTTTGTGCTGAAACAACAACAGCTGCAAAGCAGCAATAAAGTAGAAATGATTTTTTCATCGATGTTTAATTAGAAGCTGAATGTAATGTGTATTTAGGAACAAGCTATTTTATTTACACGATTGGAGTGACGACCTCCCTCAAACGGTGTATGAATAAAGTTGTCAATCATTTCAATCGCTAATGATAACGCAACAAATCTTGCAGGTATGCAAATGATATTGGCATCATTATGTTGACGAACTAATTTGGCAACATCGTTTTCCCAGCACAATCCTGCGCGGATATTTTGATGTTTATTTGCAGTGATGGCAACACCATTGGCACTACCGCAAAATAAAATACCAAATGAAGTTTCGCCACTTTCAACTGAAGAAGCAACGGGATGTGCAAAGTCGGGATAATCAACAGATGCTAAAGAAAACGTGCCGAAATCTTTTACAGCAAAACCTTTTTCTTTGAGCCATTTTTGTACCGCTTCTTTATATTCAAAACCTGCATGGTCGCTGCCGATAGCAATGGGTTTGCTTTTATCAAATACAAAATTCATCAGTCATTGTTTATTTGAATAAGGAATGAAAAATAATGCAAAAAGATCAGCGCAGTATTTTCATTTTTACCATTTCAATTCTTGTATCACTCACATTCAACACATCGAATTGATAATTATCGATAATGATCTTTTCTTTCGGTTTCGGTATCGTTTCATGCTGATGAATGATATATCCACTAAGCGTTTCAGACTCTGTTTCCGGAAATGAAAAATCATATTTTTCCTTCAGATAATCCAATTCCAATCTTCCGCTTAAAATAAATTCATCTCCAGATAATTGCTTTTCCACAAATTCTTCTACATCATATTCATCTTTAATCTCACCAAAAATTTCTTCTAACACATCTTCCATTGTAACGATTCCGGAAGTGCCGCCAAACTCATCCACCACCCATGCAATACTTTTTCTTTCTTTGGTAAATCGATTGATGAGGTCTGTTGCACTCATACTTTCCGGCACTGCAGAGATAGGTAATAAAATATCTTTAATGCTTGCGGGTTTTTTAAAAAGATCCAATTGATGAATATAACCTACAATATCATCAATGTTTTCATTGAAAACGATCAGCTTGCTCAGTTTTGTATGGACAAAATGTTTTTTCGCTTCTTCAATGGTACTGCCGATCTCAACGGCTTCTATTTCGGTACGGGGCACTAGGCATTGACGGATCTTCACCATAGGCAAACTCAATGCATTCTCAAATAATTCCTTATTCAGTTCGGGATTATCTTCATCTTGTTCCTTCGTTTGCTGAAAAAAATGTTCCAGGTCAACTTTGGAAAAAGCAAGGTCTTTATCTTTTACAGGAAGATTGAATAAATATTTCAATATCCATTGTGCTGTACCTACAAAAAAATCAGCAAAGGGTTGAAACAGTTTATGAAACAGACTTGCCAATGGTGCAAATGTTGCCAACAAAGTATCACTCTTGGCTCTGAAAATAGCTTTGGGTAAAAATTCGCCAAAGATCAATACCACTAATGTTGAGCAGATCGTATCAACGATCAGTTTTACATAAGCATTATTAAAATGAAACGGATTCCAGGCAATTTGATTGAGGAATTCATCAAACAACAAACCATAGGTAACTAAAAATAAATTCAGCCCTATTAAACAGGTTCCCAAAAATTTTGCCTGCTGCTCTAAAAATCCGGAAAGAATGATACCGCTGTTCTTACCCTGTTTTTTCTTTAATTCAATGCCCAAGCGATTGGCACTAATAAAGGCAATTTCATAGCCTGCAAAAAAGCCAATGAAAATTAAAGTAACAATTATTAGAAGGACGATCGACAATTCGCTCATGCTACGAATGTATAACAAGTAGCGCATACTTCAAAAGCCACGTTAACAAAGGCTCTATGGAACTTAATTTCATAAAAAGTCAGGCATTATATAAGATGCCCGACTTTTAAATTATTTGAATAAAATTAAAACTCCGGAAGCTTCGGTTTGGTCCCCATAATATCTTCAATGCTTTGCAACACTTCAGGCGTAAGCAACGGCAATACTTCCAAAGCTTTTAAATTATCTGTAAGTTGTTCTTTTTTTGTAGCGCCGAGAATAGCTGTTGTTACGTTTGGGTTATTTATGCACCATGCAATACTTAACGCTGCAACTGAAACATTCAATGCCTTTGCGATAGCAGTTATTTTTTTTACTTTTTCGACCTTATCATTCAATACCCATCTGTCGCGAAGCCATTCAAAGCCTTCCATTCCCAATCGGCTGCCTTCGGGTATTCCGTCATTGTATTTTCCGCTTAACAAACCCGCTGCCAAAGGACTCCAGATGGTGGTGCCCATTCCGATATTCTTAAATATCTCCAAAAAATCTTTTTCTACTTTTTCTCTTTCAAATAAATTATACTGCGGTTGTTCAACTGACGGACCAATTAAATGATATTGTTGCGCTACACGATGCGCTTCCATAATTTCTACACCTGTCCATTCACTGGTTCCCCAATATAAAATCTTGCCTTGCTGAATCAATGTATTCATGGTGTGAACGACTTCTTCGATAGGAACATTTTTATCTGGCCGATGACAAAAAAATAGATCGAGATAATCAGTTTGCAAACGTTGCAATGCTTCGTGACAGGCTTCTGTCAAATGTTTGCGGCTAAGGCCTGTTTGATTGGGTTTGTTCTCTTTTCCTCTCCAACCAAAAAATGCTTTTGATGAAATAGTGTAAGAAGTTCTGTCCCAGTTCTTCGCTTTCAAGACCCTTCCCATCATTTTTTCGCTTTCGCCCAATGCATACACTTCTGCGTTATCGAAAAAATTAACGCCATTATCGTAAGCGATTCCCATTAATTCATCTGCCAGACTATCGTTGATCTGTTTATGAAAAGTTACCCAACTGCCAAAACTTAAGATACTTAACTGCAATCCTGATTTACCCATTCTTCTGTATTCCATATAGATTGATTTTAATTGAATGCAAGTTATAAAATTGATTTGTTGAATGAAGATAAAACTGTACTACTATTTCGTCGCAGGAAGCGATAAAGTACAAGCGTGCGACGCAACTTTGTTAAATAATGATACTACTGCTTGTAGAAAAAAATTAATAACTGCTGTCGGGAACATTGATAATGCTTTCTTTTCCGTTATTAAATTCTTTTCCGGTTTTGGTAATGGTGAACCATTTAAAATTCTGATCGGCCTGTAAGCCTTGCCCGTAAATGATTTGACGAGGTTCGCTGCTTTGGCTTAAGCGGATAGGTTTATCGGTAAAAAAAGTTCCCAGATTTCTGTCCCACCATAATTCATTGCACCATAGTGTATCTTTTTTAATATTGAAAACGATCACGCTGTCACGCAAAAAAACCTTTCCTTCATTTTCGTTGTAACGACCGTATTTGGCAAATAGTTGGCTTTCTACATGATCCGAACTGTCGAAAAAATCCACATGCAAACTGTTGGGAAATTCAACTCTCGGCGTATCAAACAAATAACGAAGCATGAATGGTGCTTTCAGATTCGCTTTCAATCTTCCACCGGTGCTTAAAATACTTTCAATGCTTTTTCCTTCTTCAACACCTAATCTTTTTTTTCCAAGGTTCTGTACTGTTTTAATATCATTTTCGCATGATGATAGCAGTCCGCAAAAAAGTATCGCAGGAAGAAAATATTTTTTTAAGAAGTAAGAAATTTTCATTGTGTGATTGAAAAGCAAACTTAAGCTATCGCAAGAATTCTATACATTATTTAACTCGCTGATAGCAAATAAACCTTTGAACAGTAAATACGGATCGGCAACTATTTTATTTCTGAGGTGCGGTACAAAAAAATCCATATCGCCACCCGTTAACATTACACGCAGATGATTATATTTTTCTGCATACGCATCAATGATTCCATCAATTTCTTTTGCCATACCCAAAATAACGCCGCTTAATAAATTGGTCTTCGTATCGTACCCGATCAGCGGAAAACTATGCTCTGCCTGAATCATCGGCAATAAAGCCGTTTGTTCGTGCATGGCACGGAAACGCATATTCATGCCCGGCGAAATACTGCCACCCAAAAATTCATGGAACTTATTGATGTAATTATATGTGATGCAGGTGCCCAATCCGATTGCCAAACAATGATGTTCCGGGAACAGATCAACAGCAGCAGAACAAATGGCCAATCGATCTGCTCCGATTGTTTCAGGTTTACCGACAGGAGTAGTAATCGCAATCTTACTTTGATGATTGAGTTTATGAAATTTAGTTTTTTGACTCAATAATTCTTCCAGTGCAGAATCATGATTGATGACTGATGAAAGAATTGTTTTATCCGGATGATATTGCTCAATATATTTTTCAATCTCAGCTGGATGATCATTTTCCAATACCACCACGTCTTGCAATTCTCTTCCGCTGAAAATGGCCAGCTTCAATCTTGAGTTCCCGAAATCCAAACAGAATGTTGTTGACATGTATCTAATTTGATATCAAAAATAAACCCTTTCAACTCCAGGAAGTGTTCGTTTCACATAATTTTCTTTTTAAATTTTCAATAGCAGAATTTTTCAGTTCTTTGCAGGTAATTATCAGTTATGAAAATATCGGGTTTCACTTATGTCAGAAATGGATTTAATTACGGCGTCCCTTTTTTAGAAGCGATACAATCCATATTGCCGATATGTGATGAATTTATTGCTGTTGTTGGTAAATCAGATGACGCTACCAGAGAAGCCATTGAAAATTTACGATCCGATAAGATAAAAATTATTGACACGGTTTGGGACATGAATTTAAAAAAAGGTGGAAAGATATTTGCACAACAAACCAATATCGGTTTAGATCAAGTCACGGGCGATTGGGCTTTTCATATTCAGGCAGATGAAGTGATACATGAAAATGATCTTCCTAAAATTTTGGAAGCCATTAAAAATAATGACAGCAATAAAAAAGTGGAAGGTTTTATTTTGCCATTTTTTCATTTTTGGGGTGGTTATAATTATATCAGGAATACAAGGCGCATTCACAAACACGAGATCAGGATTTTCAGAACAGGCTTGGGTGTTCGTTCTTTCAGAGATTCGCAGGGTTTCAGAAAATTTTCATCGATTGAAAATTATAATAGTGGAACCGAAGCCGGAGAAAAATTATTCGTAAAAAAAATCGATGCCGCTATCTTTCACTACAATGGTGTTCGTCCGCCGAACTTGTTCAGAAAAAAAGCCGAAGAAATGGGCTCCTTCTACAAAAATGAAAATGAAGTACGGGAAGAATTAAATGCCAGGAATTATAATTGGGATGATGTTGACAGGGTTGAATTGTTTTCCAAACCACATCCTGCATTAATGCAACCAAAAGTAAATGCGCAGGATTGGAAATATGTATATAATCCGGCAAAGTCGGTTTGGAAAACAAAGGATAAACTGTTGCAACCGATCGAAGATCTTCTCGGGTTCAAATTCGGTGAATACAAAAATTATAAACTGATCAAATGAATCTATCTGTCGTGATCATAACATTTAATGAAGAGAAGAACATCGAACGATGTTTGAAAAGTGTTGCACCCATCGCAGATGAAATTGTGGTGGTGGATTCTTTATCGACCGATACTACAAAAGATCTCTGCAGCAAATACAATGTCCGTTTCATTTCACAAGCTTTTCTCGGTTATATAGAACAGAAGAATTTTGCGTTGCAACAGGCATCAAATAATTATGTGTTGAGCCTGGATGCAGATGAAGAACTGAGCGATGAATTATGCAAAAGTATAAGATCAGCAAAAGAAAATGGTTTTACGTTTGATGCATATTCCATGAACCGTTGCAGCAGTTTTTGCGGCAAATGGATCAAACACGGTTCCTGGTATCCCGATAAAAAAACTAGATTGCTTGATAAAACAAAAGGCAAATGGGCTGGTATTAATCCGCATGATAAAATTGAGATGCAATCCGGCAGTAGCATTCATCATTTAAAAAGCGATCTTTTTCATTACAGTTATTATTCACTCGAAGAAGTGATCACTCAAAATAATAAGTTCACCACGATTCAGGCTAAAGCCATGTTTGAAAGCGGAAGACGTGCAACTTATCTCAATTTAATCATCAATCCATTAACAGCATTTGTGAATGGATTTATTTTCAAAGGGGGTTTTTTGGATGGTGTTGACGGATTTTTCATCGCATCTTCGGTCGCTTATCAAACCATGGTGAAATACGCAAAACTTCTGCATTTAAGACGAAAGCAATAATTTATTTTGGAGCCAACATTTATATCTTATGGCATCAACTGTTGCGTCGCACTCTTGTACTTTATATCTCGGCTGAACATTTTTAAATAACATCCCAAACAAATCGTCAACGAAAAAATAGCAACGCCATATTGCCCTTCTAAAGTATCATCCGTAATTAATGGAATGAGTAAACTTATCATCAAACAAATTGAAAAAATATTTTTAAAAGAAAAGAATTGCCGAAAAAATATTAACCCCGTTGAAAATAAAATAATACCAATCACTCCGCTTGCAGCAGCGTAGATCAACCATTCGTTAGTAGGAATAAATCTTTCATAATCCAATGTAGATGGATGAAATTGTTCGTGCCAATGATTGACTTCATTTTTCAAATCCCCGAAACCAACACCTATAAAAGGGTGATGCTGTGTAATGAACCAACCGGCTTTCATCGATAAAACCCTTGCCCCGTCTGAAGACCCTGTTTCAATTTTTCCACTACTGTAATTGCTAAAATCATACAAAACATATTGCACACGATTGTGCAATGTTGGAAAAAATTGATAAGCAGCAAACATAATTGCAATTGTTGCCGCAAATAATATCAAACTTATTTTTCTTTTTTCCTTTCGAAAAAGAAAATAAAATATCATAACCGCAATAGTTGCATATAGACAAAGTAGTCCTGTTTTTGATGCAAGCAAATGCAGATAAATGATCAATAGAACGCTTACTATTCCACTGATTACTTTTTCGATTTTATTTGATTGAATCATTAATTGCCAATTCAATAAAATAACTGATAAACTTACCATCCAACTGAACCGTATATGATCATCATCTAAAACTGTAGGCATTACTTTGGCAACGAGATATGATTTAGTGATGGCTTCTTTATCATTCAAAAAATTGATTGCACTCCACAAACAGCCTATCAAAACCACAGCATTTAGCACATAAATGATTTGTTTTACTTGCTTTTGATTCAGGTCAACCGATAATAATCCAACCCCAATTGTAATTAGCGGGATTTTATTGATACAACTTTGCCACCAGATATTTTTATCCGCACTCCACAATCCCGAAAGCATTACAGGGAGAATCATACAGGCTGCTGCGATCAATAATTTTTTAATGATTATTTTATTTCCATGGTTCCAAATAAATAAAAATAAGATCGCAACAGAGACCAATGATAGTGCTGCCCTTCCCATCAAAAAGCTTAACACTAATAATATCACCATTAAAAATGATATTCGCTGTTTGAGATTATTTTTCAACAATGCTTTCATTAAGCAACTAAATTCGTGTTTACAATCTACATTAGCAATTCATGTGGCAGCAATTATTAAAAGAAATTCAGCAGGGTAACAGGAAAGCCCTGGCCAGAACGATCTCGCTGGTAGAAAATGAATTCGAAAATTATTTCGAATTGCTGCAATTACTGCCTCCATCAACTGCCAAAATTATCGGTATCACAGGTCCGCCGGGTGCAGGTAAAAGCACTTTAACAGATGGGTTGATCGGCGAAATGATCGCTCAACATAAAAAAGTGGGTGTGCTTTGCGTTGACCCGTCATCTCCTTTTAATCTGGGTGCATTGCTGGGTGATAGGATCAGGATGGGTGAATGGTATAATCATCCCGATGTTTTTATCCGTTCATTGGCAACAAGAGGAAGTTTGGGCGGATTACATCCAAAGATCCTTGAGATCGCTGATATAATGAAAGCTGCAGCATTTGATTTCATCATCATTGAAACGGTTGGTGTTGGTCAAAGTGAAGTGGAGATAGCCGGACTTGCGGATGCAACAGTGGTAGTAGTTGTTCCTGAAGCAGGTGATGAAGTACAAACAATGAAAGCCGGTTTGATGGAGATCGCCGATATTTTTGTGGTGAATAAAGCAGATCGCCCCGATGCAGATACTTTTGTAAAAAATTTACGTAATATTTTAACGCCTTCACATGCAAACGGAATTCCTGTTGTAAAGACAATCGCTTCACAAAAAGAAGGTGTGAAAGAATTATTTGAAAAAATAAACGGTCAATTGCAAATAGCAGAAGCAACTGAAAGGAAATATTTCTTAATGGCTGAGAGGGCTTATCAATTTATAAGTCAATATCGTATGAAAGACATTAACAAAGAAGATTTACGAAAAGAGATAGAATCCAAACAATATGCTAACTTGTACCAGTTCATTCAACAATATTTTAAATAACTATTTATATGCAACCCAAGATTTTTAAAAGATCTCCTACATCAATACAAGTTGAAAAAGGAAAAACTTATGCATGGTGCACCTGCGGACATAGTGAAACCAATCCTATTTGCGATGGCTCGCATAAAAAAATAGAAGGGCTTCCTTTTAAAAGTTTAAAATTCACTCCTGAAGAAGATGGTGAAGTTTGGTTGTGCAATTGTAAGCATACCAAGAATCCGCCTTTCTGCGATGGCAGCCATAAAAGTTTAAGTTCGATTTAAATTATTGAGATTCCTGCTCAGAGATGATCTGTCTTTCTCTTTTCCACCAGCGGTAGCCGATGAAACCAATGATGGCAAATGGCATGACCATCAAATAAACAATAGCTCCGTTCAATGCTTTGGCAGGACCTTCGCCCATTTGTTCGGCTGTTTTGGTACAAATCGAACATTGTGCCATAGCTATATCAAAAATTGTAATTAAAAATAATATTGTTGAAACCAACTTCTTCATTGCATCATTTATTTCAGTGCAAATATAGGAGGAGTGTGTAATTTTTTCTACCTTTCTTCTTCAACCATTTACCATGTACCATCGCAGAAAATTTTTACAACAGGCGGGTTTATTGGCAGGAGCATTCTCTGCAAACAGTTTATTCAATCAATTGCATGCTGAAGAAATGGATCATGCAGGTAAACGCATACGAAATTTATCTGCTGAAGACGTTGCCGCAGATGAAGATTACTGGAGTGTGATACAACAGGCTTTTACAGTTAGTCCGAATATCATCAATTTGAATAATGGCGGTGTGAGTCCATCACCAAGAGTTGTACAGGAAGCAGTTGAACGGTATAATAAACTATCGAATGAAGGACCATCCTATTTTATGTGGCGAATATTGGATCAGGGGAGAGAACCACTTCGGCAAAAATTAGCAGAACTCGCCGGATGCAATGCAGAAGAAATTGCCATCAACAGAAATGCAACCGAATCATTGAATAGTGTGATCTTCGGATTGGAATTAAAAGCAGGTGATGAAGTGATCGGCACAAAACAGGATTATCCCAACATGATCAATGCTTGGCGGCAACGTGAACAAAGAGATGGGATAAAATATAATCAGATCAGTTTCAACTTTCCGATTGAGAATGATGATGAGATTGTAAATGCTTATGAAAAAGCAATTACAGCAAAAACAAAGATCATTCATGTAACACATATAATTAACTGGGTGGGCCAGATCATGCCGGTAAAAAAGATCTCACAAATGGCGCATAAACATGGTATTGAGGTGATCTGTGATTCTGCACATGCTTTTGCATTGGTCGATTTTACAATACCTGATCTCGAATGTGATTATTGGGGAACATCCTTACATAAATTTTTAAGTGCACCCATTGGCAGCGGCATGTTATGGATCAAAAAGGAAAAGATCGAAAAAATATGGCCATTGGTTTGTAATGATAAGCCAAGAAGTGCCGATATCAGAAAGTTTGAGACCCTTGGTACACGTAGCTTTCCGATTGAACAGGGAATTGGCGAAGCCGTTAATTTTCAAAATGCTATCGGTAATAAAAGAAAAGAAGAACGTATTCGTTATTTGAAGAATTATTGGGCAGAAAGAGTAAGTGTTAACCCAAAAGTAAAAATTCATACTTCATTAAAACCTCAATATTCCTGTTCGATTTGCGGTGTGAGTATTGATGGCATGACACCGGGAGAATTAGACAGCACTTTATTCAACAATTATAAAATTCATACAGTCGGAATTGTTTGGGAAAACATAAGTTGTGTTAGAATTACACCACATGTTTATACAAGAATTGAAGACTTGAATAAATTAGTAAGAGCCATTGATGAGATTGCGAAGAAAACATAAAACTGTTCAATTTTTATTTTAAAGTACAAGTGTGCGACGCAACAGTTGATGCCATGAAATACAATTGCCAATAACAAAAATTATTTTATAAATCACCTATCTGTGGTCGCATAATAATTTCTTCCACACAAGCTTGTGGCGATAATTGAGATGCAGTAAAAATCATTTTTGCCACATCATCTGATTCCAAAATTCTTTTTGGATCAATGCTACTGCCACTCCAACTATCGGTGTAAACAGCTCCGGGCAAAACAGTCGTCACTTTAATATTCAATGGTTTTAATTCTTCACGTAAATTTTTACTGAAACCTAATAATGCAAACTTGCTGATGCTGTAACTACCCCCATTTGCATACGCAGCAATTGAAGCGATGGAACAAATATTAAAAATATGTCCTCTTTTAATTTTGATCATCACTGGTAATAATGCTCTGCTGAGATGATAAGCACTGTACAAATTGGTCTCTATCATTTGTTCTAATATTCCATCCGGTTCTGAATGAACAGAACCCGGTAAAAATTGTCCGGCATTATTTACAACTATTTCGGGCACACCAAAACTTAAACACCAGTCAGCAAATGATTGCACAGCTTCTTTCTTACGCATATCAACAGGTTTTATATTAATAGTTGATTGTGGAAATTTTAGCTTCAATTCATCGGCTGTGGCATGTAATTGTTTTTCATTTCTGGCACATAAGAATAGACTATTTCCTGCAGCAGCAAATTGTTCTGCAATAGCTTTACCAATTCCTTTTGATGCGCCTGTTATAATTATGTTCATGGTTAATTTGTATTTACCTGTTAGATTTGATACTCCAAATATCGTACATCAATGTTGTTAATTTAAAGAATGTGTTTTGTTGAAACGTAATGTCACCTTGAGGCTTTCGAAAGGTGAATTTACTTTCATTAATGATGCCCGCCTGAATGGCGAAGTCGGGCAGGCTTCAAGTACCACAGCATGACAGTCTTTTGATTAAATGCATTAAAATATTTAAATATACATGGCTTATAAACATCTGTTCTTCGACCTCGATCACACCTTGTGGGATTTTGAAATGAATACAAAAGAAACATTACAAGACCTCTATGAAATCAATGCTTTGAAAGAAAAAGGCGTGGCTGATTTTGAAAAATTTTTTTCCAGTTACAGTTATCATAATCACCGTTTGTGGGACAAATACACAAAGGGCTTAATTAAGCAGGATGAATTAAGATGGAAAAGAATGTCACTGGCTCTTTTGGATTTTAAAATTGCCGATGAAGTATTATCAAAACATCTTGCTGTTGAATATTTAGATATCCTGCCAACCAAAAAAAATCTCTTCCCTTATACTTTTGAGATATTAGACTATCTGAAGAACAAAGGCTATATCATGCATCTTATTACGAACGGTTTTGAAAACGTGCAATACAATAAATTGCGCCACAGTAATCTCACTGACTATTTTGTTGAAGTAATTACATCAGAAGCCAGTAATAGCTTAAAACCCAACAAAGAAATTTTCGAATACGCTTTACAAAAAGCAGGAGCTTCAATGGAAGAAAGCATCATGATCGGCGATAATCTGGATGCCGATATTCAAGGCGGCATCAATGCAGGATTAGATACCATTTTTGTAAATCACTTACATGCTGAACCGCATATTCATGCCACGTATGTGATTCATCATCTGAAAGAATTAGAAAACATTCTATAAATAAGAAAGCCTCATCAATGATGAGGCTTTCTTTATGCCAAATAATAATAATTAAGCTTTCTTTACATCTTTTGTTTTACTGTCTTTCATATCCTTTTTATCGCACTTATCTTTTTTGCAATCTTTACCTTTGCAGCATTCTTTTCCACCAGTCTTTTTGTCTTTGTTGGTATCCTGTGCAAAAGCAATGCCCGTTACTAAAAAGGCAACAGTTGCGATCATTACTATTTTTTTCATTGTCTTAATTTTTTGGGATATAAATTTGTATAAATAAAAATAGTTCAATTTTTATAAACGAAATGTTATAACAATTCTTTATTTCCTGAAATAGTATCAACTCCAGCTTGCCAATACTGTTACACCGCCTTTTACTGCCTGATTCAATGGCACGTTGATCTTTGTTCCAACAGGTAATAACACATCAACCCTGCTGCCGAATTTGATAAATCCGTATTCATGGCACTGTTTTACATGTTCACCTACACTTGTATAATTACAGATACGTTTTGCCAATGCACCGGCAATTTGTTTATACAAAATAGTTCCGTGATCATTTTTTACAGCAACGCTCCATCTTTCATTTTCAGTAGATGACTTGGGATGCCATGCCACTAAGTATTTCCCTTTATGATATTTATTGTATACCACTTCGCCACTCACCGGATTTCTATTCACATGCACATTCGCAGGGCTCATGAAAATACTTACCTGAATACGCTTGTCTTTAAAATATTCTTCGTCGAATATTTCTTCGATCACCACTACTTTACCATCTGCAGGACAGATGATCTCATTTTCATTCTTCGTTAATTTCCTTTTTGGTATCCTGAAAAATGAGATCAGGAATAACAGAATAAATAAAGTAACCGCAAAAATGGTAACAGAAAGCCAGTATAATTCTGAACTGATAAAAGCAAACAAAAGCACATTCACTGCACCAAAAATCAATGCGCCGATACCTATAGTCCGATAGCCTTCTCTGTGAATAGTCATCTGTTATAATTGAGCGACAAATATAAAAGAAAGAAATGAGAGAAAAATTTTGATACCAACAGATATCTTTCATGGTATCATCGTTGCGTCGCACACTTGTACTCCATAGCTTTAGCAACAGAATACTTCAGCATATCTTTTTGTAATTACATAAATAATTTAATGAACAGCCAAACAAAAGGCGTTGCAATCAATAAAGAATCGAAACGGTCTAAAAATCCGCCATGGCCCGGCATAAAATTACCGCTGTCTTTTACATCGGCCATACGTTTTAATTTACTTTCTAATAAATCACCGAAAGTGCCCGTTACTGCAGATATAAATGCAATGATCAAAATATTATAATACAAATGTTTCAATACAAATAAAGAAAACAAACCAATTACAACCATTGATAAAATGATTCCGCCAATCGTCCCTTCCCAGGTTTTCTTCGGTGAGATCTTAGATAAGGGTGTTTTTCCAATGAGTGAACCTACAATATAGGCCATGGTATCATTTATCCAAATAGATGCAATCACTAAAATAACCAGGAGTGACGATCCAAAAGTTCCGATATGAGGATCATCAAATCTTGTACTGATTGCAATCATCAATCCCCAACTCAGAGAAATATATAGTAATCCCAAAAATGAATATCCTACCACTTTTTCATTCAAAGATTTTTTAAAAACAATTTCTTTTCCCAGCAACAACACTGCGATGATCAATAACATCAACCAACCTATTTCTCTTAATTCTATTGAGCCTATCTTATAAGAATAATCGGTCATCCACAACATGAATGTCCAACCCAAAAGCATGATCCCATATTTATGAACCGTGGAAATATTTTTATAAGCTGGCTCAATCAATCCCACTAATTTTTGATATTCGATCCAGCAACCGAAATGAATAACAGAAAATAAAATAAAAAAAGTCCATTGATTGATCAATAATCCCGATAACATCACTGCTGCAAAAATGATCGCTGTTAGTGTTCTTGTTTTAAATGTTTGAAAATTAAATGCCATTATAAATAAGATTTATGAAGTATGATTTTAATTCAGCAAAGCTTTTTGCAGCAGATCATTTGCAATATCTTTTAAATGAACCGGAACATAAATTTCAATATCGCCGAAATTAAGATAGCTGCTGTCTAATTTATTCAATACCTGCACGGGTATCTCATTTTCTTCCAGCATACCTTGTATAATGCTTGCTTCAGGATAATCGCGTGTTTTAAATAACAGGTGCCATTGGTTCATTTTCGAAAGGGTTATCGCTTGGTGAATAAGTATTATCAATTTTATCAGCACCAATTCTTGTGCTTTCTTTTTTAAATGATCTCATTAATGGAATCATGACCGCTATACCAACAGTTACTAATAAAACAGTTGGTAAAATCGAAAGTGTGCCTGAGAAAAAAGGCATATTATCATCCAATGCCTCCTTTGGTATTTTCCCATTTTTGCTCATGAAATATAATTGCGTAACAGCAATACCATTATTTAAAAAATGCGCCAAAATGTTTAACCAGATGTTTTTACTGTAATAAAACAATAGCCCCAAAATAACGCCCAGAGCGGCTCTCGGCAAAAAGCCGTAATAGCTTACATGTACTGCACTAAATAGAATGCTTGTAAAAATGATGCCAATCCATGCACTGCCAAACCATTTGATGAATAACTGCTGAAACCCTCCTCTGAATAAAACTTCTTCAAAAATGGCAGGCGATAATGCAATCACGATCAAAGTAAAAAGATAATCCCACACTGTTTTCATACTTGCCATTACCATGATCTGCTCGGAATAATCATCTTCCCATTTATGAAATTTTAATGCCCATTTTTTGGAGATAGGGATCATTTCATTCAATTCACCCAATGCGCCGCTTAAAAATAAACCCACCAATACAATCAATACAACAAATAAAATTTGTTTCTTACTCACTAATGAACGAAAACCTAAATGTTGCAACGGATTTTTATTGACGACCAATGCATAAAAAAATGCCGGTAAAAAAAACATGGAGAAAGATGCTACCAACTGCAACACTTTAGCAGCATTGGTGTATGCCGGATTCAGCATGTCTTTTTCCATCGTACTGATTGATGAGCCTGTCATCGTAAACCAAACAAAAATGGATAATATTCCACCGATGATAAAACATCCTCCGATCATGCCTATCAATATTCCAAACTGCCCGAAATAACTAATGGTAGGCTTATTATTTTTTACTGGAACAGTGGGCATTTCGTTGCCAGCAACGTATTGTTTAATTATTTCTTCAGGTGATTCCTCTAAATGCATAAAAAATTTTACTTAAAGAATAGAATGTAAATTTGCAACTCTTTCCTGATCGGAAAGATAATGGATTTGATGAATGGTAAAAATAGGCAACATAGAACTTCCTGATTTCCCTTTATTACTCGCACCCATGGAAGATGTGAGCGATCCGCCATTTCGTGCGGTTTGCAAAGAAAATGGTGCCGACTTGATGTTCACTGAATTTATTTCGAGTGAGGGATTGATACGCGATGCCATCAAAAGCCGCCAAAAATTAGACATTTTCGATTATGAACGTCCCGTTGGTATTCAGATTTTTGGTGGTGACGAAGAAGCCATGGCATTGAGTGCAAAAATAGTTTCAGTGGTAGAACCCGATTTGGTTGATATCAATTTCGGATGTCCCGTAAAAAAAGTGGTGACCAAAGGTGCAGGTGCAGGTGTGTTGAAAGATATTGATATGATGGTGAAGTTAACAGAAGCTGTGGTTCGTTCAACATCATTGCCTGTTACCGTTAAAACCAGATTGGGTTGGGATGATCAATCTAAAAATATTGAAGAAGTTGCCGAACGTTTGCAGGATGTTGGAATTAAAGCATTGAGTATTCACGGTCGCACACGTTCACAAATGTATAAAGGAGAAGCTGATTGGACATTGATCGCGAAAGTGAAAAATAATCCTCGCATCAACATTCCAATTTTTGGTAATGGTGATATTGATTCACCACAAAAAGCATTGGAGTATAAAAACCGTTATGGTGTGGATGGAATTATGATCGGTCGTGCAGCCATCGGTTATCCCTGGATATTTTCTGAAATAAAATATTTTTTACAACACAGCGAAATGCCTGCTGCACCTGATATTCATCAAAGAATAGCTGTTATCAAAAAACATTTATACAAAAGCATTGAATGGAAGAAAGGGTTGCTAGGCATTTTGGAAATGCGCAGTCATTATGCCAATTATTTAAAAGGCTTTCCCGATATAAAACAATACCGCAATAAATTAGTTCAACTAAAGACAGTGGAAGAGATCGAAGAAATTCTGACCGAGATTGAAACAAAATATGCTGGCTTGGAAATTGCAAGAACTCCTATCGAATTAATTAATTATCACGAAAAGTGCGCAGTATAATTAATTTGCACCCATCAATTTTATTTAATTTCCGAATTCCTTGCATTTGTGGGTTTGATATTGTATTTTACTCAACTGGTCATTTTTTTTCATCATTAAACCTAACAATTGTTATGAAAAAATTATTTACAATTTGCATTATTGCAATTGCATTATCAGCCTGCAATAGTGGTAATAAACCTGCCGCAACAACCGTTGCCGCTGACACAACCGTTTATCCTTACAAAGCCACGTATTCTTCGGCATTCACTTGTTCGGATAATACCAAAAATGCTGTGGCCGTATTACAATCCTATAAAGATTGGGAAGACAACAAATTAAGCAATGGAACAGCTTATTTAGCCGATACCATTTATCTAAATACATGGACTGGCGATAAAGCGTTGCTAACAAGAGATAGCGCGATTAATCTTTGGCAGAAATACAGGGATAGTTTAAGCAGCTCTAAAATTGAAGTAGTAGCCTGGGATAATTTACACAGCACTGATAAAAATGAAGATTGGGTTAGCGTTTGGTACAAACAAACTGATACTTATAAGACAGGAAAAGTAGATTCTGCTTTTTATCAGGATGACAACAAAATTGCAAATGGTAAAATAAATTTTATCAGCACTAAAAAACAGAATTTAAAAAAATAAATTATTTAGAACTAATATGATTATAAAAGCCATCCATTGATCCGGATGGCTTTTGATTTCATAATAACGGTTGAGTTTAAGTAAAAATCAATTTGCTTTATTTTGTATATCGTCAATTAACCATTTTCCGCTCTCAAGTGTAAGCCAATATTTTATTTTCATACCTGATGAAAAAATTACGTTCACAATGCATTGATCGGTTTTGATTTCCTTGTCGCTGAAATTAATTTTAGCAAGATTATTAAGATCATCTTCATAGTCCTGCGACCACATTACAAAATCAAATTCAAAACCTGTTGCAGGTCCGTCATTTTGCGGATTTTTTTTAAATTGATCATCGCATCTTTTAAAATATTGTCGCCATTGATCAATGTATTTGTCTGATACAAAACCACTGTTTTTGAACGCTGTTAAATATTTTTCAGTGCTGTCAAAATTGACAGCATAAAATTTTGTGGAATCGTATGTTGCATTATTGCTGTTATTGACCAATTCGATCTTTCCGAGACTATGCATATTGTCTTTGTACCAATTCAAAAAATCAGTAATGACTTTTTCCGGCTGTTGCTCTTTTTTTTCTGGAGATGAACAGGCTGAGAAAAAAAATAAACAGGAAAGCATCAGCAATATTTTCATAAATTATTTTACTGATTGAAAATACAGAATCGATACAAAATATTAATTCGCCTTATCCTGCATCATCCTTGCAATTTTTACTACCCAGCTTCGTGGTGCAAATCGAACAGAATTTGCCATGATATAATTCATCGCTCCGGGAATACAAACTTTGGTTCCTTTCATTAAATGTTTATATCCAAATGCAGCGATCTCTTTTGATGTTGGCAATTTTTTCCCTTTTACCAACCTGCTTTCTTCTAATGCGGCTGTTTTTTGGAAACCGCTTTCAAATGCACCCGGGCATAAAGCTGTAACAGTTACACCTGTTCCTTCCAATTCATTTGCAATGGCTTCGCTGAAATGCAATACAAATGCTTTGGTCGCAAAATAGACACTCATAGTTGGGCCCGGCTGAAAAGCCGCTGTGGAAGCGACATTCAGCACTTTTCCAAAACCGCTTTGTTTCATTACCGGTAAAAATAGATGAGTGAGTTTGGTTAACGCCATGATGTTTACATTGATCATTTCTTCTTGTTTCTTCCACTCACTTTCTGCAAAAAATTCATAGTCTCCAAAGCCTGCATTGTTCACTAAATAATCGATAGAAATATTTTCTTGTTGCAGTTCATTAAAAATTTCTTCTGTCTGCTTCAATACACTTAAATCTTTTGACAAAACTTTTACATCAACACCAAACTGCTGATGTAATTCACCGGCCAGTTCTTTTAATTTATTTTCATTTCTGGCAACCAAAACAAGATCGATCTTATCTTTTGCAAACAGTTTTGCGAATTCTTCGCCGATACCGCTTGATGCTCCTGTAATTAATGCTGTTTTCATTTTAATGAATTGAATGTATTTGTGAAGACGAATGAATTTTAGTTTTATTTTACCGCCTCGATCACTTTTTTATCTAACGGTGAAACAGTTTGTGCAAAGAAATTAGTCAGCACGCCATTTTCATTAATAACATATTTTGAAAAATTCCAGATAGGTTGTTGATTGCACCAGCCGTTTTTTGTTGAATCACTCAACCATTTGAATACTTCGTTTTGTTCATCTCCTTTAATAACATGACTTTTCTTCATCAACTGAAAAGTAACACCATAATTGATCTTGCAGAAAGAAGCGATCTCATCATCCTTCTTTTTTTCCTGCTCCTTGAAATCATTGGCAGGAAATCCAAGAATGACTAAATTATCTTTGTATTGCTGATGGAGTTTTTCTAATTCATCATATTGTGCTGTGTACCCACAATCGCTAGCAGTATTAACGACCAATATTTTTTTGCCTTTAAATTGTTCGAAATAAACAGTATCACCATTATTAGCAATTGCTTTTAATTGATAGAAACTAACGGAAGGTTGTATGAATTTATCATTCACTAAAGCGGAATGTTTTGAAGGAAATAGTTTTCCGAAAAACATCACAACAGGATAAATGGCTTTTAATATCGATTGTCTGAATGTCATATCTTTTTGTTTGACTAAGAACAATGCAAACAGCAAAACTGTTGTAATTATGATGATCTTTTTCATGATTATCTGAATATCCATTTGAATAATCTCAAACGACCTTTAAATGAAGGATATTTGATGAAAGGATCCCACCAATTAGGTGTTTTTAAAACGGCTTTTAACCTCGTGAATGTATCGAAAGTAAACTTACCGTGATAAGCACCCATACCGCTGTTTCCTACACCGCCAAAAGGCAGGTTATGATTGGTGAAATGCCAATCTGCATTATTGATACAACCACCACCGAAAGGAACGGATTTTATAAACTGTTCTTCTGTTTTTTTATTTGTTGTAAATAAATAAAACGCCAATGGATTTTCATTTTGTTTAATGATCTCCAAAGCTTCTTCTGTTGAGTTGTAGGAAATAATGGGCAATATAGGACCGAAGATTTCCTCTTTCATCAATGATGAACTCAAAGAAACATCATCCATTAATGTTGGTTCAAAAAAAAGAATTCGCTTATCATGAACGCCGCCATATAAAATTTTGCCTTCGGCTAAATAGCTGACTAATTTATCAAATCGATTTTCATTGATAATCTTTCCGTAATCATAACTGGTGGAAGCATCAACAGTATAGAATTTTTCAATCGATAATTTCATTTTCAAGATCAATTCATCTTTTATCGACTGATGTACCAAAACATAGTCAGGTGCAATGCAGGTTTGTCCAACATTAATAAATTTTCCCAATATGATTCTTTTTGCGGCGATGGAAAGATTTGCATCTGCTTCAACAACACAAGGGCTTTTACCTCCCAATTCCAAAGTAACAGGTGTTAAATTTTCTGCGGCCATTTTGTAAATCGCTTTTCCGACTGGAATGCTGCCCGTATAAAAAACATGATCAAACCGGAATGATTGCATCATGGCAGGAACAACGGTTGCGCCATCGCCCTGAACTGCATGAACATATTCGTAAGGAAAAATTTCAGTAATTATTTTTTCAATGATGTCAGCAGTAGATTCGGCAAATTCGCTTGGTTTAACTACGGCAACATTACCACCGGCAATGGCGCCGATTAGAGGATTCATCAATAGTTGAAAAGGGTAATTCCAGGGACTGATGATCAACACAACGCCTAATGAATCGCGATAAATTTTACTTGAAGAAGGAAGATTTGCCAGATCGGTGTTTACAAATTTTGGGGCCATCCAGCTATGCAGATTTTTGATAGCAAGATTTAATTCGCTCAGTACCAAACCTATTTCAGTACTGTATGCTTCTTCTGCACTTTTTTTCAGATCGGCATACAAAGCCGCGCTGATCTCTTTTTCATATTTTATTACAGCCTGTTTTAATAACAGCAACTGTTTTTTTCTAAAACTATATGTTTGTGTAATGCCTGTTTCAAAATGGCTGCGCATATTCTGCAAATGCTGAAGATCGACCTTTGGCATAATCCTGTTTTTCGTACAATGTTAGATTCAACAAAAAATATTGCTGTTCGTTATACGGAACAAGATAATAAATATTGCGCCACCGCATCAACTGCTTTAGTTAAGTTTTTGCATGCAGATGTTACAGCTAATGAATTAAACCATTAATTTATTCGTCACATGTAATATTACAACCGAGTGAAGGTTTACCTACCGGTTCCTGATCATAGCCTTTATTTATACTAACCCAAAATGCTTTAGTTGTATAATAATGATGAATGACCAACTGGTTGTTCTTACAACAGGAAAAGTCCTGATTCTTGTTATAACTTTTACCAAACATTTCTGTGTAAGGAGATGTAATGGCTAACGCCACTGATACTGCAACAATGCCTGCAGCGAATTTTAATTTGTTAAGCATAAGGATATTTTTTTTGATACGGAAAATCAAATCAACTTCTGTTTAATTGTTATTTTGTCTGAATTTGATTTGTTGACGTATAATACATTTCAAAGCACATACCAGAGCAAAGAAGTATTGAAAATGAATGCTTTAAGAAGAGAAAGTCAGGATTATTTTTCCGAATAATGGACAATTTTTCCAATGAGCAGAAATTTCATTACAATGATAAAATTCATCTTCTTTTATCAATCGGGTAATGTTTTTGAACAATTACCAACAGTATTTCTGTTAAATCTTTATATTCATTCTCTGATAACTAATGAATGATTGACCATGAAAAAAAATCTAACAAAAGAATCTACGCACAACATTTCCCGCAGGAATTTTATTCGCAATGCAGCAATAACTGCAACAGGTTTTTATATCGTACCGCGACATGTATTAGGCAGGGGCTTTATTGCTCCAAGTGATAAATTAAGGGTGGCAGGTATAGGTGTTGGAGGAAAGGGAGCAGGTGATCTGTTCAGTTTTTTCCAAAGCGGTAAAGCAGATATCATTGCACTCTGTGATGTGGATGACAGACAAAGTATCACAAGCCGCAACCGCTATCCGTCTGCAAAATATTATAAAGATTACCGTGAGATGTTAGATAAGGAACATAAAAATATTGATGCCGTTTCTATCTCAACACCTGATCACATGCATGCTGTGCAGGCAATGGCTGCTATGCAATTGGGGAAACACGTATATGTTCAAAAACCCATTGCACATGATATTTATGAAGCAAGAATGTTAACCGAAGCAGCACGAAAATATAAAGTGGTTACACAAATGGGTAATCAGGGATCATCAGGTGATGGTGTTCGTCAGTTGCGTGAATGGTTTGATGCAGGAATCATCGGCGATGTGCATACGGTATATTGTTTCACCGATCGGCCTGTTTGGCCACAAGGGATTAAATGGCCGGATAAAGCGCCAACCGTTCCTTCACAATTAGATTGGAATTTATGGCTGGGCACTGCGCCTTATAAAGATTATGTGGATGGATTATTACCTTTTAATTGGCGTGGATGGTGGGATTACGGAACAGGCGCATTGGGAGATATGGGTTGCCATATTATTGAAGCGCCATTTAGAGTGTTGGGACTAGGATATCCAACAGAAGCAGAATGCAGTGTTGCTACCCGTTATACGCAACCTTGGCAAAGAGCTTATTTTCCTGAAAGCGGGCCAACATCTTCTCATATTACTCTCACATTTAAAGGCAAATCGCAGGATATAAAATTACACTGGATGGATGGCGGTATTCAGCCTGAACGACCTGAAGAATTAGGATCAAATGAAATATTTGGCGATGGCGGCAATGCTATTTTATTTATTGGCACCAAAGGAAAAATGTTAGCTGATACTTATGGTGCAAATCCAAGACTCTTACCACTTTCACGTAATGAACAAGTTCATGTAAAACAAACTTTGGTTCGTGTGCCCGGTGGTGAAGGCGGTCATTATAAAGCATGGGTGGAAGCTTGTATTGCAGGATATGGAACAGATGCGCACAAAAATTTAAGTTCACATTTTGATCTGGCCGGACCATTAACTGAAATTGTTTTAATGGGCAATCTTGCTATCAGAAGTTTTGATATTAGAAAAGCGAAAGCCAACAAACCGAATGAATTTAATTACCCCGGAAGGAATATAAAATTATTATGGGATGGTGAAAATATGAAGATCACCAACTTTGAAGATGCCAATCAGTTTGTAAAAAGAGAATATGCAAACGGATTTGGTTTAGGAATTTGATTTGAAAAAATCTCAGAATAAATAAAGCCGAATGCAAAAACCATTCGGCTTTATTATGCACTTAATAAATTGAAAATATTTTAATATTTCAATTGCTTCATATAATCCGCATCTACTCTTGAACATTGCAATGGATCTTCACGATCATTACAACTGTCCTGATCAACAATATAATATTTTATAGAAGATTTTTTGATTTGATCTAAAATATTTTGAAAATCAATGGTACCTGTTCCTAATTCAACAATACCTGATTTTTCTCTTTCGTTCGATGTCTTTGATCTGTCTTTGAAATGGCACAATTTAAATCGGGTTGGATATTTATTCACCCATTCAACAGGATCTTGGCCTGCATATTTCACCCAATAAAAATCTATTTGAAAATCAACCAGATCAGGATCGGTATGTTGCATCAACCATTCATGAGGAATGGCATCTCCCATTTTAAAGAAAGTAAAATCATGGTTATGAAAAGCAAACTTAATTCCATGTTGTTTGCAGTATTCGCCTTTTTTATTAAAATCATCAGCCATTTTTTTATAATCATCCATTGTCTTACCTGGACCTTCCCAATTATAAATAAGATAATCAATCCCTATCTCAGATGTTAATGCAACATTTTTTTCAAAATCTTTATAAACATTAGTATGAATAGAATGGATCGTCATACCCAAATCATTCACAAAAGACTTGAATCCTTTATTTCCCATTCCATAAAACATCCCCAACTTTTGGTGTTCATGAGGTTCAACATATTTGTACCCCATTGCTGCCACTGCTTTTAAAGTGGCTGCAGGATCTTTACCCATCAAATCACGAATACCAAACAACTGCAAGCCAAATTGATTCGATTTCTTTACTGTGAGATAATCATTACCTAATAGGGATGATAATTTGCCAACGGGTGATGCAAGCGTCAATGCTGATAAACCACTTAGCTTAATAAAATTTCTTCTTGAGTTAGACATGATTCAAAATTAAAAATGAGAATTAGAAAAATTATGATGTTGCCCATGCTTTATCTCCTTTTTTATAGGGCACACATCCTTCATATTTTCCCGGAACGGCAACATAGCGCAATGCTTCTGTAGCACCGGGTTTGGAGGTAAAGAAACCAAACAGGGTTAATTGTTTCATCATCGTGAAATAATGATTGGGGTCTGTTTCTTTTTTGGTTTTATGATATTCTTTTGCTTCGTTATCCAATTCTGTCAACAGTTCTTTTCGCTGGGCTGTGTTAATTTTCATAAATGATGAACTAAAATTTTTCCTGCTGGCTTCATCAAGCTTTATCAAACCATCATGAAAAATTTTTTGATCTTTCGCTTCATAACAATCATTCACCATCACCGTCATGAATTTGCCCACTTCTGCATCTTTTGCCCCCGGTGTATTTGTTTTGGGAATGATGGTCTCTGCCACTTCATCTAAAAATGCAATATCATCTGCACTAAATGCTGCATCCGATCTTGCATTGGTCTTACAGCCTGACAATAACAATTCGCCGCCAATCAAAACACCACCTGAAGCAAGTGTGATCATTTTTATAAGTTCCCTTCTTTCCATAAAATTTATTTTATAATTTTTTAGATATTCCCTTTTTTTAATTCGCTCACAGCAAAATCGGCAGCCCTTGCCGTTAATGCCATATAAGTAAGTGACGGGTTTTGACAAGCAGAGGATGTCATGCAAGCGCCATCAGTTACAAAAACATTTTTTGCATCCCAAACCTGATTGTGTTCATTCAATACAGAAGTTTTTGCATCACGCCCCATTCTGGCTGTTCCCATTTCATGAATGCCGTGACCCATTGAATGTCCCGTATCCCATGTTTTGATATCTTTTACGCCGGCAGATTCAAACATGGATTTCAGTTCTGCAACAATATCTTTCCGCATTCTCCTTTCATTCTCTTTTATTTCTGCATCCATTGCCAACACAGGCAAACCCCATTTATCTTTTTTATTTTTATCGAGTGTAATCTTATTTTCATGATAGGGCAATATCTCTCCGAAGCCGCCTGCACCGATATTCCATACACCCGGTTCTGAGATCGCTTCTTTAAAATCTGCACCGATATTCAGTTCTGCAATTTCTCTCGACCATGATTCTCTCGATGCAGCACCCTGATAACCAAAGCCACGTAAGTAATCTCTTTTATCTCCAAATAAATTTGCAAAGCGTGGAATATAAAAACCGTTTGCCCTTCTTCCAAACACCGTTTTATCTTCAAATCCTTCTACTTGTCCGCTGGCTCCTAAATTATAATGATGATCCATGATATTATGTCCCAACTCTCCGCTGCTGCTTCCCAATCCATCAGGCCAAATATCAGTTACACTATTCATTAGCACCCATGCGGTATTCAATGCTGATGCACATACAAAAACAATTTTTGCATAGAACTCATAGGTCTTATTTGTTTCTGCATCCAATATCTCAACACCTTTTGCTTTCTTCGTATCCTTATCATATAAAATTTTTGTAACTATACTGAATGGCTTTACAGTTAAATTACCTGTTGCTTGTGCAGCGGGCAATGTAGAAGATTGTGTACTGAAATAACCACCGAATGGACAACCTTCCCAACAACGATTCCTGAATTGGCATTTTGTTCTTCCCGGAATTGCTTCTGTTAAATTAGCTACACGACCAATAATTAAATGACGGTTATTTTTATAATGCTGTTTTATTCTTGCAGCAATATCCTTCTCTACACAATTCAAATCCATGGGCGGTAGAAATTGTCCATCAGGCAACTGCGCCAATCCTTCTTTCGATCCGCTGATGCCTGCAAATTTTTCTGCATGATCGTACCATGGCGCAATATCTTTATAACGAATAGGCCAATCAACTGCGATACCATCTTTTGCATTTGCTTCAAAATCATAATCACTCCAACGGTAACTTTGTCTGCCCCATAGCAAAGAACGGCCACCCAATTGATATGCACGCCACCAGGTAAACGGTTTTATTTCTGTGTATGGGCAGTCTTCTTCATTTGTCCAATATTGCATGATGGCTTCATTTGCAGCCCATCCTCGATGAATGACAGGATATTTTTTTTTCTGTTCTTCTGTTGTTCTGCCACGATGTTCAAATTCCCATGGATCATTAGTAGCAGTTATATAATCTTTGATATGTTCTAAATTTCTGCCACGTTCAAGCATGATTGTTTTCAATCCTTTTTCGGTTAATTCTTTTGCCGCCCAGCCGCCGCTGATGCCTGATCCGATAACAATAGCATCATAGCTGTTTTGAATTACTGCTTTGGTATTGATATTTGTTGAATCGGATGGCATGATATTAAAATTAGTTTTACAAATTATTTTTCTTTAATTCGTTCACTGCATAATCAGCAGCTCGGGCTGTAAAAGCCATGTATGTTAAGGATGGATTTTGACAAGCGGATGATGTCATGAACGATCCATCAGTCACAAAAACATTCTTTGCATCCCAAACCTGATTCCATTTATTTAATACGGAAGTCTTTGGATCCTTACCCATTCTTGCTGTTCCCATTTCATGAATACCGCGACCGAGATAAGGATTGGTATCAGTTCCCTTTACATTTTTTACACCAACAGCTTCAAGCATTTCTATGGCATCGTTCAACATATCTTTTCGCATCTTCAATTCATTTTCTTTTAATTCTGCATCAAAAGAAAGTACATTCAAACCCCATTTATCTTTTTTTGTTTTATCGAGTGTTACTTTATTTTCATGATAAGGAAGCGTTTCACCAAAACCTCCAATGCCCATATTCCAAACACCCGGTTCGGTTAATGCTTCTTTGAATTCAGCACCGATAGTATATTCAGCTACTTCATGATTCCATCCCTGACGACTTGCGCTACCCTGATAACCGAATCCTCGTACATAATCTCTTTTATCACCAAAGAAATTTCTGTAACGCGGAATGTAAATGCCATTGGCACGGCGACCGAAAACATATTTGTCTTCATATCCTTCAACCGCTCCACCTGCATGAACATTCAGGTGATGGTCCATTAAATTATGACCCAATTCACCACTACTACTTCCTAATCCATCCGGCCAAATATCTGTAGCGCTATTCATTAATATCCATGTACTGTTTAATGTGGATGCATTTAAAAAAATGATCTTTGCTTTATAGATATATGTTTGATTCGTTTCTGCATCCAGTACTTCTACGCCCGTTGCTTTTTTTGAATCCTTATCATATAAAATTTTTGTAACGATGCTCCATGGACGAACAGTAAGATTTCCTGTTTTCATCGCCGCAGGCAATGTGGATGATTGTGTGCTGAAATATCCGCCAAATGGGCATCCCTGTACACATTTGTTTCTGAATTGACACATTTGTCTGTCGGGATGAGGTGCCGTAATGTGTGCTGTACGACCAATGATCATTGGTCTCATTCCTTTGTATAATGTTTTCATTCTCGCAGCAACATCCTTCTCCACACAATTCATTTCCATCGGAGGAAGAAATTCGCTATCGGGCAATTGTGCAAGGCCTTCTTTGGAACCGCTGATGCCTGCAAATCTTTCTACATAAGAATACCATTGCTCTACATCTTTGTATCTAACAGGCCAATCAACACCAAAACCATCTTTTGCATTTTCTTCAAAATACATATCACTCCAGCGATAACTTTGTCTGCCCCATAATAAAGAACGACCACCCACATGATAACCGCGAAACCAATCGAAACGTTTTACTTCTGTATATGGACATTCGGAATCTTTCACCCACATATCCAGATTGTTTTCATTCAAAGGATAATCTCTTTTTAAAACAGGATACTCATGTATCAATTGCTGTGTCCTCCCCCCGCGATGCGGGAAGTCCCAGGCTTCTTTTGTGGCATTTACATAATCTTTAATATGCTCTATATTTCTACCACGTTCGAGCATAATCACTTTTAATCCTTTTTCTGTAAGTTCTTTTGCTGCCCAGCCGCCGCTGATGCCCGAACCTACTACAATTGCGTCATAGGTTTGATCTGCCATGTTATTTGTTAGGTTTATTTATATCTGCTTAATTGATTTTTTTAAACATCACAAATTGTGATCGCTTCTTTTAATGAGTCCAACTTATTCTTATATGTTGGTGTAAATTCCTGAGCAACATAGCCCTTATATCCTGTTTCAACAATTGCCTTCATTACTGCAGGATAATACAGTTCCTGAGTATCGTTGATCTCGTGCCTGCCCGGAATTCCGCCGGTATGATAATGTGCAATATATTGATGATAGTCTTTGATATTTCTCATGATATCTCCTTCCTGAATCTGCATGTGATAAATATCGAACAACAATTTAAAATTTTCTGAACCAACGCGTTTGCACAATTCAGCACCCCATTCTACACGATTGCACATATAATCTTTGTGATCAATCTTACTATTCAATAATTCCATTACCATGGTAACACCATTTTTTTCTGCAACAGGCAAAATTTTAGATAAAGCACTCATACAATTTTTCATACCCGTTTCATCATCCATCCCGTCTCGCTTTCCTGTAAAACAAATTAAATTCTTGTAGCCTGCTTTTGCCATAACAGGAATCGTTTCTGCATATTCTTTAATCAATTGTTCTTGATAGATAGGATTATTTAATCCTTTATTCAAATTATTATCACCTGCCGTATAACACATAGAAGCATATACGCCATGCTTTTGCATGATTGGCCAATCAGCAGGTTTGGTAAGATCAATCGCATTGAAACCAATTTCTTTTACTGCAATGCATAATTCATCCAAGGAAAGATAATTGAATGTCCATCGAGAAACAGAATGATTGATATTTCCTTTTAATGCAAAATCCTCGGAGTGATGATTCTTATCTGCAAAAGAAAAAGCAGAAGCAGCGCCGATTCCCATTGCACCCAACGCAATGTTTTTGATAACCTCTCTTCTTGATTTATGTTGTGTCATTTTTGTGGATTGAAATATTATGCAGTTGCAACTTTCTTTCTGCGCATATAGATATTTAAACCTGCAAAAGCAATAATTAGAACCAAAGGAATGATCAATGTGGCATTAATAATTTCAGGTCCGGCAGATTTTTTTGCTTGGACTAAAACATTTGCCATGTCAGCATCTGAAGTACCTGCGGGAACTTTAGCAGCAACTAATCTGTCATAGAATCCTCCCATAAAAATCATATAAACAGAAACGGCAAACATTCCGGCACCGCCCATTAAATTAATACCGACTGCTCCTGTTTTCGGTAAGTTTTCAGAAACAAATCCTAACATAGTTGGCCAGAAATAACAAACACCCATTCCGAAAATGATTGCACCAACAAATAACATATTACCGTTTGTATGACTTAAAAGATATAATCCGACTGCTGCTAAAACTGCGGAAATTAATAATACACCTTGCGGTGAAAACTTATGAACAACAGGACCCGCAAAACCTCTTCCCACTACCATGATACCCGTTTCGATGGTTAGTAGAAGAATCGCATTGTCGCTCACATTCTTTAATAAAACATCGATCCATTGTCCTGTAAATAATTCGGTGATCGCAGTACCGAACATACAGATGATCATAAATAAGAAAAGCGGATTCAATAACGCTGAATACATGTCTGAAGTTGAAACACCGCTCGATACCCTTTCTGTTTTCGGAAATTCCAATTCATAAAATAGATAGCCGTACAATGCAGCAGGGATAAGCATAACGCCTACCTGCATTTGTGTACCCAATCCTATTTTATTGAAAAGGAAAACGATCAATGTTCCGATTACAATCCCTCCGGGAAACCATAAATGAAAATGATTCAGTTTTGTTGTTTTATTATCAGGATACAATGATGTAACCAATGGATTACAAGCAGCTTCTACAGTTCCGTTCGCTATACCGATCAATAAAGTTGAGATGAATAATGTCCAATAACCACTTGCAAAAATGGTCAATAATATTCCCGCCAAATGAAAGATAAAAGCCATCACCAACAGTTTTTTCATTCCAATAATGTCAACTACAATACCACCAATAACCACTGCCAATGGAAATCCCCAGAATGCCGTTGCTGCAATGGTTCCCAATTCTGTAGCTGTTAAATGAAAATCAATCCCCTGCTGATTTAAAACTCCGGCTCGGATTCCGAATGATAAAGAAGTAACTAATAAAGCCAGACAACTGGCCACAAATAATTTGTTTCGTTGGATGTTAGTTGGCATAATCGTTAAGTTAGATTTACTCGTTTTTGAGAAAAGAGATTTAAATGTAATTTTTTATTTTCGAATAACAATTCCCGCTTCTAAAATTTTTGATTAATATCAATTACTGATTTTGTTTTAAAGCTGAAAATTTTTTTATTACTTCATCTTCCTATTATTACGATCTTTAAAAACTAAATGCTGTCATTATGAAAAGAAAATTAAGATATGGAATGATTGGCGGAGGAAAAGATGCATTCATCGGTGCCATTCACCGCATAGCTGCCAATATGGACGGATTGATTGAATTATCCTGCGGCGCACTAAGCATCAATCCTGATATAGCAGTTGATTCAGGAAGGTCACTATTCTTGAATGAAGACAGGATCTATCTCAATTTCGAAGAGATGATCAAAAAAGAAAGTCAATTACCTGCAGATAAAAGAATTGATTTTGTAACTATAGTAACCCCCAACTTCGCACATTTTGCACCGGCCATGATGGCATTGGATCATGGATTTCATGTAGTGATTGAAAAGCCCATTGCATTTTCTTTGGATGAAGCAAAACAATTAAAACAAAAAGTAGAAGAAACAGGATTATTGCTTTGCTTAACACATACTTATTCAGGTTATCCAATGGTGAAACAGGCCAAAGCAATGGTCAAAGAGGGTATGTTGGGAAAGATCAGAAAAGTCTGGGTGGAATATCCGCAAGGATGGTTAAGTAAATTGAGTGAAAGAGAAGGCAATGCACAAGCCGCATGGAGAACAGATCCCAAGAAAAGCGGTAAGGCAGGATCGATGGGAGATATCGGAACACATGCAGCTCATTTGTCAGAATATATTACCGGTTTACAGATAACAGAATTATGTGCCGATCTCAATATCATGGTGGAGGGAAGAGCATTGGATGATGATGGCAATGTATTATTGAAATTTAATAATGGTGCAGCCGGAGTGTTAATGGCATCGCAGGTTGCAGCAGGTGAAGAGAACGCATTGAAGATTCGAGTGTATGGAGAAAAGGGTGGTATTGAATGGGCGCAACATGAACCCAATACTTTAATCGTAAAATGGCTAGATGCGCCGGCACAAATTTTAAGAGCCGGAGCAAATTATGGAGGAACTTTATCAAGTTACGCAACAAGCAATTGCAGAACTCCAGGCGGACATCCGGAAGGTTATCTCGAAGCATTTGGAAATATTTATAACAATTTTGCACAAACATTATCTGCTAAGATTGAAGGCATACAAGCATCTAAAGAAAATTTAGATTTTCCTTCTGTTGAAGATGGCATTAGAGGAATGGCATTTATTGATGCTGTTGTTGCTTCTTCAAAGAGCGATAAAAAATGGACAAAATTTGAAATATAGTTGATGATGGTACTTGTTCAAATGCTCGTCAAATAAAAAATTATGACAACAATTAAAGGTCCTGCTATTTTTTTAGCACAGTTTATGGGAGACACTTCTCCCTACAACAATTTAAAAGATATCTGCAAATGGTCTGCAGCATTAGGTTACAAGGGTGTGCAAATTCCAACATGGGATGCACGTTGCATCGATCTGCAAAAAGCCGGTGAAAGTAAAACATACTGCGAAGAATTAAAAGGAATCGTGCATGAGGCCGGATTGGAAATAACAGAATTATCAACGCATTTGCAAGGACAATTGGTTGCAGTGAATCCCGCTTATGATGCATTGTTTGATGGCTTTGCTCCAGAATCAGTAAGAGGAAATAATAAAGCAAGAAGTGAATGGGCGACACAACAATTAAAATATGCAGCAAAAGCATCCCACTGGTTAGGACTCAATGCTCACGCTACTTTCAGTGGAGCATTGTTATGGCATACGATGTATCCCTGGCCGCAGCGTCCTGCCGGATTGGTTGAAACAGGTTTTACAGAATTAGCAAAAAGATGGTTGCCGATATTAAATGTGTTTGATGAATGCGGTGTAGATGTTTGTTATGAAATTCATCCCGGAGAAGATTTGCATGACGGTATTACTTATGAAATGTTTTTAGATAAAGTGAATCAACATCCTCGTGCATGTTTGTTGTATGATCCATCACATTTTGTATTACAATGTTTGGATTACAAAACATATATCGATCATTATCATCAACGCATCAAAGCATTTCATGTAAAAGACGCCGAGTTCAATGCATCAGGAAAACAAGGTGTATATGGTGGTTATCAAAACTGGATTGATCGTGCAGGACGTTTTCGTTCTTTGGGGGATGGCCAGGTTGATTTTAAATCCATTTTTTCCAAATTAGCATCATACGATTATAAAGGATGGGCTGTTTTGGAATGGGAATGTTGCATTAAGAATTCAGAAGATGGCGCAAAAGAAGGCGCTGCATTTATCAGCGATCATATTATTACAGTTACAGAAAAAGCTTTTGATGATTTTGCAGGAACCGGTGCAGATGAAAATTTTAATCAACGTATTCTGGGAATTGATTGATAATTTTACATTTCGAAATTCTATTACATAACAATGTTGTGATAACATTAAAAATTAAAAAATTTATCGATGAAAAAGTATTTAGCAGCAATGGCGGCAATTCTATTAATGACTGCATGCGGAAGTAGTGAAAGCAAACCTGCACCCGGTGCAGAAAAAGTAGTGGATAACAGTTCTAATCCTGATTATCAGAAAGGATTGGCATTGATCGCAAAAAATGATTGTTTAACCTGTCATAAAGTATCTGAAAAATTAGTGGGCCCTGCTTACAGAGATGTCGCCAATAAATATACAAGTGCAGATATATCGATGTTGGCTGATAAAGTAGTGAAAGGCGGATCTGGTGTTTGGGGACAAATTCCTATGGCACCTCATGCTGCATTATCAAAAGAAGACGCTGAACAAATAGTAAAATATATTCTGTTACTTAAAACCAAATAAACATGCGCCATTTTTTTTTACTTGCAATCGTTTCAACCTCGTTTTTGTTTTGCAACGCACAAACAAAAAACGAAAAGGGTTGGGTTTCTTTATTTGATGGTGTTTCAACCAAAGGTTGGCACAGTTACGGCAAATCCGCTCCGGGTAAGGCCTGGCAAGTAGAAGATGGTGCGATACATTTAAGTGCTGCTGCAAAAAAAACTTATCAAACTGATGGCGGTGGCGATTTGGTTACCAACGATGAATTTGAAAATTATGATTTGAAATTAGAATGGAAAATTTCTAAAGATGGCAACAGCGGTATCATTTTCAATGTGCATGAAGAAGTACCCTTGTATGATGAAAGCTGGAGAACAGGAATGGAGATGCAAATATTGGATAACGATGGTCATCCCGATGGAAAAATTCACAAACATCGTGCAGGTGATCTATATGATTTGATCGCATGTTCAAAAGAAACAGTCAAAGCAGTTGGTGAATGGAATGAAGTTGAAATCATCTGTAACAAAGGGAAATTAGAATTAAAACTTAACGGCACAACTGTGGTTTCAACAACTATGTGGGATTATAATTGGAAAAAATTGATCGCAGAAAGTAAATTTAAATCAATGCCAAACTTCGGAACATTTACAAAAGGAAAAATTGCTTTGCAAGATCATGGGAATGATGTTTGGTTCAGGAATATTGTGATCAAGAAATTATAATAAATTCATTTTTATAAAAAGCCATTTGACAAAAAGATCAGATGGCTTTTTTTATTTGTAAACACGCATCCATTAAATGTTTTTAACTTAGCCGGATGGAATTATTGAATGATGAATATTTTATGCGTGAAGCTTTGAAGCAGGCAGAACTTGCATTTGAAAAAGATGAAGTGCCTGTTGGTGCTGTCGTGGTCGTCAACAATAAAATAATTGCAAGGGCTTATAATCAGGTTGAATTGTTGAATGATTCAACTGCTCATGCAGAAATACTCGCACTTACATCTGCCTATCAATCATTAGGTGCAAAGTATTTACCTGAAGCAACCTTATATGTTACACTCGAACCTTGTTTAATGTGTTGTGGTGCGATCTTTTGGGGAAAGATCGGAAGGATCGTGTATGGCGCCAGCGATGAAAAGAATGGCTTCAAGCGCATTGCAAAAGAGGCATGGCCGTTTCATCCAAAAGCAGAATTGGTAAAAGGTGTTTTAGAAAATGATTGCGCTTTTTTAATGAGATCTTTCTTTAAAAATAAAAGATAGCAATAAAAATCCCGCTCTTATGGCGGGATTTTTATATATGATTTAACCAATCAATTTAAGATTCAACGGATCCCACTTAATCGCTCTTTCTTTAAAATAACTATCGTTACAAAGCAATGCAGGAGCCGCTGCACGATAACCAAACAATGCATCTTCTTTAGAAACAGCACCCGTTCTGATGCAGGTAAAGAAGTGATTGAAATGGTCATAGTGCGCGCCTTTATAACCATCTTCTGCTTTGAACACAGTTGTATCAGGCGGCAACATTTTTTTTCTTTCGTAATTGGAAGCATCCTGATTAGTTTTTGTTTTCAACAAAGGATCATCAACAGCAGCATACGATTTATTTTTAGTGAGTGTGACTTTATCCCACTCTACATTCATGGATCCTTCATTACCCACCAATCTTAAATAAGTATTATCTGCAGTACCATCTACAAAATTCACTCGCAGTGATAAATTAAATGCAGGATGTGCATTGGTTTCAGGATAATCAAACATGCCCAATAAAATATCAGGCACTTCCCTTCCATCTTTCCAATAACGTATCCCACCGGTTGCCATTACTTTATTTGGCCCAATTGAATTAGTGATGAAATGTAAACTTGAAAATAAATGCACAAAGAGATCACCCGAAACACCCGTTCCGTAATCCCTATAACAACGCCATCTGAAAAAACGTTTTGCATCAAAAGGTCTGTCAGGCAAATTATGTTCAAACACTTTCCAGTCAACAGTTTTTTCCGATGCATCCGCAGGAATATCATATTGCCATGCACCCCATGGAGAATTACGAGCCCAAAAACCTTCTGCATAATTTAATTTACCGATCGCACCTGCGGCTAATAATTCTTTTGCCTTTTCATTGCCCAGAGAACTCATTCCCTGACTTCCCACCTGAAATACAACTTTATTTCTGTTCTGTGCTTCCACAACAGCGGCGCCTTCAGTAATATCATGCACCATTGGTTTTTCACAGTACACATGTTTACCGGCATTCATCGCCGCAACGGAAATATCTTTATGCCAATGATCGGGAGTTGCAACAATCACCGCATCCACATCTTTTCGATTAATGATATCATGAAAATCTTTTGTTGTATAAATATCATTGCCATATTTCTTTTTTGCATCCGCCAATCTTCCGTCATATAAGTCACAGGCAGCAATTAATTTAATGCCGGGCAAAGTGATTGCCGTATTAGCATCGGCGCTGCCCATACCGCCTGCGCCAATCAATGCAATTTGAATATGGTCATTCGCACTGATCTTATTTTTTCTGATTAATTCAATAGTGCTTTCTGGTGATGCCGCATTTCCGATAGCAGGCAATAATGCAGCAGCAGCAATTGATTTAGAAAATTTGTTGATAAAAGAACGTCTTGATTGAGATGAATTTTTTTTGTCCATAGCAGAATCGTTTCGAGATGAGGAATAATATTCAAAGAATGAATTTAAACTAAAAACAGTTAACACAAAATATATAGTCTTTAAATTTTGATTGGCTAAATTTGTAATCCTTTCATTCATCAAATAAAAATATCGTTATGGCATTTACATTACCCGCATTACCTTATGCTCACGAAGCATTAGAACCGCATATTGATACATTGACCATGCAAATACATCATGGCAAACATCATCAGGCTTATGTTGACAATCTGAACAAAGCAATTGCAGGCACGCCTAATGAGGGAAAAAGTCTAGAAGAATTGGTAAAACATGCAGGTACTATTTCTCCTGCTGTTCGTAATAATGGTGGTGGTCATTGGAATCACAGTTTCTTTTGGGAAAGTTTAGCTCCTAAGGCTGGAGGAACTCCAGATGGTGCATTGGCTGATGCAATTACTACTGCATTCGGTTCATTCGATGTATTCAAAGAAAAATTTACCGCTGCAGGATTAACGCGTTTCGGAAGCGGCTGGGCTTGGTTATTAGTAAAGGATGGCAAATTAGAAATATCATCAACACCCAATCAGGATAATCCTTTGATGGATGTTGCTGATGTAAAAGGAACAACTATTCTTGGTGTGGATGTTTGGGAACACGCCTATTATCTGAAATATCAAAATCGTCGTGCTGATTATCTGGGTGCATTCTGGAATGTAGTGAACTGGAATAAAGTTGCAGAACGTTTTGCTGCTGCGATATAATCAATCAAAAAATATTCTACTTTTAAATCCTCTTGAACAAAGAGGATTTTTTTATTGCTAAAACAACCATATGAGACTTACTTTTTATTCCTTATTCGTTTTGCTTTTACTTAGTTCTTGCTCCGGAAATACTAAAAGGGTTTTAGTTATTGCTAAAGGATCAATACATATAAATGCTGATACTATCACACTTAAGGATGGGGGAGGAACTAATGAAATGCCCACAGACTTCACTAATGAACCAAAAACATTGCGCCTGATTCTAAAAAAAGATGATGGTAATGTTACCATTGATATTGATAGCGACGGCGACGGATATTTTTTATTGAACGGAAAGAACGATACCATCATTGGCAGTTTCCAAAAATATGGCGTGCCAAGCGATACTTATACAACGGTTTCACAAGATGCATTAAAAAGAGCGATTGATTCTTTACAATTATTGGTTCAAAATAAAAATGTATCTCCGGCCAATAGAAATTATTTTATACTTCCTTATCAGGCTGCAAAGATCACTAATAATTTAGATGCATTTATGGTAACGCCTTATCATCGCATGACAAGCATTGAAAAAATAGGAGATAAAGATCCTGAAGTGTATCGTTTCTGGAGCATCAAAGAAATCAGAGAAACGATCGAGAAATTAAAAGCAATGACGGTTTCTAAAGATTAACCCTTATTTTCCATTGCCACGAAAGCACGGAAAACACAGAAAAATTATTACAATATAAATCCGTGTATTTCTGTATGATCTGTGACAAAAAATTTTTATGGCACAGGATCGTGCCCATGTCCGCCCCAGGGATGACAGGATGTTATTCGTTTTGCGGCTAACCATCCGCCTTTGAACAATCCATATTTTTTTAA
Source organism: uncultured Chitinophagaceae bacterium (assembly GCA_903904335.1). GTDB lineage: Bacteria > Bacteroidota > Bacteroidia > Chitinophagales > Chitinophagaceae > CAIQDX01. Next base: position 61,119 of record CAIVCF010000153.1, on the reverse strand, counting down.
AGCTTCAATGGCATATTGCGAGCAGGTTGGTGTGTATCTGCATTTTGGTCCAATGGCAGGAGAAATCACATACTGATAAAATTTTATCAGCAGTATGAAAGGATAACTAAGTATTTGCAACAGAATTTTCATTCAACTGTTTTATCAGTTTATCAATTACCATCGGCAATTTATTTTGCAAGGTTTCAAGATCTGGTAACCTCTTTTCTACATATAAAAAAAATAAAATAACCTTTTTATTTTTTGATGATGCAAATTCAATCAAAGGCTGTTTGTTTAACCGATATGCTTCACGCAACAATCTTTTAATTTTGTTTCTGTCAACAGCTTTTTTAAAATTTCTGCTGCTCACTCCCACACCAACTTTTACAGGAAAATCAAGATCAATATCCACTTCGTTATAAAATACTTTCATCGGAAAAACAGAAACAGATTTGCCAACTGTAAACAATTGGTCCATCAATTTGCGACTCTTTAATTTTTCCTTTGATTGATATGAAAACAACTTTGCCATCAACTAAATCTATAAAACTAAAAAAGCCCCACCAAAAGATGAGGCTAAATATTTTTGCGGACAGAGCCCGATTATTATTTTAATCCTTTCTCGTCAGAAATAGTTAATTTCTTACGGCCCTTCGCTCTGCGGCTGGCTAATACCTTGCGGCCATTGGCAGTTTGCATACGTTTACGGAATCCGTGAACAGATTTACGACGACGTGTATGCGGTTGAAATGTACGTTTCATGATAATTTTATTTTACTAACCCGATAATATGATTTCAACTTCAACGGCGGCCACCATGCCACAGTTTTGTGAAAGGACGGCGAAGGTAAGGACTTGAACTTAATTTTTGAAAGATTTGAGCCAGAATTTTTGTGTTTCAAGCTGTAAAATAATAATTTAGCACTCGTTGCGTCGCACTCTTGTACGATTTTATCGCTATTGAGCTGATAAATCAAGGTGTTTAGATGCAATTTTCTTCCCAAAAAAAACTTCTGCATGTTTATCAAAATCAGCAACAGAATCGGTTGTATAAAATTCAATTCGTTGCTGTTTACTGCATCTTTCTTCCATTTCGGGATGACGAGTTAAATAATTTTTTAATCCATTTGCAACAATTTCTCCCTGCGAAACTATCGTTGTTCCAACAGGTGTATACTCTTTTATTTTATCTATCAATAAAGGATAATGCGTGCAAGCCAATAAAATGGTGTCTATTTTCTCTGATTGGTGCATTAAATGATCTAAATGTTTTTTTACAAAATGATCAGCACCTTTCGATAAATGTTCATTTGTCTCGATCAATGGAACCCAGATGGGGCAAGCTTCCTGATATACTTTTACTTCAGGGAAAAATTTAGCGATCTCGATCGGATAAGATTCTGATACAACCGTTCCCGTTGTTCCCAAAATACCTACATGATTTGTTTCAGAGAATTTTCCAATGATCTCCGTAGTTGGTCTAATAACACCCAATACTCTTTTTGTTGCATCGATTTTTGGAAGGTCATTTTGCTGAATTGTCCTCAAAGCTTTTGCAGATGCAGTATTACACGCCAATATTACCAGCGAACAACCTTGTTTAAAAAACCATTCTACACATTGTAATGTATATTGATAGACAGTTTCAAAACTACGAGAACCATATGGCGCTCGGGCATTATCTCCCAAATACAAATAATCGTATTGCGGAAGTTTATCGACTATTTCTTTTAAAACAGTTAATCCACCATAACCGCTGTCAAAAACGCCAATCGGACCTTTCACTTGCATGTCACAAAAATAAGAACCATCCTGCGAAATGCAGGATGGTTCTTTATTCAAAATAATGTATCAATTAATGTTTAACAGCAGGCTTTGTAGCAGGTGCAGATGGTTTTGTACCTGTATCGGTTGTGCCTACAGGTAATCCCTGTGCTTTTAAAGCATCGGTAACTTCTTTAGGCAAAGTCAATTTTAATTTCTGAGCTACTTTAATAGAAATATTATCTCCCAATCCGCCGGGAATCACGCAAGCTTCTTTCTTTAACACCCAGGTATATTTTTGTTCAGCAACAACTTCCTGAAATGCCGCATAGACTTTTTCCAAATAAGGTTGCAATAACTGATTTTGCTTTGCCTGTAATGCTTGTTGCTGATATTGTTGCCAGTTTATAATTTTATTATAATGAGCAGCAATTTCTTTTTGCATGATGGCTCTAACACCGCCTGGCATGGTAGCAGAATCTTTCTTATACACACTATCCTTACGTTTGAATTCACTTAATTCATAATCGTACTCTGTCTTCAAAGAATCCTGCGCATATTGATCCAATGCTGTTTGTACTTTCTGAATGTCAGGAAACAATCCTAACACACTTTCTTCATCAAATACACCGATTTTTATTTGCTGCGCTTTAGTGCTGTTTGAAAAAACAAGGCTTACTGTAAAAGCCACACACACTACTAAAAATTTTTTCATTGTCGTTTTTTTATTTTGTTGATGGTTGGTTTAGTTCTTGATCCCTAATTCTTTAAGCACGTCATCGCTTTTGTCCAATTTCGGGTCGGCAAATATAACGGTAATTCCTTCACTTTTATCGAGTACAAAATTGTAAGAACGGGCTACTGCAATTTTTTGAATGGCATTATACACTTTATCCTGCACAGGCTTTACCAATCTTTGCCTTTCTTTAAAAAGATCGCCTTCATACCCAAATCTCCTTTTCTGCAATTCTCTCACTTCTTTTTCTTTATTAAATAGCTCTGTCTCTCTCTTTTTCTTCAACTCTTCACTCAGCATAAACTGTTCTGCATCATAATTTTTGTACATCCTGTCTAATTCGGCTTGTTTATCATCAATTTCTTTTTGCCATTGCGAAGAAATGTCTTTCAGTTTTTTATCCGCATCCTTATACTCCGGGATTTTATCCAAAATGTATTTTGTATCAATTACAGCATATTGTTGTGCAATACATTCACCTGCAACAATGAACATGATGTAAGTGAACAGAATAATTTTTTTCATACGGAAATTATTAATGAGGATAAGATATTATTCCGGTTCAAAGCCTAACATAAATGTAAATTTAGATGCATTTTTTAGAGGCACTCCGGGCTGTATCCTGTCTAATCCTATACCATAATCAAATCCCAGTAAACCAAACATTGGCAGAAAAAATCGCATTCCTAAGCCTACTGAGCGCCTCAGCAAAAATGGATTATATTGTTTAATGTCATACCAACCATTTGCTGCTTCAAAAAATGCTAAACCATAAATAGTGCTGCTTGGATTAAGACTTAAGGGATAACGCAACTCCATCACATATTTATTAAACATAGTGAAATATTGACTTGCTCCTGATTGATCAGGGTTTATTTTTACATCAGAGGTTTGATATACAGGGTAACCCCTTTGTGAAATGATATCATATCCTAATAAAGCATATTGGTTACTTAAACCTGCATCGCCTAACTGATACCGTTCGAATGGAGATATTTCGAGTTTGGGATTAAACCTTCCCAAAAAACCAAACTTCGCTGCGACTTTTAATATCAAGGCTTTATTATGTTCTGCTCCCGAAAAATTAGTTAACGGCACATACCATTCGCTGTTAAAGCGCCATTTATGATATTCGATCCATGTATATGGATTTGCCGTGTTTACTACATCCGGGTTTATCAGAGAATATGGAGGTGTTATCTGAAGACTTAATAAAAAATTAGAGCCACCCGTCGGAAATGTTGTTCCCATTACAGAAGAACGTTGTACTGCAAATTTTAAACTGAAGTTATTGGAGAACCCGTTATTAAAACCGGGTAAGCCAATTGGACTGATATAATAATTCACTAACTGATACCGTACATAACTTACACCAACAGATCCGGAGAAATAGTTATCAGGCCAGTTTAATTGTTTACCCAGACTGACTGTTGTACCCGTTGTTCTTAAATAAGAATTGTTGGCTGCAGAACTCGAATATGTTCCTGTTGCAGGATTGTATGCATTGGAATATTTTGTATCGTATATAGAAAACGTAAATGAATTTCTTTTTTTGCCGCCTAACCAAGGTTCGGTAAAAGAAAAATTATACGACCGGAAGGCTTTACCATTACTTTGAATTCGGAAACTCACTTTTTGACCATCACCCATCGGTAGCGGATCCCATGCATCTTTTTTGAACAAATTTCTTGCAGAGAAATTATTGAAGGTAATACCTACTGTTCCGGTTAAGCCGATTGTTCCACCCCAGCCTGCACTGAGCTCTAACTGATCACTCGATTTTTCTTCTACTGAATAATTAATATCAACAGTTCCGTCTTCGGGATTGGGAACAGGAGTTGGGGTGATTTTTTCCTGATTGAAGAAATTCAATTGTCCGATCTCACGAATAGAACGCATCAGATCCTGCCTGCTGAATTTTTCTCCCGGGATAGTTCTGATCTCTCTTCTGATCACATACTCCTTTGTTTTTTCATTACCTGCAATACGAACATTTTTGATGGTGGCCTGCGGACCTTCAACAATTCTTATTTCAAAGTCGATCGTATCATTATATACAGCTGTTTCAACAGGATCGGTCCTGAAAAATAAATAGCCATCGTCCATATACAAACCGTTCACATCACCGCCCTCTGGAGGGCCGCCACCTTTACCTAATCTTTTATTCAGCAATTCTAAATTATAGGTATCACCTTTTCTGATTCCGAGAATGGTGCTTAACAGAGAATCAGGATATTTCGTATTTCCTCTCCAACTGATATTTCCAAAACGGTATTTATGACCCTCATTCATTTTAAGGTCAATGTTCAAAGCTCCCTGCGGATTATGATATACCGTATCTCTTTCAATAACGGCATCACGATAACCCAATGAATTGTAATAGTCTAATATTTTTTCCTTGTCTTCTGTATATTTTTTATCACTGAATTTAGCGGATGAAAATAAATTCATACGTACATACGGTCTCAGTAGCTGTTTTGTATATGTGTAAGTAAGATACCCGCGGTCTTGCAAATAATCATCAAAACTGTATTTATGTGGAGGAACAAAACCACCGAAGTCTTCTGGGGGATAAAGTGTTAACCGTGTTTGTTCTTTGGTTCCTTTTAATTGCTTTTTTATTTTAGATTCAGCAACAGTATTTCCTACAATGTTGATATTGTTGATGCGCACTTTTGTGCCTTTATCAATATTAAAAGTAACGGTAACAGAATTATTGATGGAACTGTCTTTCTTTTCATCAATCTTTACTGTAATGTTTTGAAACCCTTTCTCAGCATAATATTTATTGATTGCTTCAACCGTTGAGCGTTTCATGTTTTCGGTAACTACACGGCCTGAAACCAATCCTGCTTTACCCAAAAGATCATCACTTTCGCCTTTACGAATTCCTTTAAAATAAAATTTTCCCAGTCGCGGTCTTTCTGTTACATCAATTTCCAGGCTGATATTTTTGCCTTCAATTTTTGTAAAATATACCTGCACATTACTGAAATAATTTTGTTGCCAAAGCTTATTGATCGATTTTGAAATATTATCGCCGCCCGGAATTGTAATTTCATCCCCCACGTTAATGGAAGCGATTGACAACAAAAGGTTCTCATCAAAATATTTATTACCTACAACTGTGATAGCTGCGATCTTATATTTTTTTGGGATTTTTTGATTCAAGATATTAACAAGATCTGCCTCAATAGATGTGATAGTTGTGTCAGAAGTTTTTTCCTGCGAGTACACCAACGAACTAACCAAGCTTGAAACGAAAACCAGCACTAAAAATTTGTACACTTTCTGCATCCGGTTGGGGTTTATAAATATTATTGCTGAAAGGAATGCATGGTTAGCGGCTTTCAACAGTTGTTTTAGCATTTAAGTTGGGCAAATTAAAGCGGAATATTTAAAAGTCTTTGTTAAATCAACTCAACGTGGTTGAATATCTGCTGTCAGGAGGTTAAATGTGCCTCTTTTTGTATTTGTTTTCCTGTTTTTCCAAAGCGCCTTTCTCGGAATTGGAAGTCAATAATGGCCTCATATAAATTTTCTTTTCTGAAATCGGGCCATCGTGTATTGGTGAAATAAAGTTCCGCATACGCCAACTGATATAATAAAAAATTACTGATCCTGTACTCCCCGCTGGTGCGGATCATCAATTCAGGATCAGGGAAATTACTCGTTGTAAGATAATGTTCTACGGTATTTTGATCAATTGTTTCAGGATCTATCCTGCCTGCTTTAACATCCATTCCAATTTTCTTTACGGCATTCACCAATTCCCATCTGCTGCTGTAACTCAATGCCATTATAAGGTTCAGCCCGGTATTGTGACCTGTTAATGCTATTGCTTCTTGTAAGGCTTTTTGCGCAGAATCTGGCAACATCTCCATATTACCGATCATGTGCATCCTGATATTATTTTTATTAAGAATGGGAACTTCTTTTCTGATGGTATCGACCAATAATGCCATCAATCCATCAACCTCGGTTCTTGGGCGATCCCAATTTTCATTGCTGAAAGCATATAATGTAAGGTATTCAACACCCAATTCGGCACAGCCTTCTACTATGTTTCGAACACTTTCTACGCCGTGAAAATGACCATACAAACGTTCCTGCCCCTTTTCTTCAGCCCATCTTCCATTACCATCCATGATAATGGCAATATGTTTGGGTAGACGTGTTTTATCAATTTGTTCAATCAATGGCCGCATGTATAATTCTGCCTTTTGTTGCGCAAAAATAGTAAAAGCATATCGTTTATCGGAAGAAACCTGATTTACTTGGAAGTAGGGCAGCGATAGGATTGGATATTAAATGAAATGCCAAATTGAAGGGTTACGTAAGAATCATATTGGCCATTGCCTCTTTGTCTGCCTTTTACACCAATGGCCGTTCCGGTTTCATAGCTTCTGTCTTGTAATAAAAAACCGACTGAAGGATTACCATTTGCATCGGGCGGGAATGCATCAGGTGCATAAGTGCCGCTTACATCGTCAAGATATTTTGTTGTCGTAAAACGATAAGATAGTTCACCAAAAAAATTAATGCGTTCATTCAATGCTTTTTTGAATCCTATTCCAATAGGGATACAAATAGCCACATTTTTATAGGGTGCAAAACCCGGATACAACGGACTTCCCTGACCTTCGGTTCCGATATTTCGCAGATAATATTTTTGTCCGTTTAAATAAGCATATGGATCAAATGAAAAAGCCCCGATGCCAAGACTCACATACGGAGTAAAGCTATACTCAGGAAAACCAGGATAGAATTTGAAAAAATTAAAATCGCCGCTTACGCTTAGTTCCCAAACATTTGTATTGAAACTGAGATTACGCCGCTTCTGTACAGGGTTTTGGCTATACACATCTGAATAAGCGAGAAATGCATAATTACCCGAAATTTTAAATCCGATATAATTGTTGTATTGTTTTCTGTAAAATCCGCCGGCTGCAAATTTTGGATGGCTGATGTTGGTAGTTGTGTTCAGATCGCCAAAATAAGTTCCAGCGCCCATTGAAATACCAATTTCACCGGCATGCACAAAACTTTCTGTACGCTGTGCCTGCACTGCAAATAGTACAAAAAGAAATGAGATGGTATAACTCAGTTTTTTAAACATATTCAGCGCTGCGTTTTGCTGCAATAAAGGTGAAATTTTTACAGATAGCTAAAAAGTTAATTTCTCTTGTCTAATCCCCATGTTAATTTGGTTCTTAGTGTTGAGAGAAAACTGTTTTCATTCAATCGGATTAGATTAACTGAAAATTTTTCTTTTTTAACTGCTAACTGTATATTGATATCAACAATTTCTCTTCTTGAATCCAGTACACATATAAACTGGTCTGATCTTCCTTCCACTTCAAAAGAAATAACACTGTCATCTGCCACAACAATAGACCTGACATTCAGATTATGCGGAGCAACCGGCGTAATCACAAAACTGGATGATTCAGGAAATAATATAGGTCCGTTACAACTCATATTATATCCCGTAGAACCGGTTGGAGTAGATACAATCAGACCATCCGCCCAATAGGTGTTTAAAAACTCTCCGTTGAGATAAGTATGTACTTTAATCATCGGCGAGGTATCTCTTTTGTGAATCGCAAATTCGTTTAATGCAAAAGGTGCATTGCCGAATAAAGGCTGATTGGCGTCCACATGTATCAAACTTCTTTTATCAACAATAAATGTTCTGTTCACCAATGCATCTACTGCAATTGATAATTCGTCGCGACTGATACTTGCCAAAAAACCCAATCTTCCGAAATTGATACCCAATATTGGAATATTGCTGTCTTTCACAATGGTTACGGCATCTAAGATTGTCCCGTCTCCGCCAATTCCTATCAAACATTCTACATCTTTATCCAGATCTTCAGCTAACTGAAATGTTGTGAGTTGTTGCGTTAAGTGTTGAGGCAAAGAAAACTGATCTAATAAGGCATGATAAATGAATACCTGAATTTTATGGATGGCGAGTTCTTCCAGCAAAGCTTGTAAAGAGCTGCCTTGCTCTGCATCTAATCCTCTGCTGTATATCGCTACTTTCATTATTCTGATTTACATTTCTGTTTATTGAAAAAAGATATGTATTATAATTTTAAAAACCACTGCTGGCATGTAAATATAATCCATTCTCTCCGAGTTGATTGAAGCTGTATTCGAAACGGAATACAAGATCATAAATAGAAACCACATCAAAGCCTGCGCCCCATGTGTACATTAGTTTATTATTGAAGAGATTATTATTTATACCAGGGCTGTAGCTATAGCCCACATCGCTATACGCTTTCATATAAACCCTGAAGGGGATTTTATCGTGTGTTTTTGTATGAAAAGGTGTTTTATAAATATATTTAAACAATTCTCTGTACAATGTAAACTTCCCCAATGCACCAGTCGTTCCATCCACAACATAATATTCCATTCCGCGTAATGTGTAATACCCGTAACCAAATAAAGGCTGGTTGATGAAATAGTTCGTTGACGGGAATTTAACTGACAGTGCTCCTTCAATACGAAAAAAGGTTTTAGGCAAAATAGGTTTTGCATATAATCCATGAACACCAACCTGCCATAAGTTGGTAATATTATCTAAGCCCCTTTTATAAATATATGCTTCCCCAAAAACACCTTTTGTGGGATAAGCATTATAGTCGTTGTTGTAATACCTGAAAGAATAAGTAAAATCAAGATATTTGATATTGTTCAAGCTGTTAGGATAATACAGCGGGTTAAGTTTTATGATACTATCTGAAACTGATTCACTAGTATAAGCAATACGGAATAAATGCCTGATTCTTTGATCAGGACGGAATGAGTAAGTCAGATCAAATCTTGCTATGTTTTTTGCAAAACCATCCGGCTGGTCGTAGAATAATTGTTTGTTGTTGCTACTTGTTGCATAATTTAATTCTCGTTGCCTTGAATATGTAAATCCCACATTAAATCCCTGAGTCAATTTTTTGTCAATAAACGGAAGACCGTATCGTAATGTTATTTGCTGGTTATATCCATTGATGAGCCAAATATTCAGATTATCATCTTGACCGCTGAAATTATTCTGTGTGAATTTAATGCCATAGTTTACTCTTTCCAAACTTCTATTCTCCTGTACCCACCATTGATTAAAGTTCCTGTCGACCAACACAAAATAAGGTAAAGGGAAAAAATACCATCGTTCTTTTACATCAATATTAATAAAAACCTCATTCCCTTTTTGCTGTGAGACATATACAGAATCATCCACAAATAAACCTGTGTTATAGATCAGTTGTTTTGATTCGATCAATCTTTTTGTCAGGTCTGGTGCAGCAATATGATCTCCTTTTTTAAAAGTAGTTTCCCTGATAATGATATACCCTTTTGTTTTTTTATTACCTGTTATAACAACATCGGCAATAACATACATTTCCTCATTTTTTTGAGGAAGCATATTTGAAACAATTGGCTTATGAACTGAATCGACGCTTTCGACAGATTGCGCAACAACATCCTGCAGAAAAAAAATACTTAATAAAACAGCGCAACAATATCTCATCAGTAAAAACCTGTTATTTAGTAAAAGTAAATGTAAGGGATTGCTTGAACAGGCATGAATTTGTTGTGAAAAATTAACAGCTTCCTTTGATGAAAAAAATTACAGCAGCGGCTGAAGGTTGATAGGTATCAAATGTTCAAATAAGAAATCAGATGATTATAGTTTTCTTTCAATTCATTGGCATATTGTTCTTCACCAAAATAGTAGCGTATCTGATAATCGTATCGTTGAAAAGTCGCCACAATGTCACTGACTTCTATTTTATTCAATTTAATAGTAACCAATAATAAACCCGAATCGTTTTCAGTCGTGGTGTTAAGTTGCATGATACTGGCCTCATTTGTTTCGACCAATCTGCTTATTTCTCCGAAAGAATAATTTCTCCTCTCCACTTCCAGAACAATAATGCCGCCCGGCTCTTCACTGCCTATGAATTTTGCGACCGCTTTCAATAAGAGATTTGTTGGAATAACTCCTGCGAGTTCTGCCTGTTCATTAATAACAGCAACCAAGGAAAGATTAAATTCAGATGCTTGTTGCAGTGCCGCTGAAAAATGTTCATTGATTTTTATACTTGTTTTTATCAACAGGTATTCTAATGAAGCAATGGTATTGCTTTCATCTGTATCGAGCAGGTCATCTTTACTTATCAATCCTGCATATTTTTCTTCTATCACCACGGGCAGATGCATCACTTCATATTCATCCATCAATTGCAGGGCAAGCGATACCTTATCAAATAAATTGACTGTAGGATAATTTGATTGTATGAGTTGTGAGGCTAACATTACTTTCTTTCTGTTATGAATCAGACAACAAAAACTATGCAACAGTTGCAGCGGGCTTTCTCAATTTAGTGAGAAAACTGTTCAGTATTTCATTGAACTCATGTGGTACTTCCATCATCGGTGCATGACCGCATTTATCAATAAAATATAATTCACTGTTTGGTATCAGCCTGTTAAATTCTCTGCCCACAAATGGCGGTGTGATGGTATCATTATTACCCCATATCAATAAAGTAGGCTGTTTAACCTGACCTAATTCCTCTCCCAAATTGCTTCGGATGGCACTTTTGGCCAAGGAAAGTACTTTAATTACTTTTAGCCTACTTGTGGTTATTTCAAACACTTCATCCACCAATTCTTTTGTTGCCATTTCGGGGTCATAAAAAGTAAGTGCTGTTTTTTTCTTGATATAATCGTAATCACCGCGTTTAGGATAACTGTCACCCATGCCATTTTCAAACAAGCCGGAACTACCGGTCAATATGAGCGATTTTATTCTTTCAGGATGTTTTAATACATGCACCAATGCAACATGTCCGCCTAATGAATTACCTAAAAGGTTTATATTTTCATATCCCCGTAATTCAATAAATTTCTGAACATGCTTTTCCAATCCGCCAACTGTTGTATGAAAAATATCGAGTTCAAATAAAGGCAATAAGGGTACTATCACTTTATTTGTTTTACGAAAATATTCAATGAGATATTCAAAGTTGCTGAGTGCACCGAATAATCCATGTAATAATAATAAAGGTTCTCCCTCTCCTTCCTCCAGGAATCTAAATTTATCTTGTTGTTTTATTTGATACTCCATAATCTATTTCTTAGGCAAGCAGGTAATTCAGTATTACAAATAAAGGCAAATTACAACTAAAAAAATCCAATTACAAGCAGATGTTAATTAAGAAGTAACATGCACCTAATAAAATTACTGCTTTTACAAAAAATATCCATTCTGTATAAAACTCAGTTTATGGTTTTACCAATCGCCTCAAAAAAAGTTTCGAGCTGCAAAAACATATCTTTAAAAAAAGGGATGATGACTGCAAAACCGTTAACGATCGCTGGCCCGAAAGGTTCAGTAAATCCATACACTTTTGATTCGTGAATGGTTTCCTGTTTCAATAAGTGAATCTTATCTGCATAAAAAAGGATCACACTGAATACGGTAATATAGATCGCTGCATATAAGACTATTCCTCCCAAACGATTGATCCATCCCATCAGCATAAACTCAACTGTTTTTTGCAGCATGCCTGCCATCAATCTTATCAATAAAATAAACCCAAACATGACTAATAGAAAAGCTATAAAAGGCAGCCATTTAGCAGCAAGATGTGTACTGTGCCGCAACCAATCCGCCACAACAGTTGACAACTTTAGTGCTGCAGCCAATGCAATGATGACTGCAAAAAAAGAAAATATCGCAACAATAAAACCCCTGCTGTAACCTTTGATTACCGCGAGAATTATTAGAATGCAAAAAAATAAGTCGATGATCATTTAGCCAATAACTCTTTTACTGCAGCAGATATTGCTTTGCCATCAGTTTTACCTGCTAATTGTTTCGTAGCTACGCCCATTACTTTACCCATATCTGCAGGAGAAGAAGCACCTGTTTCAGCTATGATCTTTGCAACAGCTTCTTTTAATTCTGCTTCGCTGAATTGTTTGGGAAGGAATTTTTCAATGATCGCTATTTCCTCTCTTTCTTTTTTAGCAAGGTCTTCGCGGTTTTGTTTTTCAAAAATTTCTAAAGAGTCTTTACGTTGCTTTACTAATTTCTGCAATAATTTCAATTCGCCTTCTTCGTTGATCTGACCATTGGCGCCGGGTTCTGTTTTCGCTTTGATGATCTCCGCTTTAACGGCACGTAACCCACGCAAAGCCGCTTCATCTTTGGCTTTCATGGCATCTTTCATTTGATCCATTATTTGTGTTTCGAGACTCATAACTTATATTTTAATTAAAGTATTAAACTAAATTTTGTTTTCTTTCATTTGCAATTCTTTAAACTTTTGATAGAACGATTTTGCAAACGTTTTGATCTCATTCACCAAAATTTCATCATGCGTGGCACGATCGTAAGAATCCGCCATTCCCAAAAATGCCTGATAATAAAAATCGGCCATTTCATCCACCATCATTTCGTTGGTCCACAGATCAACGCGTAAAGCACTTTTTTCAGCGCCGTCCCAAAATGCAACCATCATGGCTTTTGCAGCCTGCATATTTTCGATGCTGCTGTCTGATGCAGCCCAGTTAATTTTTTGAGGTACTTTATCCTTGTCTAAATGAACATCAATTTTAATTGTTGAAGTATGCATGTATCTTATTGTTTGATTATTGTTGAACTGCAAATGTAAGATGAAACTGTTACAGCTTTTTATTCCCTACAATTTCTGTAATCGATTGCCACATTAGATCAGCCGTTTTATCCCAACTGAATTTTGTTGCTTGTGCAATACCTTCTGTAATCAACTTACTGCGCAATGATTCATCTTTATACAATAGCAGCATTTGTTTTGCAATAGCTTCTGCATCAATGGGGTCGGCGTACAATGCTGCACTGCCGCCGATCTCGGGCAAACTGCTTGTGTTACTCGTTATAACAGGAATACCGCATTGCATGGCTTCAATAACCGGAACACCAAATCCTTCAAACAAAGAAGGAAACACCATCGCATAAGCCGATGCAGTGATATTTACCAATTCTTCTTCCGGTAAATAATTTAACAGAACAACATCCTCACGATATTTATAGGTCTTCAATTTTTCAAGTACCGAATCATATTGCCATGCCAATCTTCCTGCCACCAATAATTTCATATTGCTGCGTTGCCATTTTTTAAACAATGAAAATGCTTTGAGCAGTGTGATCAGATTTTTTCTGGGATGAATGCCGCCAACAAATAAAAAATATTCTTTGTCATCACTATATTTTTCTTTTGCTTTTTGTTGTGATAGAAAATCTATCGGTTGAAAAATATTTTTTGCAGCGCTGGATACCACATTTATTTTTTCAGAAGGAATTTGATATTTCGATACAATATCATTTTTTGAAAATTCAGAAACGGTTACAATTTTATTTGCCTTGTTTAAAAATTTTTTTGTGAAAGCCTGATAATAATACAAATGATGTTTGGGAATAAGTTTTGGATAATGTTTGAATGCCAGATCATGAACAACAAGTAGCTGCGGAATATTTGTTGTTAAACTGCAAAAACCATAAAGCTGAATTACAACATCAGGCTTGATGGAACGCAATGTCAACGGCAGTTTTACATCGTACCAATATTTGAATGAAAGTGCCTGTCGGGCCTTTGGTGAAACAATGACAGGTTTGATATTGCATGAAAAAATAAATTGCAGATCGAATGGCCGGTCAAAAATAAAAATGAATTCATGCTCGGGATATTTTTTTGCCATACGCCTGAATATTTCCTGCACAAAATATCCGTATCCTTCTAAATGATCTTTTTGTAAAAAAATGGTGTTGACTGCAATGCGCATACTGCTCAAAAGTAGTTACATTATTTTTAGTTGAATAAAGATTTGAACGTTGAAGTGTGCGACCTGCCTTTGCCGGCAGGCAGGCGCAACTTCAATCAATTATTATTCTACAGCTTACTACAAAAAATTATTTCTTTTGTTTATCGGCCCATGCATCCATTTTCTTTTCTACGATCTCGAGCGGCATACAACCATCTTTTAAAAACTCATCATGAAAAGCAGAGAGTTTAAAATGATCACCCAATTGTTGCTGATATTTATTTCGCAGTTCACGGATTTTTAATGCGCCAATCTTATAACTCAATGCCTGACCGGGAATGGCCATATAACGTTCAATCTCAGCATTAGCGCCCTCTTCGCTGATGGGTTCATTGTCCATCATGTATTTGATAGCTTCTTCGCGTGTCATTCCTTTTGTGTGAATGGCCACATCAACCACTAAACGAATGGCGCGGTGAATTTCGTCTCCCAATGCACCCATGTATTGATACGGATCGGTGTACAAACCCAACTCTTTTCCCAAACTTTCGCAATACAACGCATAACCTTCTTGATAAGCTCCATATCCTAAAAAGCGACGGAACTTAGGCAACTTGTTATTTTCCATTTGTAATGAAATCTGAAAATGATGACCGGGAATAGCTTCATGCAAAAACAAACTTTCCATACCACTGGTAGTGTTGAATTTTGTTGCGTCTAAAATGGGAACATAAAAAATACCTGGACGTGAACCATCTGGTGAGCCCGCATTATACTCTGCACTTGCACTCGCTGCACGAAATGCTTCTGTTTGTCTAATTTCAAATTTCGATTTAGGAACTCTTCCAAACATCTTTTTTAAATTGGGTTCCATCTTTGCATGAATAGTGTGAAAAGCATTCAACACTTCGTCCGGTGTTTTATACGGCATGAACTGTTTATCTGTTTTCATGAATTCAAAAAAAGATTTCAGGTCGCCCTTAAACCCCACGGCGTTTTTTACACTATCCATCAAACCGCGAATCCGTTTTACTTCAGATAATCCTGTATTATAAATTTCATCTGCAGTTTTGTTTGTCGTTGTCCATAATGCAATATCGTAATTATATAAGGCAACGCCATTAGGCAATGCACTGATTCCGCTTGTGTTTCTTGCTTTTGGTAAATATTCATTCTTTAAAAAATCGCCGAGTGTTTTATACGATGTGATTATATTTTTTTGAATGGAAACTGCAAATGCCTCCGTTAATCTTTTTTTATCTGCATCTGAAAATTCTTTGGGCATTTTATTGATAGGTTCATAAAATAAACTTTTGGTTACATCGGCAATAATCATTGCATCCATTTGGGGAATCATTTTATATACCAATGATTTCGGTAAAACATAATTGGTTGCAATTCCCTTCCTGAAATACAAAACAGCACTGTCTGTCCACACAGAAAATGCGTCCATTCGTTTCAACCAATCATCATAATCTTTTACTGTTTTAAAAGGTTGGTTGCCTGCACCGCTTCCTAATTGACCAAAATCTAAAGTCATACCCCAAAACTGATTGGTGGGAATATAATTAGTATGAAACTTAAACCCCTTGATATTCATTTCCATTTCGCGTTTGAAAATATCATAACTGATCTTGTCGTTATCATTCAATTGTTCCCTGTCGAATCTTGTAACATACACGAGATAGCGATTAAAGAATTCTTTTTCTTTCTTCTGATAAGCTTCCGTAAAATCTGCATAGAGTTTATCATTGTATCGCGGATCACCGATAGCAGTGGCTTCTAAAGGAAACAACTGCAGGCGTTCTTCGTAATATTTATCAAATAATGCAGACAATTCTTGATTGTCCTGATTCTGCTGATTGGTATTACTGAGTTTGCAACTTCCGGCAATAACGAATATGAGCAGAGAAAAGAATATTGTTTTTTTCATGGAAATAATTTGAAAGATGAATATAAAGAATTGCGTTGTGAAGAAAGATTAATATTGATAAAATCCTTTCCCTGTTTTTTTACCTAACTCGCCTGCCGCAATTTTATGTTGCTGAATGATAGATGGGCGAAGTCTTTCAGGCTTATCCAAAGCCTCCCAAACAATTTTGCTTACGCTGTAATTAATATCCATACCGATCATATCCATTAATTTAAACGGGCCCATTTTAAATCCACTTGCTTCCATTACAGAATCAATAGTTTTAATATCAGCCAAACCAAGCTCCATTAATTTCATTGCTTCCAAATAATAATGGCGTGCAATCCTGTTTACAATGAAACCTGGAGAATCATTACATAATACGGGGGTCTTATTTAATTGTCTGGTGAACGAAAAAATTGTATCAACAACATCACTATTCGTGTTTTCTGTTTTGATTATTTCTACCAGTTTCATTACGGGAGCAGGATTAAAAAAATGCATTCCTATTAGCTGTGAAGGACGATCAATTTCTTTAGCCATTTCGTCGATTGAAACAGAAGAAGTATTAGTTGCAAAAATAGTCTGAGGAGTATTGATTTCTGCCAATTGCTTGAACAGATTGGCTTTCGCATTTTTATCTTCGATTATTGCTTCAATAATAATATCGGCTTTGCAGTCTTTGATATTTGAAGTAAAAATCACCCGCTTAATGATTTCTTCTTTTTCAGCAATAGTAATTTTTTCTTTCAACAACAAAGCTTGCAGGCTTTCCTGCATTTTCGTTTTGCTTTTAGCGATCATTTCTTCATTCACATCAAACAGGATTGTTACAAATCCTGACTGTGCACAAACCTGCGCAATGCCGCTGCCCATGGTTCCTGCCCCACAAACACAGATGATGTTTGAATGATTCATATTTGCAAGATACTTACATCTTTTCCACCTGCATCACCGGTTGCAAAACTTGTTTGCTATTTTTACAATATGGGATTAGAGCAATTAGATTTATTTTCAGCAGGCAACGCTTCTCCAAAACAGGAGAAAAGCAAAACATTTTTTACTGACGATAGAATAAAAGTCAAAATAAAAAATAAGAAGAAAAAAGTTCTGGCTGCGAAAAATCCTGAAGAAAAGAGAGGTAGAAAATCAACCAAAGAAATTTATGCTGCCGTTGACCTGATCGATATTCCTGATGATGAAACACTTTCTCAAAAATTATATTACAGCATCAGCGAAGTTGCCGGATGGTTTAATGTAACCACTTCGCAAATTCGTTTCTGGGAAAATGAATTTGATATTTTACAGCCACGCAAAAACAGAAAAGGGGATCGATTATTCCGTGCTGAAGACATCAAGAACCTGCAATTAATATATTACCTGCTTCGTAACCGAAAGTTCAGCATTGAAGGTGCAAAGGAATATTTAAAAGCTAATAAAAACAAGGCTGAGCTTCATTTGCAACTCGCAGAATCTTTAACAAAATTCAGATTGTTCCTATTAGAGTTAAAAGCTAATTTAGTATCTTGATTTATCTATTAATTCAATAGACTTTAATTTATGAAAAAAATACTTATAGCATTATTTGCTTTGATACTTGTGTCTTGTTCCACATCAAATAAACTTTCTAAAATTGATTATTCAATAGTTCCGGATGACCGAGCGAAAGTATTGAAAGGGATCATTAACCGTTCCATCCTTGAGAATGACACTTCATTTAAATGGTTCAAAGAAAATATGAAATGGGGGCAAGCAGATGAAACAGCCGTTGCGGCATTTAAACAAAAAGGAAAACAATTTAAGTTAATTATTTTTGGCGGCACTTGGTGCGAAGACACGCAAAATATTTTACCGAAGATTTATCGTGTAGTGGATCAAAGCGGTTACTCTGAAAAAAATATTACACTTGTTGCTGTTGACAGAAAAAAGCAAACCATCAATGATCTGCATACTATTTATAAAATAAAAAACGTGCCCACTTTTATTGTCTTGAAAGACGGTAAAGAGATCGGAAGAGTGGTTGAATATGGAAAAACAGGTTCAACTGAAAAGGATTTGGCCGAGATCGTTCAATCTATCAATTGATCATTTATTCCTTAAGATCACATCCATATTCTTTGCAGCTAATTCTATCTTATCTTTTTCAAGTAAAGCGATCACGCTTAAATTAATTTCTTCACGTAAAGCATTGAAGGCTTCGATCGGCTGTGGCATAATTGTAAAATAGTCAACTGCAATAATGTGGGCATTTCTTCCGGTATCCTGTAAATACACGAATGAATTGGTAACATCAACTTGTTGTTTCAATAAATTTTTAACTTCTGTTGTTATAGCTTTGATTTGAGCTGAAGTAGTTGAGAAGCTAAGCTCCAAACGCAGTTCCACCTTGCGTTCTGTACGAAGCGTGATATTGTCAATGATGGTATCAACCATTTGTTTGTTTGGAACTGAAATATAGGTCTTGCTCTCTGTTCTGATACGTGTACTTCTCAATCCGATCTTTTCAATCACGCCTGTGAAACTTTGTACCTTAACCAGATCGCCGGTAATAAAAGGTTTATCAAAAAAGATGATGAATGATGCGATGAGATTTTCCAAGCTCTCTCTTGTTGCCAATGCCAATGCAGCACCAACAATACTTAATCCGGTCAACAGATTCCCAATGTCTTTATTGAAAGCCAATCGAAGAATCAATAAAACACCGATGATAATAAGAATGACTTTAAAGAAATCTTTGAAGAAAACGATCAGCTGATTATCCGTTTTATCATTTGTAAGATTTGCTTTCTCTTGTAATATCTGTGCAATGAATTCCACAATGCGAATACATAACCTGATAAACAAAACCACAAGAATAATGATGCCGATGGTGCTTATAAGATCATCCGTGCTTAAATGTTTATGATAGAGCGTGACTTTTAATACTTCTGGAAATGTTAGTCTGTCCAAAGCTGTGTATGCAATAAACACCAACAAAAATCTTTCCATCGGTTTAATAACAAGACTTAGAAATGCATTCTTTTTATGCGATTTATTCTTGTTAATGATAACACCCAATAATTTACCCGCTAAAAATCTTGATACCAATCTTTTCAGCAGCAGCATCAATACAATCGTTCCCAAAACATAGAGATACTCCTGCACTGTATTATCCAAAAAAGTATAATTGAGAATTTCTTTCATGTTGCAATATTATTCTTCCCATTTTTTTAATTCAACAGTATTGCCATCAAAACTGGCATAGGTAAAATTGCGGATCCAATCACCTAAATTAATATATCGGCTTGTATCATTCAATGCAAAATCTATGGGATAATGCCGATGACCGAAAATAAAATAATCAAAATGCTCTTGTTGTAAAATTTCTTTGCAATACACGATAAGCCACTCGCCTTCTTCGCCCAAAAAATGCTCGTCACTTGTTCCGGTTTTTGCCCTGCTTTTTGCGCTGAAGTAATTAGCCAACCCCAATCCCCATGTGGGATGCAGTTGACCAAACAGCCATTGACAAAGTTTATTTCGAAATATTTTTTTAATGAATTTATAGCCATGATCGCCCGGACCTAAACCATCACCGTGTCCGATATAAAATCGTTTATTGTTCCACACAAATGTTTTGGGCTCGAAATAAACAGGGATGTTTAATTCTTTTTGAAAATAATCCTTCATCCACATATCATGATTGCCCACAAAAAAATAAATCGGCAATCCTTTGTCTGTTAATTCAGCTAATTTTCCCAACAAACGAACATAGCCTTTGGGGACCACTTTTCTGTATTCATACCAGAAATCAAAAATATCACCTACAATAAAAATGGCTGCAGCATCATGCTGAATATGGTCTAAAAAAGAAACGATCTTTTTTTCTCTTATCAAACTGCTTTGTGCATCCGGTGCGCCAAGATGAAAATCAGAAAGGAAATAAATTTTTTTATCGGGGCTTACATTCATGCCATCAAATCATTTATTCTTTTGCTTAAAATATTCGAAAACATCACCGCTTGCAATTAAAGGCTTTCCTTCCACCGAACCTGTAAACCAATAGATCCAGGCCGTTACTGTTTCATTATTCACATGCACTGTTGTAAGTTCTCTTTTGTACGTCGCTTGTTCATGCACTTCAATATTGATGCCTTCATAATCATCTAACTGCTCAATGGCCCAACTAAATTCTTCATCATGAGAAATGTGGTATAACTCGCCGATAATAAAATAGTCCTCGTTTGTTGCAACCGCTGCAGGATACTCACCTAAATCATACAATTTACCTTTTACTTTAGCATCAGCCGCTGCCAAATAAAAATATCGGCTGATATAATTGTATGCATCGCTGTGAAAACCTTTTCGCAAGCTGCCGTAAACAAATATGTTATAAACAGGTTTCATTATAGTATAAAGATAAATGGAATATTGTTATGTAAGAATCGTCAAAATTTATTTTGCTATCGGCTTTTACAACAAAGATTAAGCTTCGTTGTGTCACTCACTTCAACGTTCATATCATTATTGAACTTTTTGAGTACAGCAAAGAACCAACAGCACAAGTGTGCGACGCTCCAAAGGAGTCCTTTGGACAACAACAGTTTTATGCTTGTTCTGTTGCCGGTACAAAAAATAAGTGTGTTTATTATTTATCAACTAAAAAACAGAATACTTCTTTTGGTCCATGCACACCCACCACCAATGTTTTTTCAATATCTGCAGTGCGGCTCGGACCGGTAGCCAAACTAATAAGAGAAGGAAGATTGTTTTTATATTTTTCTTTCAGGATTTGCAACCCATCTTTAATATCGTACACCAATTGGTTGCTGTATGCAATACAAATATGAATGGGTGCATATACGCTTACAGTTCTGCCACTTTGTGATGCACTGCTTAACAAAAGACTACCTGTTCTGGCAATCAATAATTCGCAGGATGTAATGGAAGCGTCGCATGTTTTTAAATCAGTTGCAGCAATATTCGTGAATCCATTTGCAAATAGATTTTGTTTAACATCATCTTCCACGCAAAATATCTTTTCCCATTTTCTGGCAATGGCTAAAGTATTGAGTTGTTCCACCAGCTCTTTTTCATTTGCACAAAAAGAAAACCTTCCAAGCAAGCTTGTAAAATTTTCTGCGAATTCTAATTCCAATTCTTTTGTTGACAATTGAAATACTGAATCGTTCCCTTCGCTTTGCGGAAAAGGAACAGGCACCGGATGAGCCAGTGCCTGTCTTATTTTTTTTAAAATATTTTCTTTTGCTGTATTTGCCATTGCTTCACAATTACAGATGAATTTTAGTTTTCAACTTTAGGGGTAGGAACTTTATCATCAACTATTGGCAGTGGAGCAATGATATCTGCAGGAGGTACACCACCAATCGGATCGGGTTCTATATCTTCTAAAATTTTCTTTTCTTCAAACGGACGTTTACCGATCAGTTCTTCCACATCACTCTTATGCAATACTTCTTTATCCAATAATTCTTTGGCCAATATTTCTACTTCTGCTTTTTTCTCAGTCAATAATTGAATAGTGCGTTGATATGCTTCATCAATAATCCCTCTTACTTCTTCATCAATGATTTTCCCTGTTTCTTCACTGAATGGTTTTGTAAAAGTTTGTTCTTGTGTAGGATCATAGAAACTTACATTACCAATTTTATCATTCATACCATAAGCTGTCACCATGCTGTAAGCGATACGAGTGATTTGTTGCAGATCGTTTGATGCTCCTGTTGAAATTTTTCCAAAGAAAATTTGTTCTGCAGCACGACCACCCAAGGTCATACAAATTTGATCCATCAATTGATCGGTATTATATAAGTATTGTTCCTTCGGCGTGTATTGCGCATAACCCAGTGCTGCTGTGCCTCTCGGAACAATAGTAACTTTTAATAATGGATATGCATGTTCCAAAAACCATCCGCAAATAGCATGACCGGCTTCGTGATAAGCGATCACTTCTTTTTCGTAAGGAGCAATGATTTTATTTTTCTTTTCCAATCCGCCGATCACACGATCAATGGCATCCTGGAAATCACTCATGTCAACTGCTAACTTATCTTTTCTTGCTGCGATCAATGCTGCTTCGTTACAAACATTAGCAATATCAGCGCCGGCAAATCCAGGTGTTTGTTCTGCAAGTTTATAAATATCCAATGTTTCAGAAACTTTGATCGGCATTAAATGCACTTTAAAAATCGCTTCACGTCCCTTAACATCAGGTTTATCAATTGATATTTGACGGTCGAATCTTCCCGGTCTTAATAAAGCACTGTCTAACACATCGGGTCTGTTGGTTGCAGCCAGAATAATAATTCCGGTATCGCCACCAAATCCATCCATCTCTACCAATAATTGGTTCAATGTATTTTCTCTTTCATCATTACTCATGATGGCATTTCTTCCGCGTGCTCTACCAATTGCATCAATCTCATCAATGAAAATAATACATGGTGCTTTTTCTCTTGCCTGTTTGAATAAATCACGAACACGACTTGCACCAACACCAACAAACATCTCAACAAAATCGGATCCGCTTAAACTGAAGAAAGGAACTTGTGCTTCACCTGCCATTGCTTTTGCCAATAATGTTTTACCGGTACCCGGAGGACCGATCAATAAAGCACCTTTTGGGATTTTACCACCAAGTGAAGTATATTTTTTTGGATTTTTTAAGAAGTCAACTATCTCCATCACTTCCACTTTTGCTTCATCTAATCCTGCAACATCGGTAAAAGTGATATTAACTTTTGCGCCCTTATCAAATAAAGTTGCTTTTGATTTTCCAATATTGAATATACCGCCGGGGCCACCGCCACCAGGACCACCACCACCCATTTTACGCATCAATAAGATCCATAATCCAACGATTACCAACATGGAAATGATGGTGCTCACAATCGGACCGCCTAAGAAATCTGAATCATCTTTTGGATAAGCCTGCACATGTTCAACTGTCGGATTTTCTTTATAAAATTCATTGATATCATCATTCCAAACTTTCAGGTCAGTGATATTGAATTGAAAAAGAGGAACTCCTTTTACTTTGTCGGGTGTTAATTTTGTTTTCAGTTTTGTTTCGTAAAAAGGTTTTACGATACTATCTGCTTTAATATAAACCCTTACCAATCCCTTATTTCTGATGATGTCTAATTTTTCAACATCACCTTTTGCGATCATTTGATTAAAAACTTCCTGTTGAGATGTGGGAGAAGATTCGGGACTGAATTTATAAAAAGCAGAACCCACCAATACTGCAAATATGATGAGGTATATCCAATAAATGCTGAATTTAGGTCCTTTGCGTTGAGGTTTATCGTCGCCACTGTTGGTAAAAGGGAATTTTGTTTTGTTATCTTCTTGTGTCATAAATCGGTTGCTTCAATTAATAATATATCAGTCGTTAAAACTGTGTTTTACTTTAGTCATCATGCCCTGTAACAGGTGCATCGTTCCACATTTCTTCCAATCTGTAAAATTTTCTTGTGTCGGGCTGCATTACATGCACCACAATATTTACATAATCGATCAATACCCAGTGCATGCCCTGTTTCCCTTCATGCTTGTAAGGCGCTTCTCCGCAATTCAATCTCACCTGCTCTTCAATAAAGTCGCTGATGGCTCGAATCTGCGTATTGCTTGTTGCCTGACAAATAATAAAAAAATCAGCAACTGCTTCGGGAATTTTGCGAAGATCCAAGCTCACCAATTGCTCACCTTTTTTATCCTGAATTGCTTTGATAATGGTTTTAAAAATCTTCGAACTACGTGTCAGCCTCGTAACTGTACTTTTTTTACGGCTGCTCAAAACAGAAAGAGTTGTCAATAATTAATCGAATTTGTTGTGAAATAATTTTTTGTTTCTTGGCTGAAGTGTTTTTCTCAATTTGAGCTGTCTTTACTCTTTTCAAAGAAAGACGTTTTCACTCCAATTATATTTTATGATTGCCTATTTATTATCGGAAATGAATTAACCCATATCCGGTTTTAAATTGTCACTTCATTTATCTTCGTCAAAAGTAACAATTCTTTGTCATCATCTTCTACCATAAATACAATCGGGCATCCATTCATAGAATTAGATGCAGTTGACAGTACCAATAACTATGCCTTTGACAAGCTGCAAGCAAATTTGGCTGCACATGGTACTGCATTCTTTGCCCATGCTCAAACCAAAGGCAAGGGCCAAAGAGGTAAGGCTTGGAATGCTGAACCCGGCAGCAATATTATACTCAGTGTAACGCTTGACACATCCTTCTTATCCATGCATCAGCAGTTTTTACTCAGCATTGCTGTGGCTTTGGGGGGATACGACCTGTTCAGTAAATATGCAGGTGATGAAACCAAAATAAAATGGCCTAATGATATTTATTGGCGTGACAGGAAGGCAGGGGGCATTTTGATTGAATCGTCAGTTACAACAAATAAGGCAGGCAAAGCGGTTTGGAAATGGGCGGTTGCGGGCATAGGAATTAACATTAATCAAACAGTTTTCCCAAAAAACTTAGTCAACCCCGTTTCATTAAAACAAATAACCGGAAAAAATTTCAATACCGTTTTATTGGCAAAAGAGCTTTGCGTTTGTTTGCAAAAACGCTTTACCGAATTAAAAAAAGGTTTCGATAAAAAACAGTTGCAAGAGTACAATTTGTATTTGTATAAACTGCATCAAACGGTTCGTTTGAAAAAAAAGAACGCTGCTTTTCATTGCGTGATTGAAGGAGTGAATGTTAAAGGTGAATTAATGGTAAGCGGTGCCGCTCAGGAAAATTTTATGTGGGGCGAAGTGGAATGGCAATTATAACAAAGCATCAATTTTTTTTGCCAATTGATGGTCTTTCTCCGTAACGATATCTCCTGCATCATGTGTGTTTAACCAAATTTCTACTTTATTATACACATTTGTCCATAATGGATGATGGTCCATTTTTTCTGCTTCAATGGCAACACGTGTCATGAATGCAAATGCTTCAGAAAAATTTTTAAACTGAAATTTTTTATAGAGCTTGTTGTTTTGTTCTGTCCACATGTTTTAAGTTTTTGTTTGATAAAAGATATGAAGCACAAGAGTGCGACGCAACGATGATGCCATGAAAAAAATCGCTGGTATCAAAAAACCATATTGCCTTTGTTCTTGATCTGCTCATTGGTTAATTCTGCCACCATCTGAACTCCATTGATCGATTTGATGGATTGCTTGATCCAATTACATTTTTCATCATCGACCATATCTCCTTTCATTAACCATAAAAAATCCATGTGTTTGAATTCAGGCAATAGATATTCACCATCAAATTGGTTGTGATATAAATAATGAATTAAAAAACTATTGGGTTCTTTCGATTCATAAATATTAAAATAGTAACTCCTGTCTTTTTTCTTTAAATGAATTTCATAATCAGCGTTCAAGCGGAAATCAAAGCCTGCCAATTTATTTAACTGCAAGCAGAACTGATAATTTTTTAACGGTGCTGTAATGCCCAATAGACGTGTTTCTTCGAAGAAACCTTCATTCAGTGATACAATATCTAAAACTTGTTTCGCCACTTTTAAAATTCAATATTAAATTCTTTTTCTTCTTCTTTTCTTTTGATGATCAGCTTTGTTTTATCTCCCTTTTTAAACTTACCCAAAACCTTCATATAACTCATCACATCTACAAATTTATAATCGCCCAATTGCAATAAAACATCACCTGCCTGCAAGCCAATTCTTTCGGCTAATTTACCCGGACTAATTCCATCAGCCCTTACGCCGGTTCCTGTAAAACCATAGTCGGGCATAATACCTAAACTAACAGTAAATTTTTCGCTGCGACCCATTTTAGGTTCGCTTGTTTTTGTAAAACTTAGTTTTCCTTTTGCATCAGTTACAGCAATTAGTTGGTAGATGTATTGTACGATCTCTCTTTCACCGTCATAATTAATTTTTTGCCAATCATCTGTTGCTTTGTGATAATCAGAATGACTTCCTGTGAAGAAAAATAATACCGGCATATCTTTTCTGTAGAATGCTTCGTGATCGCTCGGACCTGCACCGGAACTATCAAATTTTATGCTGAGATTTTTGTCAGTTGTCGTTTGAAAAATTTCTCCCCAAACAGGTGATGTTCCGTAGCCTCCGATGGTTAATTTATGTGTGGTATCATATCTTCCCACCATATCCATATTGATCATATAATTAGGGGTGATATTTGTGGTGGGATGTTCCAACCAATATTTACTTCCGAATAAACCCAATTCTTCTCCAGAAAAATTAATGATGAGATAATTATTATTTTTCGGTGATGCTCTTTTCAGCAGCCTTGCCAATTCTATCAAAGCCGCAGTACCACTGGCATTATCATCGGCACCGTTATGAATCACATGCCCTGTATCTAAAGCATTGTGATCTTCTCCATAACCCAAATGATCATAATGTGCTCCGAGTATAACCGTATTTGCTGCATTGTTATTGATAAAGCCAACCACATTTCTTGCCTTTCTGATTCGTTTTGTAAAAGCAACGCCCAACTCAATATTTACTGTGGCAGAGACATCGCTGAAATATTTTTTAAACCCGTCTTTTGTTATATAAAAAACAGGAATTTTTGTTACCTCAGATTTATCATTCTTATTGAATTGAATATTATCTGTTACAGATGAACTATTATACAACACCAAAGCTGTAGCACCTTTCTCAGCGATCTTATCTGCATCTTTTTTAATGAAATCAAAAATATCAAAATGTGGATTGGATTGATTTTCTTCCAGTACTTCTTTTACATCTCTAAACCAAGGTTGACCACTTTCATTCAAAGCCACGGCCGGTGTGCCTTTCACAGTTTTATTTGCACTAAATGCCAAGGGGAAAAAATCGTTATTCAATTCTGCTTTTTTATCATTCACTTTTATAAAAGTATTTTTTTCATCGGCTTGTTTGCCTTCATCAATATCAAATTCCTGTATATATCCGTTTGAGGCTTTCGGCTCAATTCCGATCTGTTCATATTGTTTGCTGATGTATTGCATGGCCAATACTTCACCGGCTGTTCCTGTTCTTCTTCCTTCTAATTTATCATCAGCTAAATATTGCACATGGGCTTTCAAATTGGCAGCCAATAGTGTATTTGCTTGTTGTTCTGCTTTCAGTTTTTTCTTTTTGCTTTGTGCAATCGAGAACACAGGTACCAGTAAAATAATAAGTAAAAGTTTTTTCATACAGCCGATGTTTGAGTATTTACAAAAGTAAACGTACTAAGTTTCTTCTTTGTTATTCTTATGCAAATATTCTTTTCCCGAACGCGTAACCTATCCCTATACTTCGCAGTTACATTTGCCAACGCAAATCAGCATTTGAAAAAAAGAGCATTACATATTGCATTAGTGGGCAATCCCAACAGCGGCAAAACCTCTCTGTTCAATGCTTTGACTGGTTTGAACCAAAAAGTGGGTAACTTTCCCGGCGTAACAGTTGATAAAAAAACAGGGTCACTTACTTTGGAAGACGGGTCAAAAGTTGAATTGATTGATCTGCCCGGCACTTATTCTTTGTATCCGCGACGATCTGATGAATGGGTTTCCTATAAGGTATTGATGAATGCGGATGAAGAAATCAAAGCCGATATTATTTTATTGGTAGCCGATGCAAGTAATTTAAAACGCAATCTGCTATTCTGCAGTCAGATCATCGATCTGAAAGTGCCTGTTGTTATTGCATTAACGATGAATGACCTTGCTGTTAAAAAAGGAATCAAGATTGATATTGCAGGATTACAGGATGATCTCGGTGTTCCCGTTATTTCTGTGAATGCAAGAAAGAACAAAGGTTTGCCGCAATTGAATAAAGCGTTGACAAAGATCGTTAAAAAAAATAATGAAGTCTCACTTACAGATTTTATCGACAATAAAAAATTAGCGCCTGCATCGATTGAAAGTATTCAAAAGATATTTCCGCAGTTAAGTGATTATGCGGCTATTCACCATCTCATCAGTCACGAAAGTTTTCCATTCGATGAAGCAACACAAAATGCCATCGAACAAATAGAGATCGATAATAAATTCAATCCTACCAAAACACAGGCAGAAGAAATATTGCAGCGTTATCAGCATATTAAACAGATCATGAAAAAAAATGTGATCGAGCCTGATCCGCAGGAAAAGAAAAGATTCACAGATAGATTAGATGATATTTTATTGCACCGCAAATGGGGTTATCTCATTTTATTATCTGTTTTGTTTTTATTGTTTCAAAGTATTTTTTGGCTGGCACGTTTTCCGATGGATGGAATTGAATGGAGTTTCAAGCAACTGGGTAATTATTTGCATTCAAATTTACCTGATACATGGTGGAGTAATTTGATCAATAACGGGTTTGTAGCAGGTTTAAGCGGCATCTTAGTTTTCATTCCGCAGATCATGATCTTGTTTGGATTGATCACCATTTTGGAAGACAGCGGTTATATGGCACGCATCAGTTTTTTGAGTGATAAATTAATGCGTAAAGTCGGGTTGAATGGGAAGAGTGTAATGCCTATGATCAGTGGGTTTGCCTGTGCCGTGCCTGCCATCATGAGTGCGAGAAATATTGAAAATAAAAAAGAAAGATTATTAACGATTCTGGTTACACCATTGATGAGTTGCAGTGCAAGATTACCCGTGTACACAATCTTGATCTCTCTTGTTATCGATAATAAATATTATTTCGGTTTCTTGAGTTTACAGGGATTGGTGATGATGGGATTGTATTTATTGGGATTGGTGATGGCTTTGATCGTTAGTTATGTTTTGAAAGGATTCATCAAACTGAAAGAAAAAAGTTTTTTCATTTTGGAATTACCGATCTATCGTGCACCGCGTTGGAAGAATGTGGGCATCACCATGATTGAAAAAGCAAAAATATTTGTGACTGATGCCGGTAGAATTATTATGATCATCAGTTTGCTCTTATGGTTCTTAAGTTCTTTCGGTCCTGGTGAAAGAATGAAAAAAGTAGAAGAAAGGTATGCGGTAATGATAAAGCAGCAACCGCAGCACCAACATGCTTTACAAAGAAATTTATCGGCCGAGAAATTACAAAATTCTTATGCAGGTTTATTAGGACAAGCCATTGAACCCGTAATTAAACCCCTGGGTTATGATTGGAAAATTGGTATTGCCATCATTACTTCTTTTGCAGCAAGAGAAGTTTTTGTTGGAACAATGGCAACTTTATACAGCGTTGAAGAAAACGATAACACCTCTTTACGAGAAAAACTACAAGCCGCTAAAAACGAAGATGGTTCTAAGGTTTACACATTGGCGGCGGCATTATCTTTAATGGTTTTTTATGTTTTAGCCATGCAATGCATGAGTACATTGGCCGTTGTTAAACGTGAAACAAAAACTTGGAAATGGCCGGTAATACAATTTATCTACATGACCGGTTTGGCATATGTAATGAGCCTGTTTGTTTATTGGATCTTTAAATAAATTTTTAATTATAATAATCCCACAAAAGCTTAGATAATTTTCTTGTCAATTCCCATGCTTCATTGTTGGGCTCCCAACTTTTATCTTGATTAT
Source organism: uncultured Chitinophagaceae bacterium (assembly GCA_903904335.1). GTDB lineage: Bacteria > Bacteroidota > Bacteroidia > Chitinophagales > Chitinophagaceae > CAIQDX01. The sequence goes on along the minus strand of CAIVCF010000153.1, from coordinate 31,370 downwards.
TTTTGGTGCAGATGCAAAAAATATAGCGACAATGTTTTCCATTCACGAACAATACTTCATTTCTTGTTGCATCTACTGCACCGCTCTTGCTTGCAATAAAAACATCGATTGGAATTTGAGAAATGGCTTCTTCATCCCAATAATTTCTTCCCAATAAACGCAGCATTTTTTTACTTGCGTTTTTATTAATGATCTCACCGTTGGAAATTTTTTCCATTAAGGTTGCCATTTCTCGTGGTGATGTTTGTCCCCAACCAAATTCCGTTCTGTTTATTTCTCTGCCGGGTGTTCTGCTGTTCACTCTCGTTGCTTTCATTCCAAGACTATCCAATATTTCATTGATCCGTAATCCACCACCGGCAAGGCTTTGCAGCCAAAGGCTTGCAGTATTATCGCTCATGGTAAGCATCAACATCATTACTTTACTCAATTCAATTTTTTCATTGTTTTTAAATGAACCCAGGATATCGACTCCTGCATACAACAATGAATCTTTGTAAACAAGTGATTGATGATATTCTAATTCACTTCTTTCAATCTTATTCATCACGCCGATCAATATCGGTATCTTGATCATGCTTGCAGTTGGGAAAACAGAATCAGCATTTATAGCTATTGTTTTATTTTTTTTCAGATCATGTACAAACACGCCAACCTGCCCATGAAAATCAACAATTAATTTTTCTACTGAGGTTTGTAAATGTTTATCGATTTTTTGTGCTGAAGAAATAATCGATGCTAACAGCGTAATAAGCAGTATGAACGGTTTCATAAAACAGTTTTACTCAAATGAATCTTAAATATACATTGATTTTTTGCATACTTAAGCCTGTTTTGAGTATTACGGATCAAAGAACATAAAGTAAAAGTGTGCTATTCTTTCATTGAAAGAATCGAAGGCAAGCAGGATGCCATGAAAGACAATTGCTAGTAAAAAATATCTCTTAGAAAAGAGATATTTAAACACTGAGAAAAAACGCTGCTTCAAAAAACTATTTTGAGAAATACAAAAAAACAGTTGTGCCTTTTCCTTCTTCGCTTTTCACTTCCACCGTTGCATTCAAACAATCAATAAATCCTTTGGCAAGCAATAAGCCCAGTCCGCTTCCCTTTTCATGATTTGTACCCGGCGTGCTTCGTGTTCCTTGTTTACTGAAAAGATTATTTACTTTTTCTTTTGACATGCCAACACCCGTATCGCTTACTGTAAAAAATATTTTTTCTTTTTCTCCATGAGCGTATAATGTAATTGTTCCGTCTTGTGTAAACTTGATTGCATTTGCAATAAGATTGCGTAAAATAAAACGAAGCATATTATTATCGGTTTGCAGAAAAAGGTCTTTATCTACAAGGTTCAGCAATTGATCATTTTTGAATTTTGCATTTAATTTAAACTGCTTCAGTAATGATTCTGAGACATCATGCAGGTTCAGGTTTTCAATCAACACTTCTGCTTTATTGATCTGCATCTTGCTCCAGTCAACAAGATTATTTAACAGATCGATTGTTACATCTAATTGTTCCGAGAACATTAATGTCAATTTTTGTTTGTCAACTTCTGGAACATCGTTGGTCGTTACAAAATCCATTACGCCTTTAATGGCGCAGATGGGATTTCGCACATCATGAGCAATGATGGAAAGCATCAATTGCTGCATATCATTTTCGTGGCGCAGATGATGATTTTGATTTTCCAATTTGCTGTTCGCAAGTTTTAATTCGATCATTTTCGACACCTGCTGGCTCAATACTTTCAATGCAAAAATCTGATGTTCATTCAGATGATTTGGTTTTATATCTCCTACACATAATGTACCTACCCTGTAACCTTTGCTTGTTACCAATGGTGTGCCTGCATAGTAACGCAGGTAAGGCTCAAATTGCACCATGGGGTTATTCCTGAATCGTTTATCTTTTAAAGTATCTTCTACTTCAAAGAAATCATCTTCCTCAGAAATGGTATAAGTGCAAAAAGACATTTCGCGTGGCGTTTCATTTACACAGATTCCTTTTTTTGCTTTAAACCACTGACGGTTTATTTCTAATAAAGAGATCAATGAAATAGGAACATTACAAATTTGTGAAGCCAGTTCCACAACATCATCAAATTCCTGTTCGGAAGGCGTATCAAGAATCCGGAGTCCCATTAATTCTCTCAACCTGTCTTCTTCATTATGCGGAATTAGGTTTTTCATAGCCTGAAAATTGTAGTTTTTCAAAACATAAACCTACCCCGTATTCGGTTGGAATGAAATAGTGAAAGACTCAATTAATTTGTAGTCATTACGTGACAGATAGTAGTCGATATGACTGCTATTTTTCTTCCCAAACTGTGAGTATCTGCTCTGCGTGGCGCTTGCTTTCGGGCTTTTCGATGATCTTTTTAATCTTTCCCTTTTCATCAATTAAAAAAGTAGTACGGTGCATGCCGATGAATTCCCTACCCATAAATTTCTTCCATCCCCATACGCCGTATTTTTCTGAAATGCTGTTATCAGTGTCAGCGATTAATGAAAAAGGCAGGTCATATTTTTTCTCAAATTTCTTATGACTTTTTACATCATCAGTACTGATACCGATGATATGAAATCCGCTCTTCAACAACAATGTATAATTATCACGGAGATTGCAAGCCTGATTGGTACAAGTAGGTGTATCATCATGCGGATAGAAATACAAAACGATCCTCTTTCCGATAAGATCTTTTAATGAAATAGTGTTGCCGTTCTGATCGATACCTTTGAATGAGGGGGCTTTTATTCCTTCTTTTAGTTTAGTCATAGTTTTGAATTAATATATTCAATCTCTGTTTATGCGAATCTTTATTCATTTGTTAAGAAAACTTATTGCAAGATAATTTTAAAAAATAACCTGCTTTTTTCTTTTACAACCTTACATTTGCACAATTTGTAAAATCATGCCCAAAGACAACAGCATCAAATCCGTTCTTATTATCGGCTCCGGACCCATCATTATCGGACAAGCCTGCGAATTCGACTATTCCGGCTCTCAAGCTGCTCGCAGTTTACGTGAAGAGGGAATTAAAGTGATTCTTATCAACAGTAATCCTGCAACGATCATGACCGATCCCATGATGGCCGATAAAGTGTATTTATTACCGCTCAATGTTGAAAGCATTGAACAGATATTGGAAGAAAATCAGATCGATGCGGTTTTGCCAACCATGGGCGGACAAACTGCATTAAACCTTTGCAAAGAAGCTGAAGAATTAGGTGTTTGGGTAAAATATAATGTTCGGTTAATTGGTGTGGATGTGGCAGCGATTGATACTGCAGAAGACAGGGAAAAATTTCGCCAGTTGATGTTTAAGATCGGAATTAAAGTTGCACCAAGCCATGTTGCCAATAGTTTTTTAGAAGGAAAAGAATTTGCGCAGGAAATAGGGTTTCCATTGGTAATTCGCCCTTCATTCACTTTGGGCGGAACAGGCGGAAGTTTTGTTCATACAAAAGATGAATTGGACTCTGCTTTAGAAAGAGGATTGAAAGCATCACCCATTCATGAAGTGTTGGTAGAAAAAGCCGTATTAGGATGGAAAGAATATGAATTGGAATTATTGCGTGATAAGAATGATAATGTGGTGATCATTTGTACGGTCGAGAATTTAGACCCGATGGGCATTCATACAGGCGACAGCATCACTGTTGCACCTGCAATGACTTTGAGTGATACTTCTTTTCAGGACATGCGTAATCAGGCAATTTTGATGATGCGTTCTCTCGGAAATTTTGCAGGTGGTTGTAATGTGCAGTTTGCACAAAACCCGGAAACAGAAGAATTGATCGCAGTGGAAATCAATCCGCGTGTGAGTCGTTCTTCAGCATTGGCATCAAAAGCAACAGGTTATCCCATTGCAAAAATTGCTGCGAAGTTGGCTATCGGTTATTCTTTGGATGAATTAAAAAATCAAATCACCAAAACAACATCTGCATATTTTGAGCCGGCATTGGATTATGTAATCGTAAAAGTACCGCGTTGGAATTTTGACAAATTCAAAGGCGCCAATGATACATTGGGATTGCAGATGAAAAGTGTTGGTGAAGTGATGAGCATTGGCAGAAGTTTTACTGAAGCCATTCAAAAAGCTTGTCAGAGTTTGGAAAACGAAGCTGTTGGTTTAGGATATTATGGTAAGAGTTTGATGAAGAGTGAAGAGATTGTTGAGTACATCAAGATTCCGAAATGGGATCGCATCTTCCGCATTAAAGATGCATTGATGCAGGGTGTTACCGTAAAAACAATTGCACAAGTAACCGGAATTGATAAATGGTTCGTGCATCAGATACAGATCATTTGCAACATCGAAAAAGAAATTGCAAAATATTCTCTCGATACACTGCCCAATGACTTGTTGAAAGAAGCGAAGAAGCATGGTTTCAGTGATGAACAGATCGCAAGAATATTACACGGCGATTGTACCGATGAGCAGGTCTATGAAAAAAGAAAAGCTTTAGGCATTACAAGAGTGTATAAAATGGTGGACACATGCAGTGCAGAGTTTGAAGCTAAGACGCCTTATTTCTATTCTACTTTCGAAAATTAATCACTTCTCTTTAATACCGTAAATCTTTACGTTCAATCCTTTCAATTTAAAATTGATGGGGATTGAATCTGTCCACACGCCAATATTAAAAATAAGTTCCTGATATTTTTTATAATCATCCAATGTAAACATATCATTGGTTGAAACAGTATTCCATTGCTTCGGCATAAATTCGGTTGTACTGATAGAAGGAAAATCTCTCATGGTCCAGAAAAGAAATTTTCTTTTATAATTTTTTGTATCGATCAATGCCAAACGCAATGAGGGATGATGATCCGGGAAATCAGCAGACGAATAAATATTACCTGAAGCTTCAACATATAAATATTTATAACCACTGGGGATTTTAAAATCCGCCATAAGATTGGCATCCGTGACTTTACTGAAAATATTTTTTTCGGTTGAGTCAGTAAATTCCAATAATAATTTTTTATCAGTGCTGACCAAGTTCTCTGCTGACCTGAACACTTTGTTATTTTCAGTCACATATTTATTGATGCGTTTGAAATTTTCGCGCAGCCTGATCATATAATTTTTTACAGAATCGTTGTTGACAGGCTCTTCCTGCAAATCATTGGTTAGCTTGTATAAGTTATCTCCCGATAAAAAATAATCTTGATAAATATAATCATTGATATCTCTGCTCCATTCCATAAAAGGCATGGAATGAATATTCCTGAATGAGGCACTGGTATCCATCACGCTGCCCAGCCAGGGAACTTCTTTGGGTTTATAGGTAACAGGAAAATTATTGATAATGAGATTCGTGATCGTTGGTGCCAAATTATTATGCGAGTTAACAGACAGAAATTTTTTCGGTGCTTTTAGCATGGGCGAATAAATGATCAAAGGAACATGATAATCATCGATCACAGAAGTGGATGGAAAAGATCCGATATGATGATCGCCAGTTATAAAAAAAATAGTGTTGCTGTATTCAGGCCGCTTTGAATAATCAGCAAAGAATTTTTTGATGCAATCATCCGAGAACATAAATGTTACCAACACTTCTTTTGTTTGTTTCAATGTATGTTTTAATTCGGCAGATACTTGTAATGCTTTTATTTTCTTATCAAACAATTTGTCATACAAAGGTTTTTGTTCAAACTTATACGGCATGTGTGTTGTACCTGTATGATAAATATTGAGGTAAGGAAATTTTTGTAAGGAATCCATTACTTCAAAGCTGCGGCTGTACAATGCATCATCAGGATAGCCCATGCTCCAGCCTTCTTTTGCCAAACCCATCTGTTTATATTTTGCAGGATATTGTGTAAGCAACAGATCGGTTCCCTGCAAACGGATATATTCACCCATATTATCAAAATCGGTATTAAAGCCGATCATAAAATTTGTCCAGTAACCGTTTTTGCGAAGGATCTTTATCAATGATAAATGATCGGGAATGATGTTCATCAATGAAAAACCTCTCGATGCATACGGCACAGAACCTGTGATAGCGGGCTGTGCTGCAAATGTACCCGGAGCAGTACTTAAAAAATTATCCCATGTTAAACTATGCCGTGATAATGAATCTAAAAATGGAGTGAAGCTGGTTGCATAAGCATGATCGCCGCTGAAATCTTTCGACAAGCCTTCTACCACAAGTATAACAATATTCGGCGGTGTTGATTTTAAATTAAAAAACCCACCGAGTACATCACTGCTTTCATTTAAATGAAGCAAGGGATAATTTTTATCAGTAAACTGAAATGGTTGATTGCTTTGATAGAATGCTATTGTTTCCTCCAATGCATTGCCACTTAAAGAATTGTTTTTATGCAGGTCTTTAAAATATTCATAGCTGTCCCACAGCCAATAATTAAACTTATTGCATACCAGATAATAAGCCGATTTTTGTTTGAATTGATTTTCTGATGGTGAAGAATATTGTAAAAAGATTGTTGAAATAAGAGATAGTCCTACCAAGAGATTAATACAATAAGACGGGATATTTATTTTCCTGAATAACGTTTGATAAATGAAAAAATAAAAACTGATGTAAAAAATAAAAGGGATATACAAGCCAATGCCGCTGGTCATCATCTGTTGAGTGGTTAGCCACGATTCTTTCATGCTTCTGGTAAAAAATTCATGATCGAACGGAATATTGCGTTCAGAAAAAACAACGATCAACGCCAGATACATCATGATCAAAATAACATGTACTGCATGAAGTGCCGTTTTTGCAAAACGGGAATTGATAAAACTGAGTGCTGAAAAAATGAAAAGAGCAATGAAAGAAAAGAGCAGCCAGGTCCAAACATCATACAATAATCCGTTCAATTCAAGGGTATAAACATGCGCAATAAAAGATTTTGAGGCGATAAAAAAATATTCATATACCCTGATCAGGCAAAATGTGATCAGAAAAGAAAAACCAATTCGAAAGTAGTTTTGCAAAAAGGGTCTTATGTTTGGCATTACAATTGAACTAATCGTTAAAATTATTTGTATTTCTTTATACTTTTTTATTGAAAGTCATTATTTACTTTGCATCAAATCTGTGCATAGATATTGCAATTATTTTATTGTATGAACACTGATTCCGCACAAATATTTCAAACACATAATCCAAGCCGCTGGCAAAGGGTTAAATGGATCGCCAGAATTTTATTGGTTTTATTGATTCTTGCCATCGTTGTAGTGTTCATTGCCTATAGCAGCATGGATCTTCCCGAAATACCGCTCGAAGGCAGGGCCATCAAGAAAGTATTGACTGAAGAGGTTCCGGGATATCGTGAAAGTGAAATGGGCAAACAATACCGGGGCTTCAGAAAAGTAATTCAAAAGCAATGGGCAAAAGGAAAGGGGATCGGTCAAAACAATAAAGTGCTCGATCTTTCCAATTCTGATTATTTCAGCGATTCATTGGGGATACGTGCTGCGTTTTATGTAGCATGGGATCCTCAATCTTTCTTTTCTCTTCGTAAAAATATTTCAAAGCTTAATCTTGTTTTACCCGAGTGGTTTTTTATTGATCCGAATGCAGATACGCTGTTTACAAATATTGATCAAAGAGCTTTTGATATCATCAATAAATCAGGCATTGAAGTAATGCCCATGCTCTCCAACAGCTATAATGCAAAATGGAATGGCGCAGCTTTACATCGCATTTTAAATAGTCCTGCTAAAACAAACCGGTTGATCAACGATGTGATCAAATTCCTTACAATTTATAATTTAACAGGGATTAATGTTGACTTTGAAGAGATGCAAGAAAACAGAAATGAAGTGTTAACGCAGTTTCAAAAAAAATTATATACGGCTTTACACGAGCAGGGCTTCTTGGTCAGTCAGAATGTTTCGCCGTTTAATGAAGACTATAATTATACAGAATTAGCCAAATACAACGACTATCTATTTTTGATGGCTTATGATCAGCATTCAGAAAGTACAAAACCCGGACCCGTTTGCAGTCAGAAATGGATAGAAGAAGCAGTTGATAAATTAGCAAGCAAAGTTCCCCCTGCTAAAATTGTATTGAATCTTGCTGCCTATGGTTATGATTGGCAGAAGAATGGAAAAACGATTCCTGTATCATATCAGGAAGCATTAACTACTGCAAAAGAAAGTGAAGGCTTGATTGATTTTGATAACGATACTTACAATCTTAATTTTAAATACTACGACAGCAAAGATATTATCCACGAAGTTCATTTTACAGATGCTGCCACTAATTTCAACAGCATTCGTTTTGCAACAGAATACGGTTTGGCAGGAACGGCAGTATGGAGATTGGGAAGTGAAGATAACAGGCTTTGGGATTTTTATCATTTGCCGATGACCAAAGATGCATTGCAAAAATTCGATTTTAAAGAATTTAGTTCAGTCCAAAGTATCAGTACACCTGATTTTATTGGTGAAGGTGAAGTTCTCGATTTATTGTCAACACCTACCGACGGTCATATCACACCGGAAGTGAACAGGGAAGAAATGCTCATCAGTGAAGAAACTTATGACTCGCTGCCTTCTGCTTATGTAGTAAGAAAATTCGGCAAACGAACAGATAAAAAATTAGTGCTGACGTATGATGATGGTCCTGATCCTGTTTATACGAAACAGATTTTGGATACACTTGCTTATTATCATATTCATGCAGCATTTTTTTTGGTAGGCATTGAAGCAGAAAATAATATTCCTTTAGTAAAGAGGATATTTAAGGAAGGACATGAAATAGGTAATCATACTTTCACACATCCCAACATGGCGGAAGTGAGTAAGAGCCGTGCATTAGTTGAGATTGATGCAACAAGATTACTGATAGAGTGCTTGATCGGCCGCAGTACCATCATGTTCAGAGCACCGTATAATGCAGATAGCGATCCTGAAAAAGCAGAGGAAATGATTCCTGTTGCATTAAGCAGGACAAGAAATTATATTACCATCGGTGAAAGCATCGATCCCGAAGACTGGCTGCAGGGAGAAGTTCCGAACTTTAATGCCGACACTATTTTTAACAGAGTAGTTAATATTTATAACTATCATTTAAGCAATGATGACAGTGCCAATATTATTTTATTACACGATGCAGGCGGGAACCGAAAAGCAACAGTAGAAGCTACCGGAAAGATCATCCGTTATTTTCAGGGAAAGGGTTATCAGTTTATAACCGTTGCAGAATTGTTGCACAAAAAACCTGAAGATATTATGCCGGTGGTAGATAGTGGAATGGAGTATAATTTGCTTCGTTTTAATTATTTCGTTGCCGAAAGCGGTTATTTACTCGGTCATTTTTTATATGCACTCTTTATTGTTTTTCTGATACTGGGTGCAGTAAGAATATTGGTGTTGGGCTTTTTTGCTTTTAAACAAAAAAGGAAAGAAATATTACTGGAAAATATGGTGTTGGAAAATCCACCTGCAGTGTCCATTATTGTTCCTGCATTTAATGAAGAAGTAAATGCAGTAAGTTCTTTACAAAATTTATTACGTTGTGATTATCCTTTTTTCGATATCATTTTTGTAGATGATGGCAGTTCGGATAAAACTTTTGAAATTGTAAAAGCGGCTTTTGAAAATCATCCCAAAATAAAAATATTTACAAAGCCCAATGGCGGTAAAGCTTCTGCATTAAATTATGGTATTGCAAAAACAGCAGCAGATTATGTTGTTTGTATTGATGCCGATACAAAATTACTACCCGATGCGGTAAGTAAGTTGATGAAAAATTTTGCCGATCCGAAAGTGGGTGCTGTTGCGGGTTCTGTGAAAGTGGGCAATGAAGTGAATATGCTTACCAAATGGCAAAGCATTGAATACACAACGAGCCAGAATTTTGACAGAAAAGGTTTTGCATACCCAAATGCCATTACGGTGATTCCGGGTGCTATCGGCGCATTTAAAAAAGAAGCATTGATGCTTGCAGGCGGTTTTACAACCGATACATTGGCGGAAGATTGTGATATCACGATCAGGATTTTAAGGATCGGTTATGTTATTGCGAACGAACCAAAAGCAATGGCTTACACTGAAGCACCGGAAACGCTGAAACAATTTTTCAAGCAACGTTTCCGCTGGACATTTGGTGTGATGCAAACTTTTTGGAAACATAAAGATGCTTTGTTCGTTAATAAATATAAAGGCTTGGGTTGGATCGCATTGCCTGATATATTATTATTCAAATACATCATTCCATTATTCAGTCCGATCGGCGATTTCTTTATGTTCTTCGGATTGTTTACTGACAGCAGAGGGAAAATAGGGATCTACTACCTTATTTTCTTATTGATTGACAGCTTAATTGCCGGATTAGCATTTGCATTTGAAAAAGAAAAAGCATGGAAATTATTCTGGCTTATTCCACAACGATTAATTTACAGATGGTTGATGATGATCGTTCTTTTCCGCTCTTACAGAAGAGCGATTAAAGGAGAATTACAATCATGGGGTGTTTTAAAAAGAACAGGAAATGTAAAAGATATTGATGTGGTAACAACATAAACTTTTAAAGAGTTGCCGGTCTTTCAATGGCTGGTAACCCTTTATTAAGATCAAGTATTGGCTTATTAATTCAGTCTAAATACTCATTCGTTTTCCTTTACTTTGCAGCAATTTTATTATCAATCATTAATATGAAACTGAAAGACATTCAGGTACTCAACGAAAAAGAAACACGTGCCGGTTTTGGAGAGGGCGCCTATGAATTAGGAAAAGAAAATCCAAACGTTGTTATTCTTACTGCTGATCTAGCTGGTTCCATGAAGATCGCTCCGTTTATTAAAGAATTCCCGGAACGTTTTATTCAGTGCGGCATAGCAGAAGCAAACATGATCGGTATTGCAGCAGGATTGACAATAGGTGGAAAAATTCCTTATACAACCACATTTGCAAATTTCAGCACCGGGCGTGTGTATGATCAGATACGCCAAAGCGTTGCTTACAGCAATAAAAATGTAAAGATCTGTGCATCGCATGCAGGATTAACATTGGGAGAAGATGGCGCTACACATCAAATATTAGAAGACATCGGTTTGATGAAAATGTTACCAGGCATGACAGTGATTGTGCCCTGTGATTTTAATCAAACAAAAGCAGCAACAAAAGCAATCGCATCATATGAAGGTCCTGTGTACTTACGTTTCGGCAGACCAAAATGGCCCAACTTTACCAAAGAAGATGGAAGCGATTTTGTAATTGGTAAAGCACAGCAGTTAAGTACAGGAACAGATGTTTCTATTTTTGCCTGTGGTCACATGGTTTGGAAAGCCATTGAAGCAGGAAGAATTTTAGAAGAAAAAGGAGTAAGTGTTGAATTGATAAACATTCATACAATTAAACCATTGGATGTTGATGCCATCATTAAATCCATCACCAAAACAAAATGTGCGGTTACCGTTGAAGAACATAATATCATTGGTGGATTAGGCGATAGTATTGCGCAGGTTGCTGCAACACATTTTCCGATACCGATCGAATACGTTGGAACAAAAGATACTTTTGGAGAAAGCGGAACACCGGCACAATTGTTAACCAAGTATGGATTGGATGCACCTAATATTGTTGATGCTGTAGAGAAAGTGATGAAGAGAAAATGATAGAAAAATAATTTTTAAAAAAGCCGCAATTATAAATTAGTTGCGGCTTTTTGTTTAATAAAAAAATTACGGCGCCAATCTTTCTCTTTTCCAATTACCATCCGTTTGCAAAGTATATTGAATACGGTCATGCAACCTGCTGCTGCGGCCCTGCCAGAATTCTAATTTATTTGGCTTTACTAAATAACCGCCCCAATGTTCAGGTCGCGGAATATTTTCTGTACCGAATTGTTCTTCATATTTCAGGAAATTTTCTTCGATTACTTTTCTGTTTTCAATCACAGTACTTTGAGGAGAAGCCCATGCACCGATTCGACTTCCGGCCGGGCGAGATTTAAAATAAATATCGCTTTCCAATGCTGAAATTTTTTCAACAGTACCATCGATACGAATCTGCCTTTCCAATTCTTTCCAAAAAAATAATAATGATGCTTTCGGATTTTCTTCCAGTTCATTTCCTTTTGCACTATTGTAATTGGTAAAGAAAATAAATCCTCTTGCATCGTATCCTTTTAATAAAACAATGCGTGCAGAGGGTGTTCCATTCTTATCGGCAGTTGCCAATGTCATGGCGTTTATTTCGTGCAGGTGACTGTTTCTGGCCTCGCTCCACCATTTCGAAAATTGTTCGTATGCATTGTCAGCTGTATCTTCTTCGCTTAGAGATTTTAATTTATAATCTATCCTGATATTTGCTATCGGATCGTTGGATGCATTCATCACAAAATATTTAGAGAACAAAGTTATTGATATATCAAACTCAAAAGCTGATGTTTCTCATGCACAAAAAAAGCGGCAATTGCCGCTTTCAGTTTATTCGGTTATTTCTGTTTCATGTGCTTTATGTTTTCCGCTGATGTATGTGTACACCGCCGGAATAACAAACAAAGTAAGTATCAATGAGAACAATAATCCGCCAACAACAACAATACCCAAAGGGATACGGCTGGTACTTGCAGCACCGATACTTAAAGCAATGGGCAAGGCGCCTAATGATGTGGCAAGGCTTGTCATTAAAATGGGACGTAATCTTTGTGCGGCAGCTTCAATAATGGCATCCATTTTTTTATAGCCGAACTCGCGTTTTTGTTTGGCGAATTCAACAATTAAAATTCCGTTTTTGGTTACCAACCCGATCAGCATGATCATTCCGATCTCTGAAAGAATATTTAATGTTTGATGAAATACATATAAACTTAATAAAGCTCCTGCCAATGCCAACGGAACTGTAAGCATGATGGTAAGCGGATCGAGAAAACTTTCAAACTGCCCGGCTAATACCAAATAAATTAATAACAATGCCAGAATAAATGCAAACATGATATTAGAAGCACTTTCATCATAATCACGCGAAGGACCACTTAACGATGTTTGAAAACTTTCATCAGTTAATTTGTTTGCAATGGCACGCATGGCTTTAATACCATCTCCGATCGTCTTTCCTTCAGCTAAAGATGCAGAAATGGTAGCAGCTTTATATCTGTTAAAATGGTATAAAGTGGAAGGGCTACTTGCTTCATCCAAATGCACAACAGCATCGAGCGGAATATTATCGCCATTCTTATTTCTTACATACAACGTTTTAATATCGAACGGTGTGTTACGATTTTCTCTTTCTACCTGCGCTATTACCTGATACTGATAACCATTCATGATAAAATAAGCCATACGCCCGCCGCTGTAAGCAGATTGAAGTGCTGATACGACATCTGCAGTAGAAAGCCCGAGGTCTTTCACTTTTATCCTGTCAACTGTTAATTGAACTTCAGGTCTGGTGAATTTAAGATTCACATCAACATTCGAGAATGTTTTATCTTTTCTTGCCTCATCCAAAAATTTAGGAATGATTTGTTTCAACTTATTCAGATCCTGATTCTGTAAAATAAATTGAATCGGCAAAGCGCCTCTTGAACTTAACCCAACTGAAATAGTTTGTTCCTGTATAGCAAATATTCTTGCATCATTAAATCGATTTAATTTTTTTTGAAGATCAGCTGTGATCTCCATTTGTGATCTTTTTCGAAATTGAGGGTCTACCAATCCTACACGTGGTTGTGCTGTATTCATTCCTGAAGCAGATCCGCCATACCCGGCAGGTGTTCTCATATAAACATACTCTCTCTCAGGAACAGAATCCATTAAATAATTGCTGATCTTATCTGCCATGTTTTGCATATAAGGATAACTAACACCTTCTGCTGCTGTTACTGTAAAACGGATGCTGCTCCTGTCTTCCAAAGGAGCTAATTCGCTTTGAATGTTTCGCATCACAAACCAAATGATACCCACACAAGCCAATATAATTAACCATGCCACCCATCTCACTTTCATAAAACCGATCAATAATTTTTTATAACCGCTTTCCATTCCGGTAAAGAATGGTTCTGTTGCTTTATAAAACCAACCTTCATGTGCATTCTTGGAACTGAGGTAAACGTTTAATACAGGTGTAATGGTTAATGATACAAAAGCAGAAATCAAAACAGCCGCCGCAAGTGTTACACCAAACTCACGGAATAATCTTCCCACAAATCCCTGTAAAAATATCACAGGCAAAAACACAACGGCTAATGTGATGGAAGTTGAAACCACCGCAAAAAATATTTCCTTACTTCCTTCCAATGCGGCTTTGCGAATAGGCAATCCTTCTTCTAATTTTCTGAAGATATTCTCAGTAACAACAATACCGTCATCTACCACCAAACCTGTTGCCAATACGATTCCTAATAAAGTCAAAATATTTATGGAGAAGCCTGATAGATACATTACAAAGAATGTAGCCACTAATGAAATAGGAATATCAATTAATGGACGTAGTGCAATAAGCCAGTTACGGAAAAATAAAAAGATAACCAAAACAACTAAACCGAATGCAATAAATAATGTTTCTTTTACTTCATTTAAAGATTTGCGGATATTGATAGTGTTATCAATTACCACGTTAAATTCAATATCCGATTTATTTGCTTTTTTAATTTGATCAAGTCTTCTGTAAAATTCATCAGCGATTTCAATATTATTTGCTCCCGGTTGAGGCGTGATCGCTAAACCAACCGCATGCAAGCCATTTAGTTTCCAGGATTGTTCTATTTGCTCGGGACCCAATTCAACACGGGCGATATCACTTAATCGAACGATTCCGTTTGCATCTTGTTTTATAATTAAATCTCTGAATTGTTGTTCTGTTGTGAACCGACCCAAAGCACGAATAATTAATTCCGTATTGTTTCCATAAATCTTTCCGGGAGGTAATTCTATGTTTTCATTATTGAGAGAAGTGCTGATATCATTGAATGCGATACCATAAGAATTCATTTTATCCGGATTAAGCCAAATGCGCATACTGTAACGCTTTTGACCGAATATGCCAACGCTGCTCACATCTTTGATTGTCTGCAATTGCTGTTGTAATACATTTTCTGCATAATCACTCAGCTGTAATAAACTTTTGGTATGACTTTGTACTGCAATTACAATAATTGGGTCACTGTTTGCATCGGCTTTTGATACAACTGGCGGCGCATCAATATCCTGAGGTAAACTTCTTAATGCTTGTCCAACTTTATCTCGCACGTCACTGGCGGCAGCTTCCAGATCAACTCCCAAGTTAAATTCAACAGTAATATTACTTCCGCCTAACGTACTGGAAGAAGTGATGGTTCGTATTCCCGGGATACCATTGATTTGTTTTTCTAAAGGCTCTGTAATTTGGCTTTCAATAATATCAGAATTAGCGCCTGTATAACTGGTAGCAACACTTATTACCGGCGGATCAATTGCGGGATAATCGCGTACTGCCAGAAACGTAAAACCCACAACACCAAATAAAATAATGCCCAGGTTCATTACTGTAGCTAATACCGGACGCTTTAATGATAATTCGGAAATATTCATGAGGCTCTGTCAGTTCTATTGGTACAGGAAATTTTTTTTGATGTATTCTTATTTACTTAATTGTTCAAGTGTTTTTACAGATCTGATTTTTACCGGGCTCTTTGGTCTTGTAAACAATAGGCCTGTAACAATAACAGTATCACCTACATTTACTCCTTTGGTAATTTCAATATTATCAGCTTGACGTACTCCCGTTTCAACATTAACAAAATTTGCTTTGCCGGATTTTACAAGCACCAACTGTTTGTTCTTATCATCAGGAATAATACAACCGGTTGGAACCATAATAGCTTTTGCATCTGTATTGGATGCCACGTACACTTTCACAAATGTTCCGGGATTGATCCCTTCGCTGTCAATAATAGCTCTCACCTTTAAATTACGTGTGGTCACATTGATCTGTGGCTCTATCGCGATAATCGTTGCTTTTCTTTTAGTTCCTTTCAGATCCGAAGTTTCAATGTCTATTGTTGCGCCTACTTTTATTTCTTTACTATATGCTTCCGGGATAGTGAAGTCAACTTTCATTTTTGTATTTTGCTGGATTGTTGCAATCAGGGATGCCGGTGTAAGATAGGCTCCCGTACTTACCTGACGTAATCCAACTGTACCGGAAAAAGGGGCTCTGATGACTGTTTTATCGATCATTGCTTCAGTATAAGCGATATCAGCTTTGTAGCTGTCTATAGCGGTTTTTGCAGCATCATAATCTGCCTGATTAACCCCGTTTACCAATAATAGTTTTCTTAAACGTTCTTCTGTTTTTATTGCTAAATCCAGACCTACTTTTTCTTTCAGCAATTGTGCCTGAAGATCGGCGTCATTGATTCGGGCTATAATTGTTCCTTGTTGAACCGTTTTTCCTTCCGGAACATTTAAAAAAATCAGGCGTCCGCTTATTTCAGGATGTAGTTCAACATACTCATTTGCCACAACAGAACCGTTTGCTTCTACAATGCTGCTTACCGAACTGCCGGATGCTATGATTACATCAACAATTGCAGCCTGCGGTCCCGTGTTTTGTTTAACCTCTTCTTTTTTAGCTGTACAGGCAGCTGCTAATAACAATACAGAAAAATAAAACAGAATTTTTTTGAGCATCGACATAAGTATTAGCTATAAAGATAATTTTCAGAGCGATAAAGATAAACAGAATTGATATTAGAATACAGAAAGAACGGGAGTTTGCCCTTAGATTTTACCGATAATATCGCAGCTTAAGTCTATTTATAAAAACCTTTATTTACAATAAGTAACTGATTTCCGTCATTTTTTCCACTTCCCCATCCAACTACTTTCGTGTTCTCAATATTTCTTACCGTAATAATATTAATATCATGGAAACATCAATTAAACCACAATTAGAAGCTTCTATAACAGAAGACAACCATTCTTTAGAAATCATGGATGGGAATGAAGCTGCTGCTTATGTTGCTTACAAAACAAGTGAAGTTTGTGCCATTTATCCTATTACGCCTTCTTCATCAATGAGTGAATGGACCGATGAGTGGAGTGCAAAAGGTATAAAAAATATTTTTGGCCAGATCCCAAGGATAATGGAAATGCAAAGTGAAGCCGGTGCTGCAGGCGCCATACACGGCGCATTACATGGAGGCGCTCTGGCTTCTACTTTTACTTCTTCGCAGGGATTGTTACTGATGATTCCAAACATGTATAAAATTGCCGGCGAGCTAACTCCTGCTGTTTTTCATATTGCGGCAAGAACATTGGCTACACATGCTTTATCCATCTTTGGAGATCATAGCGATGTAATGGCTGTTCGCGCTACCGGATTTTCCATGTTGTTTGGAAATACTGCACAGGAAGCAATGGATATGGCATTGATCGCTCAGGCTGCAACATTAAAAGCAAGAATCCCTTTCTTAAATATTTTCGACGGATTCAGAACTTCTCATGAATTATCTCAGGTGAACGTTATCCCTGATGATGTGATATCTGAAATGGTTGATATGGATCTTGTAAACGCACACCGCGACAGAAGTTTATCTCCCGATAATCCTTCTATCCGTGGTACCGCACAAAATCCTGATGTATTTTTCCAGAACCGTGAAGCTGCCAATACTTTTTATGATAAAGTGCCTGGTATTGTTGAAGAAACAATGGATAAATTCGCAGCATTAACAGGAAGAAAATATAAATTATTCGATTATTACGGACACGAACATCCTGACCGTGTAATTATTATCATGGGCTCAGGTGCATGTGCTGTCCAGGAAACAGTTGATTATCTGAATTCAGAAGGAAAGAGAGTGGGAATGATCAATGTTCGTTTATTCCGTCCTTTCTCAGTTCCTCATTTTATTAAAGCATTACCAAAATCTGTTGTAAGTATCGCCGTTCTGGATCGTTGTAAAGAACCAACCAGTATGGCCGAACCCTTATACATGGATGTTGTAAATGCATTGAACGAATCTCAGGAAAACCACCATGCTCATGTAATTGGCGGACGGTACGGTTTATCCTCTAAAGAATTCACTCCTGCAATGGTAAAAGGTGTTTTCAAAGAACTGAAACAAAAACATCCAAAGAATCACTTTACCATTGGCATAGATGATGATGTTACGCATTTGAGTTTATGGTATGATAAAACTTTTAATCTTGATTCTCAGCACAAATTCCGCGGATTGTTTTTTGGATTAGGTGCAGATGGTACCGTGAGTGCAAATAAAAATTCAATCAAGATCATTGGAGATAAAACTGATTTCTTTGTACAGGGCTATTTTGTGTATGATTCTAAAAAATCAGGTTCTCTTACTGCATCACATTTACGTTTCGGAGAAAAACCGATCCGTTCTACTTACTTGGTTCAGTCTGCTAACTTTATTGCCTGCCATCATTTTAATTATCTGATGAAGTACGATATTTTAAAAGAAGCAGAATACGGTGCAACATTCTTATTGAATGCTCCTTACGAGAAAGATAAGGTATGGGGTATGCTGCCAAGAAAGATACAACAAGAGATTATTGAAAAACATCTGAAATTCTATGCCATCAACGCTTACACAGTAGCAAAAGAAGCCGGTATGGGCAATCGCATCAATACAATTTTGCAAACTTGTTTCTTTGCCATCAGCAATGTGTTACCAAGAGAAGAAGCGATCGAAAAGATCAAAGAAGCGATCTACGAATCTTATTGGAAAAAAGGAGAAGCGGTTGTACAGAAAAATTATGAAGCAGTAGATAAAACATTAGCCAATCTATATGAAATAGATTATAAGAATTTAAAAGTTGGAGATATTCCGCTGGATGATGTTGTTCCAAATAATTCTCCTGATTTTGTAAAAGATGTTTTAGGAAGAATTATTTCCGGCAACGGAGATGATCTTCCGGTGAGTGCAATGCCTATTGATGGAACTTTCCCTTCAGGAACAACAAAATATGAAAAGAGGAATATTGCAGATGCGGTTCCCGTTTGGGATGCTGATTTGTGTACACAATGCGGTAAATGTTTTATGATTTGCCCGCACGCAGCAATCCGTCCTAAAGTTTACGACAAAGAATTATTAATCGGAGCACCTGCTTCATTTAAACATGTTGACCCGATCGGTAAAGAATGGGATAAAACAAAAGAAGCTTATACATTGCAGGTTTCAACAGAAGATTGTACCGGTTGTACTTTATGCGTTGAATTCTGTCCGATGACAAGCAAGACAGATCCCGGGCACAAAGCCATCAACATGTTTGATAAAACACCTTTTCAGGAAGCAGAAAAACAAAATTGGGATTTCTTTTTATCTATTCCCGAAATTGATCGTTCAAGAATCAATCGCAGTACAGTAAAAGGTTCACAATTCTTCCAACCATTATTTGAATTCTCAGGTGCTTGTTCAGGTTGCGGAGAAACGCCCTATTTAAAATTATTGACACAATTATTCGGTGAAAGAATGATCGTTGCCAATGCTACTGGTTGTTCATCCATCTTTGGAGGTAACTTACCAACAACGCCATGGGCAAAAAATAAAGAAGGTGTTGGACCGGCCTGGGCAAATTCATTGTTTGAAGACAATGCAGAATTTGGATTAGGCATTAAGATGGCTAATGATCAAAAAAGAGTTGCTGCCATCTCGTTATTGAATGAGTTAAGACATGTTGTTGGTGATGAATTGGTGGATACTATTCTAAATTCTCCTGAAACAACTGAATCTGAGATTCATGTGAAACATGAATTGATCAAAGAATTGAAACACCGTTTACGCGGACAAAGATCTATTGGTGCGCATAACTTATATCATTTGGCAGATTTTCTTGCAGAAAAATCTGTTTGGATCATTGGTGGTGACGGCTGGGCTTATGATATCGGTTACGGTGGATTGGATCACGTTTTATCTACCGGTGAAAATGTAAATATCATGGTCTTGGATACAGAAGTGTATTCCAATACCGGCGGACAAAAATCAAAATCAACACCGTTAGGTTCAAGTGCAAAATTCTCTGTGAATGGTAAAACAACGGGTAAAAAAGATCTGGCATTACAAGCTATTGCACATGGTACAGCTTATGTTGCCCAAATTGCAATGGGTGGTAATGATGCACATACTATCAGAACCATTCTCGAAGCAGAAGCATTCCCCGGTCCATCTTTAATCATTGCATACGCACATTGTATTGCTCACGGAATTGATATGGCACATGGTGCTGAAGAACAGGATTTCGCGGTTAAATCCGGTTACTGGCCATTGTTCCATTACAATCCTTTAAAAGAAAAAGGGCAACGTTTTGTGATCGATTCAAAAGAAGCAACGATGCCGTTAAGCGATTTCATGTACCATGAAAACAGGTTTAATGTCATTAAAGCAAAAGATCCGGCACTAGCAGAAAAATTCATGCATCAGTCAGAAGAAGCAAGAATAAGCAAATGGGATCGTCTCTTAACACTCAAAGGCCTTTAACGATTGCAATATGTATAGATGATAAAAAGGAATCCTCCAAAAAGGATTCCTTTTTTATACAATAAAATGTAAGTAACGCCGTTTTAGATGTACTAACCCTCTTTTTTACTCCGTATCAGGTACTGATTTCATTGTTGAAAAGGAATTTCAATTATATAACCTGACAAACTTCTGTTATGAAAATCATTGTTACAATTATTATTTTGGCCTTTGTTGCATTGTCTTTATTATAAAAGACAGTTCATCACATTCAGGCTGCCCGCATCAAGGGAATACGAAAAAGGAACTTCGAATGGAGTTTCTTTTTATTTTTTATAAAACAAGTAAGTTAATTGCATCAAATCTTATTTTCAAAATAAGGCACTTCATCATGAGAAATTTTTTCTTTCTGATGCCAGTATGCAAGTGTTACGATCTCACCGTGCTGCGTATGCAATAATCTCCCGAAGATGGCATTGATAGGATTAAACATCATATCCGTAACACCTACTGTAAATGTTTCGGGAAGCTGAGGTTCTGCAGGCGGCGCAATTTCTCCCTCTGCCAAAGGCTTTACTGCTGCAGCTTTTGGCGCAGGGCTTGCTGCAACTTCAACAGAATATCTATTGTATTCTAATAATTGTTTTAAAAATTCAGTACGTCCTTTCGAAACGTTTTTTTCAACAATGGCACATTTAACACCATTCAATTCTTCTGTTGTATGATTTTGATTGATGGCCATAATAAGTTATTAGTTTGAAGTTAGAAAGCACTGGTCAATGAGAAAATGTATTCGTATATATAACTCATCAATCCGGTTAATACAATGCCTGCGATGCAAATAAACAAAGCTAATTTAGGTGATGCAGGTATCGCTATTTTCTCGATCGGTGTTTCATTCTCATCCATAAAAATGGCTTTCACCACTTTTAAATAATAGTACAATGAAACGATCATGTTCAATGCTGCGATAGTGATGAGTACATAATTTCCTTGCCCTGCACCTGCCATCAACAAAAAGAATTTACCAAAAAATCCCGCTGTTGGCGGAATACCTGCCAATGAAAATAGTGAGATGGCCAGAATCCATGACAACAAAGGATTGGTCTTATAAAACGTTTTATAATCGTCGATGTTTTCTTTTCCGGTTAATGCACTTACCAAACTGATCACGCCAAATGCACCAAGATTGGAGAAGATATAGATCAACACAAAATAAATTACCGAAGCAGTTCCTGCTTGTGAAGCACCCGAAATACCGATCAAAATAAAACCAACCTGTGCAATGGAGGAAAATGCTAAGAATCGTTTTAAGTTACTCTGACGAATAGCAAACAAATTACCCGTGATCATCGTTAATACCGAAAGAACAAATAAAATATTATACCATGTTACTGCCAATGGTTTGAATACTGTATATAAAACAGAAACAAAAACAAATAATACTGCGCCTTTTGAAATAACAGATAGATAAGAAGTAACAGCAACCGGTGCTCCTTCATACACATCGGCTGTCCATAAATGAAACGGCACCACAGAAATTTTAAATGAG
This sequence comes from uncultured Chitinophagaceae bacterium, assembly GCA_903904335.1. Classification (GTDB taxonomy): domain Bacteria; phylum Bacteroidota; class Bacteroidia; order Chitinophagales; family Chitinophagaceae; genus CAIQDX01. The sequence continues at coordinate 9,434 of CAIVCF010000153.1, read as the reverse complement.
AATCCTGCGATCAATAAAATGAAAGCGAATATTTGTAACGGATTACCATCCAAATGTTGTGAGAGTTCTGAAAATATCAGTGTTCCTGTTGTTCCGTACATCAACGAAATCCCAAACAATAATAACCCTGATGAAAAAGCGGATGAGATAATTAATTTAAAAGCGGCTTCGGATGATTTTCTTTTTTCGAGATCAAAGTTGGCAAGAGCAGCCAACGGAATCGTTGATAATTCCAATCCCAAATAAAACATCAATAAATTTCCTGCAGAGATCATGAAGAACATTCCAACCAATGTTGAAAGCAACAACATATAAAACTCCAGTACATGTTTATGGTTCTTCAGCCATGAATAAGATTGCAACGAAATAATGTAAGTTCCTAAACTGAGAATACTTTTTTCAGTAATGATCAGTTTATTGGTCTTGAACATTTCATTGAATAATATGCCATCTTCATTCCAGAAAAATCCAATCACAAAATTGAAAAGCAATAAAACATTTACAAGATTAAGAATGTTCTCATTCTTCCAATCCTTGCTCCCTACTTTTATAAAAAGCAGAATAAAGATGATGGCAATCAGCACGAACTCCTGTTTCATTAATATAAAAAAATCAGTCCCCATAATCTATATTCATTTAAGCACGTTTCCCAAATGTTGAAATATATATTCTGCGCCGGGTGTTATTAATTGATTGATCCAAAACGGCGCAACACCAATAGCAACTATGCCGATAATTAAAATGCCTGTCGCTAATTTTTCATTCCATGTTGCATCGGTTAATCCATGATAATGAAGATCCGCAATCGGGCCCATAATTGTTTTTCCGGTTGCACGTAAAATATAAACTGCCGTAACAACAATCGATGCGCATGCTAATATTGTTGCTAACCGATACCATTGATCAGGATTTTGCCAACTGCCCATGAACACGGTCATCTCTGCAACAAATCCACTAAAGCCGGGCAATCCCAAAGAACATAAACCTGCGATCACAAATACAGTTGAGATGAATGGAATCACTTTTAATAACCCTCCCAATTGTTCCACCATTCTAGTATGAGTTCTGCTATAGATCATACCAATGGCGGCGAAGAAAAGTGCTGTCATCAATCCATGTGATACCATTTGTAATACTGCGCCCGTGATGGATGTTTGCGTTAGCATTCCTATTCCTAATAAAACAAATCCGCAGTGACTAACTGATGAATATGCATTGATGTATTTCAGATCCTTCTGCATCATCGTAGCAAATGCGCCGTAGATAATAGCAATGGTTGCCAATAAAATAATTACCCAAGAATAATAATGTGCTGCATCAGGCATTAAATAAGTAGCAACGCGCAAACAGCCGTAACCACCGAGTTTCATGGAGATACCTGCTAAGAACATGGATGCTGCCGTTGGTGCGGAAGAGTGTCCATCAGGCACCCATGTATGAAAGGGAAACAATGCAGTGAAAATACCAAAGCCTACAAACGCAAAGGGGAAAAATAATTTTTGTGCTGCAACACTAATATGCATTTGTGATATCTGAATCAAATCAAAACTATGCGCACCGTTAGCATTTGTATTAAAATACAATCCTGCTAATCCCACAAAAACCAATCCTGATCCACCCATCAGCATCAATGCCAATTTCATAGCGCTGTATTCTTTTTTGCCGCTTCCCCAAATACCGATCAATAAAAATTTTGGTATTACTGCCACTTCTAAAAAGAAGAATAAAGTAAAAATATCCAACGAAATAAAATAACCATAAGCACCAACACTTAAAAATAATAAGAGAAAGAAAAATTCTTTGTTCAACGTTTCCTGTGCCCATGAAACCAATACACCTGCAATCACAACAAAAGAAGTTAACAAGATCATCGCAACAGAAATGCCATCAACGCCAATATGATAATGAATATTCAATGGTGCAAACCAGGTGTAATCAAAATCAAATAAGAATTGCGTTGTATTTCCTGCTGCGCGTTCTTTCCAATAAACAAATAACAAATCGAGCGACAATAAGAATTGTGCTGCCGATCCAATGAATGCAACAGTTCTTACCTGCTTTAACCCTTTCACAAATAAAATTGCAAAAGTGGTAATCAAAGGCAAGATGATCAAAATCGATAAATTCATTTTTTTATATTTTTATAAACCCGGCTTTTAATCTTTATTCAACTTTTCTTGCGTCGCACACTTGTACGCTTTATTTTTTATTCAGCAATCAACATTTGCATATCTGCACATCTTCTCATTTGCAAATTTTCTATTTCCACAAATAAATAAACAACACTGCCAATCCTAAAATGCCACCAAAGAAATACAAAGTATAATTCTGCACTTTGCCCGATTGAAATCCTTTGATCAGTTCAGAAATTTTTCCTGTCGTTGTTGCCAATAAATTCATGAAACCATCTACAATATTTTTATCGATCCATGCGGCTGGTCTGCCGATCAGATTGAAAATAATTTTCTTGGTAATGAAAAGATATATTTCATCAATATAAAATTTCTTGTACGCTGCTGTGTACAAGCCACCAAATCCTTCAGCAACATTTGAAGCCCTGTCGCTTTTTGTTTTATATAAAAATGTTGCCATCGCAATACCCAAAACAGCGAGAATAACAGGCAGTGCTGAAAATTTAATATCCACATGTGTTTCCAGTGCCGCACCATCTGAAGTAATTAATGATGCAATAGGAACAAAACCTGCAACCAAAGCACAAACCCCAAGAATGATCAACGGAAGTTTCATAGAAAATGTTCCTTCACCATGATGTGCATCATGCACATCTGCCTCACGGCTCCAGAAAATTGAATAATACAAACGGAACATATAAAATGCGGTAAGACCCGAAGTAAATACGGCAATACCATACACAAAATAGTTGGAATGATAGGCAGCCAATAAAATTTCTTCCTTACTAAAGAATCCTGCAAACGGCGGAATACCTGCGATAGCCAAACATGCAATCAAGAACGTGATATGTGTTATCGGCATTAATTTCCTTAATCCGCCCATATCTTTCATTTCGTTGCTGTGCACTAAATGTATCACAGCGCCTGCACCAAGGAATAATAATGATTTAAAGAAAGCATGTGTAAATAAATGGAACATGGAAGCCATATAACCCAATCCATTTTCACCACCATATTTTGAAACACCCAATGCAAACATCATGTAACCGATCTGCGACATGGTTGAATAAGCCAGCACTCTTTTAATATCCGTTTGTGTACATGCAATGATCGCTGCAAGCAATGCAGAAAATGCTCCAACATAAGTAACGATTTGTAATGCGGTTACATCAATGGAGAAAACGGGAAATAATCTTGCTACCAAATACACACCGGCAACAACCATTGTGGCAGCATGTATCAATGCTGAAACAGGTGTTGGGCCTTCCATTGCATCGGGCAACCAGATATGTAATGGGAACATGGCCGATTTACCGGCACCGCCGATAAACACCAATGTCAATCCCCATGTCAGCATCGATGCACCGAGAAATGATGCAGAAGTGATACTGATATATTGTGATGATTGAGTTGAGGTTAATCTTTCGATCAACACGCCAAAATCTAATGTGCCGCTGTAAAATGCTAAAATTAAAATGCCAATTAAAAAACCAAGATCAGCAAACCGCGTAACGATGAACGCTTTTTTTGCTGCAGCCACTGCAGATGGTTTTTCGAAATAATATCCGATCAATAAGAATGATGAAACGCCCACCAGTTCCCAAAACATGTAGATCTGAAAAATATTGGATGATAAAACCAATCCAAGCATAGAAAAAGTAAACAAGGAAAGAAATGCATAATAAGTTGCAAAACGTTCTTCGCCTTTCATATAACCCAGACTGAATACATGCACCATCAAAGAAACGAATGTAACCACTACGATCATCATCACAGAAATAGGATCGAGGATGATGCCCATATCGATCGACACGCTCGGAGAGAATTGAAGCCAGGTATATTTTAATGCAATGATCTTTTGAAATACCCCATTCACTTTTCCGTCAATAAAAAAATAATTGTATGCAGTGTATAATGACAATACAGTTGATGCCAGCAATGATGCTGTTCCGATCGTTCCTGAAAAAGTCTTAAAATATTTTCTTCCAAATAAACCAAGCACCAAAAAAGTTGCCAGTGGCAACAAAGGAATCAATGCTATATATGAATAGTTGTTCATCGTTTTAATATTTCAATTCGCTTGCATCATCCACATCAATGGAATGATGGCTTCTGTATAAATTAATAATGATGGCGATTGCCACAGCAGCTTCTGCAGCAGCAATGGTGATCACAAAAATGGTAAAGAACACTCCATCCAATTTCCCCGGATATAAATATTTATTGAATGCAACGAAATTAATGTTCACACTGTTCAATATCAATTCGATCGCCATCAGCATCGTGATCATATTGCGGCGTGTAAACAATCCATACATGCCAATGAAGAACAATGCCGTGCTGACAAAAAGAATTTGCGTTATGGATATTTCATTCATTTCTCCTGCTGTTTAACTTTTATGGCAATAACGATACAGCCGATCATGGCCGCCAATAATAAAATACTCACTACTTCAAACGGTAAAACAAATCCATGTTCGGTGGTACTTAACATTTGTGTACCAATATCAGAAACTTTTACTTCAAGCGGTTGTGCATTCAAACTTGTAAATCCATATTCACTAATCAGGTTATAAGTAAATGCGAAACCGAACACAACTGCGAGTGTGGCAAATATTGTTCTGCTCTTCAACGGCTTTGGCATTTCATCACCGGATTTTTGCGTAAGGAAAATAGAGAAAATGATCAGCACCACAATGCCACCTACATACACTATTATTTGTACAGCAGCAATAAATTCCATCTGCATCCAGAAATACAATGCAGCAATGCCTATAAGTGAAAACAATAACCAAATAGCAGAACGAAAGATTTTCCGCGTGGTTACTGCTAATATGCCTGCTGTTAAAATAAAAGCAGAGATCAGATAAAATATAATTACTGATGCATTCATTATTCTACTCCCTCCCTCAATTTTGATCCGTCGTGATTTAATTTTTTTGTCAGTTTATTTCTGTCAAACACACTGTGCTCAAATGTTTGAGCCATTTTAATGGCATCGGTCGGACAAGCCATCACACATAAATTACACATCGTACACAATTCCAGATGATATACAAAAGTGTCTATCGCTTTTTTCTTTTTTCCTTCAGGAGTAATATCAAATTTGTTGATGATCTTAATTGTTCCATTGGGACAAGCTAATTCGCAGGCAGAACAACCGGTACAGGCATGTTCATTATTTTCATCATGCAGCATCACCACTTCTCCGCGAAAACGTTCTGCCATTTTTAAAGTATCGCGATTATCAGGATATTGCTGTGTTATAATTTCTTTGGGATGTGTAAAATAATATCCCGTCAATCTCATACCTGTAAGCAATGATTTAACGGCGCCGTAAACGTCTTTTATATAATCTTTCAGAAACATTTTCTACACTAATTTTTATTTTTATTCCCAACTTTTATTCATTACTCAAAAATGCCATCCCATGATTGCAATAATTGTCATCAGCAATAAATTAAACATGCTGATGGGTAATAAATATTTCCATTCTAAATTCAATAATTGATCAATCCTTAATCTTGGAAAAGTCCATCTGAACCACATGATCACAAAGATCAAAAAGAAAGTTTTTCCGAAGAACCACACAGATGAAGGAATGTAATCCATGATATGATTAAACCCTTCCCAACTTCCTACATGAAAAGGCATCCATCCGCCAAAAAATAAAGTAGCGCCGATGGCACAAACAATAAATATATTGATATATTCTGCCAGGAAAAACAATGCGAATTTCATTCCTGAATATTCTGTATGAAATCCTGCTGTTAATTCACTTTCTGCTTCTGCAAGATCAAATGGTGCACGATTGGTTTCGGCAGTTGCAGCAATGATAAAAATTACGAAAGCAATGATGGCGGGTATATGTCCTTTGAATATCCACCAACCATTTTCCTGCGAAGCAACAATATCACTCAGCTTTAAACTTCCGGTCAGTACAACAATAGAAAGAACAGATAAGCCTGCAGATAATTCATAGCTTACAATTTGTGCACCGCTACGCATCGCTCCCATCAACGAATATTTATTATTACTTGCCCAACCTGCCATTAAAATTCCGATCACTGAAATAGAAGATATTGCTGATAAATACAACACTCCGATATTGATATCCCATATTTGAAAGTCTTTTGCAAAACCAATGGGAGCAAGGATCAGCATGGCAACAATCATAACAATGAAAGGTGCCAGGTTAAATAAAAATTTATCTGCCCCATCGGGCGTAAGCCCTTCTTTCATGATCAATTTTAAAGTATCGGCAGTGCTTTGCAATAAACCCCATGGGCCCACACGGTTTGGGCCTAAACGTATCTGCATGAAAGCGGCCACCCTTCTTTCCATGATCACCAATACCAAACCCAATGCAGCAAATAATGCAATGGCTAACAGAATCACGATCACACTTTCAATCATCACCGTAATGGTTGGATTGAATGTATTATTCAACCATGTTTGAACAGAACTTGTTATGCCATGAAAACTAAACATCTTTTAATTTTAAATTTTTAATGTTGAATGTTAGATGAAAAGTTTTTCATGCAACATTTAGCATTTATTATCGATCAATATCCGGAATTACCAGATCCAATGTTCCCATTGTTGCAACAAGGTCTCCTAATTTTCCGCCTTTGGCCATGTGGTCTAATGCTGATAAATTAGAAAATCCCGGCGACCTGAATTTAATTCTGTACGGCGTGGTGCCACCTTCACTCACAATATATACACCCAGTTCGCCACGTGCTGTTTCTACTCTCTGATAAAATTCTCCTTTGGGTAATTTTAAAACTGCTTTTGTTTTTGCCTGAAAATCTCCGTCGGGAATATTATCAATTAATTGATCGATGATGCTGATCGATTGTTTTATTTCTTTCATCCGCACCAAATATCTGGCAAAAGAATCTCCCTCGGTTTCAAGTACTTCATCAAAATGCAATTTGCCATATACTTCGTAAGGATATATTTTTCTTACATCACAATGAACGCCGCTGCCTCTTGCAGTTGGTCCGGTGCAGCCGTAAGAAACAGCATCGGCTGCAGTTAAGTATCCAACGCCTTTCATTCTGTTTTGAAAAATAATATTGCCGGTCACCAATTCATCATACTCATCGATCTTTGATTTGATCAATGTGATAAACTCTTTTACTTTTTGTTGAAAGCTTGGATGAAGGTCAACCATCACGCCGCCGGGAACCATATAATTCATGGTTAATCTGGCACCACAAGTTTCTTCCATAATGGTAGTGATGGTTTCTCTTTCACGGAATGCATAGAAATAAGGTGTGAATGCACCAAGATCCATTGCCTGTGCACCCCACCATAATAAATGCGAAGCAATTCTTGTTAATTCATCCATCAAGACCCTGATCACTTGTCCACGTTGCGGCACTTCGATCTGCAAACCTTTTTCAACACATAAAGCACAAGCATGATTGTTGATGTGAGAAGACAAATAATCCATTCGGCTCGTTACATAAATGAATTGGCGGTAAGATAAACTCTCACACATCTTTTCAATAGAGCGATGAATAAAACCCAGATGTGGCTCTACTTTTTTAATGGTTTCCCCATTCAGTGTAACAACAAGATTCAGCACACCATGCGTTGCCGGATGTTGCGGACCGATATTGATTACCTGATCACCTTCTGCCGTTATACCTAATTCTTCAACCATTGTTTATGAGTTATAAAAATCAATTTCAAAAATGATTTACATTTTTTTATTGATGGTGTTTTAGTTTTTATAGTTTGATCATATTGATAGGGTCATCATAATCTTTTCGTAATGGATATCCAACCCAATCATCCGTTAATAATAATCTTCTCAGATCGGGGTGATTCAAAAATTGAACACCAAACAGATCATATACTTCTCTTTCTAAAAATTCTGCGGTACGCCAAATATTGCATACTGTTTCTATTGCAGGATTATTGTGATCCAATTTTACTTTCACCACGATATTATGGAAATGAATGGTGGATGTAAGATGATACACCATTGTAAAATTCGTTTTCCAGTCAACACAGGTAAGACAAAATAAAGAATCGAAATCAAGGCCCTTTGTATACCGGAGCCTTTCTGCAAATGATAATAATTCTTCGGGTGCAATAAATATATTCAACCATTCGCCGCCTTCTTCATAAGTAGCAGATGGAAGCATTTCGCTGATCTTGTTCTTTAATTCTTCGTTCGTCATCATATTTATAAATCAGGGTTATGCTGTCTTCTGATCTGATCCCTTGTCATGCCGCTCATTATTTTTTCCTGCAATGTAATAAGCGAATGCATTAAAGCTTCGGGCCTTGGCGGACATCCCGGAATATAAACATCTACAGGAATAACATGATCTACTCCTTTTACAACAGAATAGGTATTATAAAAAAACGGGCCGCCACTGATAGCACAGGCGCCCATTGCAATTACATATTTCGGATCGGGCATTTGATAGTACAAACGTTTTAAAACCGGTGCCATCTTATTGACGATAGTTCCCGAAACAATGATAAGGTCTGCCTGTCTTGGTGTGGCACGCACCACTTCAAAACCAAATCTTGAATAATCATATTTGGCGGAAGCAGTTGACATCAATTCAATAGCACAGCAACTTGTTCCGAAAGTTAATGGCCATAAAGAATTGGAACGTGCCCAATTGATCACATCATTTAATGCTCCCGTCATAAAACCACCGCCCGGTGCTTCGTACACTTCGCCGGGGAATTGGGGTTGTTTTGTTTGAACAGCATCCTTTACATCCATTTTAATGCTCCTTTTTTATGTGCATATAAAAATCCCATGAACAAAATAAAAAGAAAAATAACTATTTCAACCAATGCCATCATGCCAACCTGTTTTACCACAACTGCCCAGGGATACATGAAGATCAGTTCAACATCAAAGATCAAAAATATCAATGCAAATAAATAATATCCCACATTAAATTGATTCCATGGAGAGCCTTCTGTGGGGATACCGCACTCATATGCCTGACCCTTTTGCGGGTTGGTCGTTTTTTTGACAAAAATTTTCGCGATTAAGATACCGCCTGTTGAAAAGGCAAGTGCGGCGATGATAAGAATGATTAACCAAAATGCACCCATAATTATTTATTAATACTTTCTAAAAGTAACAAGTATCAGTTAAACTATAAATAGTTTTTTACGGATCAGTGTGCTGAAATTATTATTGAACTTGTTTAAACTTTTAATTTTCTGATAAAAATAGATGTAATACACAACCAGAGCATACTCCACCAGTTTCTTGTCAGTTTTTCGTATCGGATGATAATTCCTTTAAATGCATCC